>JBBSOX010000029.1:0-63001 GCA_038259325.1 Chroococcales cyanobacterium | reverse complement strand
TGAGAATTTCAAACAGTTGGTATTTTTCTGCTACTGCTTATATTAATTACCAAGCAGTTTATGTATTTATATTTAATTAAGCTTGTATTTCTTGCTACTAGTATATGTATTACAAAATGAAGTGCGGAATGTGGGATATAAATAGCAATCCCATTTAATCTGTGAGAAACTCGTGCTGTTTTTTGCAAGTCAACAACTAAAACGAGATCGAGATATTGGCTAACCATTAAGGATAGCTCTGTATTATAGACCTCTAAGTTATATTTAGGTTCCTAAAGTCAAGGGTTAAGCTTCAAAATTTAAGAGTCAAAAGTTAGTAACTCTCCCCCATCTTCCTCATCTCCCCCCTATTCCCCACTCCCCACTCCCTACTCCCCAATCAAAATATAAAATCTCCAGTCCAAAACTCTCCTGCCAAGATACAATTCGATCTGATAAAAGCTGTTAAAGTCCATAAACCATTGATTCCCAAACCACCCTATGAGCATTCACGAAGTATTTATGCCGGCTCTGAGTTCTACCATGACCGAAGGCAAAATCGTCTCCTGGGTGAAATCGCCAGGGGACAAAGTGGAAAAAGGGGAAACAGTGGTGGTTGTAGAGTCAGATAAGGCAGATATGGATGTAGAAACCTTTTACGAAGGCTTTCTTGCCCATATCATAGTTGAAGCTGGTGAAACTGCCCCGGTAGGATCTGCGATCGCCTTCATTGCCGAAACGGAAGCTGAAATTGAACAGGCGAAATCTCTTGCCAATTCCGGCGGCGCGGCGGCTACTCCTACCTCTTCTCCTGAACCAGTTGCCGCCACAGCCTCAGCCGCAACGCCTGCCTTAGCGTATCAAAACGGGTCTAACCACAAAGAAGGAAGGCTTGTAGCTTCACCCCGTGCCCGCAAGTTAGCCAAAGAACTCAAGGTTGATTTAACTACGCTCCAAGGCAGTGGTCCCTTCGGTCGCATTGTTGCCGAAGATGTAGAAGCATTGTCCAATAAGGGCAAACAACCCGCCACTGCCCCAGTTGCCCCACCAGCACCTGTACCAACCAGCATCCCAGTTGCACCCCCAGCACCTCAAACACCAGCACCCGCGCCAGTGGCAGCGGCTATTCCTGGTCAAACCGTGCCTTTAACTACCTTCCAAAATGCCGTAGTGCGGAACATGGTAGCTACCATATCCGTGCCCGTCTTCCGCGTCGGTTATACAATTACCACTGATGGGTTAGACAAACTTTATAAACAAATTAAATCCAAAGGCGTGACAATGACAGCGCTACTGGCGAAAGCTGTAGCGGTAACGTTGCAAAAACACCCATTGTTAAATGCTAGCTACTCAGACCAGGGTATTGTTTATCATTCTGATATCAACATTTCCGTAGCAGTCGCTATGGATGATGGCGGATTAATTACACCTGTGCTGCAAAATGCAGATGCAGTGGATATTTATTCTCTATCGCGTACTTGGAAGTCTTTGGTAGAACGTGCCAGAGCAAAACAACTACAGCCTCAAGAATATAACAGTGGTACTTTTACCCTGTCTAACTTGGGGATGTTTGGCGTAGATAAATTTGATGCGATTTTACCGCCTGGACAAGGTTCAATTTTAGCGATCGGTGCATCTCGTCCACAAGTGGTAGCAACACCTGACGGTTTATTTGGCGTGCGGCAACAAATGCAAGTAAATATTACTTCTGACCATCGCATTATTTACGGTGCCCATGCTGCGGCGTTCTTGCAAGATTTAGCGAAATTGATTGAGACAAATCCTCAATCTTTGACAATGTAATTTTGAAAAGACACCCAATTTAAATGTTAGCGCTATCAGCGAATATTACTATGTCGTACAGTAGCGCTAACAACAAACAATACTTAAACTAAATTTTTGATGGACAAACTATGTAGCGATATCACGTCTCTACATGAGTTTATTTCCAAACTGATATCAAAGTGACATACGACAACACCCTGAAATATCTGGTTGAGCAGTATCCAGAAGATTTTATCCGCTACTTACTCGCATCTGAGGCAACGGATATCCAGATTCTCAAAACAGAATTAAATCAAGAACCAATCCGTGCCGATTCAGTAACATTTTTGCAAACTGCCAACCAAATACTGCATTTAGAGTTTCAAACTTTACCAGCATCGACTCCACCCTTGCCACTGCGGATGTTGGATTATTGGGTGCGACTATATCGACAATATAATTGCGATATCGAGCAGATAGTGATTTTTCTTAAACCGACAACTTCAGAAGCTGTCTTTGTAGATCAATTTACTGCCCGCAATACTAGCCACCGTTACCGCGTCATCCGAATTTGGGAACAAGATCCAGAACCATTATTGTTATCTCCTGGTTTATTACCTCTGGCAACTTTGGCGCGAACAGATTCTCCTCAAAGGTTACTTCAACAGGTAGCAGTTCAAGTGAGTATGATTGAAGAAGCAGCCACCAAGCAGAGTATCTCGGTATGTACCCAACTTCTAGCAGGGCTGGTTTTTGAGCCAGAACTCATTCGTCAGTTTTTAAGGAGAGAAGATATGAGAGAGTCTGCTATTTATCAAGAAATTCTCCAAGAAGGACTTCAAGAAGGGAGACAACGAGGCATTGAACAAGGTCTTGAACAAGGTCTTGAACAAGGAAGGCAATCAGAACTGCGGCTAGTGATGCGTCTATTAACTCGTAGGCTCGGTTCAATTAATTCTCGGTTACAATCTCAGTTGCAAGAGTTGTCCTTAGTTCAATTAGAAAACTTGGGCGAAGTCTTACTAGATTTCGCCAGTGAAACTGATTTGATGAATTGGCTAAATACAATAGAAAGTTAGAGTTTGCTTTAAACTTTTCGACCAGTTACAAAAAAAGTAAGATTTTCATACCAAGCACCTTCCTCTGTTGCCTCTACTTCAATTTTTTGACGATACTCTGCTTTTAATTCTGCCATTTGCTCTGATGAAATCTGTAACAAGGGATTTTCTCTGGGATGAAACCATCCTCCATTCCATTCTTTAGCTTGCTCTAAATTGTGGTAGAAACCTAGTTGTTTAGTCTTCACTTCAATATTTTTAAAACCAGCCTCTGTAAGCAGATGACGGCATTTATCGGGAGAGCCTGTTGGCTCATTGATACTTGTCAGCGAAATGCCATGTTTCTCACAGATTTCGATGATAAGTGGCGCTCCACAAGATTCCTCTGAGCAACAAGAAAAACCGAGAATTCCCCCTGGTTTTAAGAAACGATACCATTTACGTAGAGCAGCAGGAATATCTTTAAAATAGACTATTGCTGTAGAGCAAAGAATTACATCGAAACTCTCATCATGAAAGTTGATATACTCAGCATCAGCTTCAATGAGTTCGATATTTTGCAAGTCTAATTCTTCAATTTTCTGTTTTGCTTGAGCTAGCATCCCTGAAGAAAAATCCACTCCAGTTACTTTTCCCTCAGAGCCGACAATTTGTGCAACAGCAATGGCAATGATACCTGTGCCTGTTGCCATATCCAATACTTTTTGCCTCTTTTGCAGTTGAGCTAAATCTAATAGAGGCAGAGCGCGATGAATTGTGTAATCGTTATCGTAGCTAGTTCTGCTATCAAAAAAATCAATTACTTTTTTCTTATACTCTTGTTCGTATTGGCTATTTTGCATGATATACTCGATTATTAATCTGTTAAATAAACTGCAATAAACTGTTAATAGTATATATCTTTCAACTTATTCCACAATTCAAGTGCAGGAATGTGACTTAGACCAGCAAATTGTGCATCGGCTGTTTCTATCACTATCCATTCTCTACTTTCTAGTTGCCCAATATCAATCGCTATATAAGGAACCCCAAGGCGTTCAGAGGCTAGCACTGCCAGCTTTAATACTTGCGTCTCTTCTGGTTTTGATAACTTGCTCAAGTCATCTTGCTCATCCCAATAAAAACCATATTTTAGAATCTGCTGATTATGAATAAAGCATCTAAACTCTCTTCCCATTGGAAAGCCATTTGGGGCTAGGCGTTTATGCCGCAATTTTTCTAATTTTCTAAGAATAACTCTACCTCGTGAATGATATTTAAGTTTTAATAAACCTTCTGTAGTACTGATTAATTCTTCCTGATTATTCGCTATACAAGATTTCCATCCTTGCATTTTTTGAGATTGAACTGCGCCCTTAATAAACAGAGGAAATCCTAATAATTCACCAGCCTCAATACATTCACTTGTTGAGGTAATTACTAAACTCTCAGGTGTCAATCCTTTTAAGTGAGGATAAAATAGGTCAAACTCTAGTGCTGTCTGGTGTTCTAAAGGAGTATTGAGTAGTTTTATCCCCTTAGCCAAAGCTGCATAATATATAGCTTGATAACGCTCAAACTCAGGAATATATCCTATCCAGATACCAGCAGTTATTTGAGAACAATTAGGAATGTGCCATAGAGCATTTTCTGCTGTACCACATCGTTCAAAATCTCGCGGTATATAGTAGACTTTGCACCCTAATAATTGGGCAGCCTCAGTCATCAGTTTATTTTCGCTAGCGCTGGCAGATAGCTCTATTTGTTCTGTCGATTCACTTAAAACAATCATTTCTTCCTCGGCGTACCTCTGCGCTTTCCTCAGCGTGCCTCTGCGTTTAAAAAAATAAAAAGGTGGGCATTACCCACCCTACCAAAACTATCCCTTAACACAAAGAACTTGCTTAAGTGTTGCTACAACCTCAACCAAATCCGCTTGATTTGCCATAACTTGCTCTATCGGCTTGTAAGCACCAGGAATTTCATCTAACACACCCTCATCTTTGCGGCATTCTACACCATTTGTTTGCTCAATTAAATCATCAAGTGTGTAGACATTTTTTGCCTTATTTCTTGACATCAAACGCCCTGCACCGTGGGAACAAGAACAGAAGCTGTGGGCATTACCTTTACCTTTAACGATGAAAGACTTTGCCCCCATCGAGCCAGGAATAATCCCATAATCTTCTGTCTGGGCGCGGACTGCACCTTTACGAGTAACGTATACATCCTCATCAAAATGCACTTCTTTTTCGGCATAATTGTGATGACAATTAACCTGCAATAAAGGTTTAGTTGCCTTCCCACCGGCTAAATGCTTCTCAACTATGTGCTTAAAACGCGCCATCATCACATCACGGTTAACACGCGCATAGTCTTGTGACCATTGCAAATCGTGCCAATATGCTTGGAATTCTGGCGTACCAGCGACAAAATGAGCTAAATCAGGGTCAGGCAATTTATTACCTGCCATTTTTGCTAATTCCCTGGCTGTATGAATATGGCACTGTGCAAGTTTATTACCGATGTTACGTGAACCAGAATGCAGCATCAGCCAAACTTGATTCTCTGTATCAAGACACACTTCAATAAAGTGGTTTCCTCCACCGAGAGAACCCATCTGTTTCATCGCTTTGCTTTGTAAGTCTTGTACACCGCGATGCAAGTCTTTAAAATCATCCCAGTGCTGCCAGTTGGTGACAGATTTTTCAACGTCTTTGTTTTCGTTGAATCCAGTAGGAATTGCTGCTTCAATATCCAGACGAATTTTTTTCAGTTTACCTTCGAGTTGTTCGGCGGTAAATGATGTTTTGATAGCGCTCATCCCGCAGTTATGAACAAATACCCCAGCTTTCAGTGCGAAATTATGATACTCCGGTACTGTTAGACAGTAAACATCTTCTGTGTAATTTAGGGGATTTACTGCTACAACTTTGTGATTACATTGATGTTCTTTTTTGCGGTGGTTGTGGAGTCCAATTGGAGTTTTGACATCTACACCACAAATCTCACAGGTATAGTATCGGTTAGCAATTTCTTGAGATTTTTCTCTCCCTTTTTTACTCTTGTTATATTCAACTAGATATTGCTTACCTCGATTACCATTACCTGCAACTGCATTTTTAAAATGCTCTGGTTGCTGTTCCATGTACTGAAGAATATTTTTAGTTCCCCGTTCGGCATAGTATTGGTATCCTTCTCGAGTTTTTGCTTTTTGAGCAAGGGAAGCAACTCTTTTCTCTTCAAATTCGGCAGAGTGCCAGTGTTGGTTACGCTCCACTAGAGAGCGATGGTAAGCAGAATGATCGCGATCGCCCATGAATTCAAGATTCTCTGGTCGATTATCGGATTCATAAAAATTCCGATGATGAATAACTGTTTTCTGTCCCTCAAACCTGGGAATCTTGCCGAGTAACCCAGACCTAGCAATAATCCAGTGGGCTTTTTGCCATCTACTGGAATATGGCTGAACAATCAGGCTGTAGCCATCTTTGTCAGTCTTGGAATAAAAAGGCATTAAAGAAGTCTCAGCTTGAAGCAACTGAGCTTCTTTGTAGCTTCCATCCCGAAGCATGAATTGGTGATCGGGAGTACAAATAATTTCTTCGCCGTTATCCAGAATTACTTTCACGAGTGGAGCATTTCGTCTAGTCAATTTAGCAGTTGCTTGAGCCGCAACGATTTTTCCTGTTGGCGTACAAGCATAAACAATAAACTCTTTACCCCAATTCATTAGGTCTTTAATCCGATAGGATTTACCATCCACTAAAGGAATCAAAGTATCTCCTACAAAACAACCAATATCCACACCGACAGCAGCTGGTATAATTGCCTCTTTGGTCGCAATTACAGAACCAACTAAGGCACCTTTTCCTAAGTGAACATCTGGCATTAATGCCACGTGCTTAAATACAAATGGTAGCGATGCCACATTTTTTGCCATCTTAATCTCTTCTGGGCCCAATGAGTGATTTGCCCAAGATAAAACGGGTGCTGGTGTGGTAATTTCTAACTTTTCGTAGGGCATAATTTTTTGTATTTTGGATTTTAAATTTTAGATTTTGCATTGGGTATATGGCAGTGAGAATTATCAGTGTGATTTATAACCCATTACCTCGTTAGTTGTAGCAATTTAATGTTGTATTGTCTTTCATTTGCTCGCTCAGTTTTCCTGAAGCTGAACAACCGATCTTAGGGAGTAACACGCTTATACTACAAATGTAACTAAGTGAGTTACAAAAGTCAAGCCTATACCACAGAAGGAAAACAGATGTTTCCCAAATATATTAAAATTTGTAAAGGAAATTACTCTGCTTAAATAAATCCTTAAAGTTCTGACACAATATGGCAGTGCGTCAAGATACAATCTGGGAACGTTTTTTATCCCCTGTAGTGCGTCTTTTGATTGATGAAGACGGGTTACGGCGTTACGCTGATAGTATTGATTGGGAGAAAGAGTGCGTAGGCGTAGCCCGTCGTAGACATCGCTATCGACGAGATGATGTCATAATTCCCTCGTACTACATACAGTAGCCAAAATTTTCACGGGATTACAGGCGGATATCTGACTTACGGTGCAGCAGTTAGTTACGATCCGATTACGCAATATGTTGTGCCACCGAATGAAACTATTGTCCGTCAGGCTTTAGTTGATGCCGTCAAAGTAAAACCACGACGCATACTTGACTTAGGTTGCGGCACTGGTTCCACTACCTTAATGTTAAAACAGGCTTTCCCCCAAGCGGAAGTTATTGGTTTGGACTTATCACCCTATATGCTGGTAAGGGCAGAAGATAAAGCTAGAAATGCTGGTTTAGATATAGTCTGGCGACATGGGAATGCTGAAAAAACTGGTTTGAGTGACGCAACATTTGACTTGGTTACAGCTTCTTTGCTATTCCACGAAACACCAAATGAGGTGTCCTTAGCAATTTTGCGGGAAAGCTTCCGGTTGCTGGTAACTGGAGGGCAAGTATTAATTTTAGATGGAAATCAAAAGACTCTCCGTCAGTTAGAATGGCTTAATGATGTTTTTGAGGAGCCATATATTCGTGAGTATGCTGCTGGTAGTATAGATGCGAATATGGGTGCAGCCGGATTTGAAGCTGTGCGATGTCTACGACGGGCTACGCCTACGCAGGATGTATGGTGGATAAATCAGATCACTAGCGGCATTAAACCAATAGCAACCGAAAATATCCGTCGGTATACTCCCACATCAATAGATAATGATTTGGAGGGACTTGGATCTCCAGCATTTGGCATAAGGGCATGAGTTTAAAGGCAGTTCTCTTTGATTTTAATGGTGTCATCATTAACGATGAGCCAATCCACCTGCAACTGATAGATGAGATTCTCATTGAAGAAAACCTCCAACCCCAACGGGTGAGTGAGCGTCAAGCTTCTCTTGGACGCAGCGATCGCGCTTGTTTTGGGCAACTACTCGCTAATCGTGGTAGAGTAGGCGACGAAAGTTATTTAACTCAGTTGCTATACCGCAAAGCCCAAGCCTACGTTGTGGAACTAGAGAAAATCGAGAAACTGCCTTTATATCCAGGTGTAGAAGACTTAATATTTCAAGTGCGATCGCGGAATCTGAAACTAGGTTTAGTTAGTGGTGCTATTCGCCAAGACATAGAATTGGTACTTCATCGAGCTAAACTAGCTGAACATTTTAAAATTATCGTCGCAGGTGATGACATTACCACCAGTAAACCAGAACCCGATGGTTATCTACTGGCAGTGAAACGCCTAAATAAAGAATATCCAGAATTAAATCTTCAACCACACGAGTGTCTGGCAATTGAAGATACCCCAGCAGGTATCGAAGCGGCGAAGCGATCGCACATGCAAGTTGTAGGTGTAGCGAATACTTACCCATTCCACATGCTCCAGCGCTGCTGTAACTGGACTGTTGATTATCTCAGTGATTTGGAACTGGAACGGGTGCAGAAGGTTTATTCTCAAAAAGAGCCTCAACCATCGATAACTGAATGTTAGAATACTATATGGTGATAGTCTATTGAGTTAATGAGTGATATTACTCCTGACTTGACACCGATTGAGGGGAATTAGCTCAGTTGGTAGAGTGCTGCGATCGCACCGCAGAGGCCATCGGTTCAAATCCGTTATTCTCCATGTGTACATTAATGTACATTAAATAATTATTGTCCATTTTAAAGAATTAATGTCCAGTTTTACAAAATTCAGGGACATAAGTTACGCATTTCCGGGGCTTTCAGCAATTAAACCAGTTTTAAAGAATTATTGTCCAAAATCAGCCTGTAAAACTCGGCTAAATATATGCGCCTACTTCGGGGATCAGAACTTTCAACCCACCACCTAACGAGAGAAGTCAGTAACTTGAACTGTGGAGCGTCGTCGCACAAGAGGGTTTTGATTACAGGAATAGTCGATTGCTGATGATAAAAAACAATTGCTGCTGCTTCTTGTATACGAATACGGGATTGAGGATTTAATTTAACCCGATATTCATCAAGTAACCCATTCAACTCAATTTCTGTAAAGACCGTTTCTTGAGGTAATAATTTGAGTTGATTAATCCATTTTGTTGGAATGTTGAAAGTCTCTAATAACTTCTCCGTCGTAACCAAATGGTAGGGGTGCTAAATAAGTTTTTCCTGTTTGCGGTGAGTAGTATTTTTGCTTGCGGAATAGTACGTTATCTGGTTTTAGTAAAATATCTTGGACTATTACTTCTTCATAACCCTTAAATTCTGCATCTGGGGGTAGTTTTTCTTTCGGATAAGTAACTATCTCTTGTCGATCTACTTTTATAGTCTTGTTTTTACTTCTTTTGTTATGTTCTGTCGGCGTTTTTCGCTCTTTTTCTGACGAGTGATTGTTTTTAAACCCAATATTTTTATTGCCTTTTATGTTTGGTTTACCTTGTTCTCCTTTGAGACGGTTGTTTTCGTCCCGCAGTTTTTGGTTTTCTTCCCGTAGCTCTTTGATTTCTACTTGTTGCTGTTCTATCAGGTTTAGTAATATCTCTACTGTCCGACGTATTGATTCATCTGCAATCTCTCTGCTGTCGATGGTTTGCAGCAGTTCAGATACTAAGTTCCCAGCAGATGATTTTTGCGTCACATATCATATTTTATAACGCCGTGTCTACCAATCTACATTCTAATTTTTTCTTTCTACCCCGATTTACCGAGCGGATACGATGGTTGCTATAAGCAAGGTCGGACAAAGCGAACGCCTAACCCAAAAACGCATTGTGCAATTATTCGAGCAACAATTAAACTATCGCTATCTGGGTGATTGGCACGACCGACCTAACAACAGCAACATTGAAACGGAAATCCTCAGCACCTTCCTACGCGACAAACAAGGCCACAGCGATCGCCTCATCACCAAAGCTTTGTATGAACTCAATAAAGTCGCAGGCGAGCAAAGCAAAAGCCTTTATGACATCAACAAAGAAGTTTATAGCCTCCTGCGCTATGGGGTCAAAGTCAAAGAAGAAGTTGGCGAGAACACCCAAACCGTTTGGCTGATCAACTGGGAAGAACCTCTAGAAAATGATTTTGCGATCGGCGCTGGATTTACTTAGTGGGTTCTGGCGGTAAACCCAACTGGACACGAAATTCTTTGTCGTATATTCCGTTATCCCAGCTATTGGCTTTCTTAACTTGCTCAGAAGTTAGGCTTTTGGCACTGCTGAGGTTGGCACTGCTGAGGTTGGTACTGCTGAGGCTGGCAAAGCTGAGGTCGGCACCTTTGAGGTTGGCACCTTTGAGGTCGGCACCTTTGAGGTCAGCAAAGCTGAGGTTGGCACTGCTGAGGTTGGCACTACTGAGGTCGGTACTGCTGAGGTTGGCACTGCTGAGGTTGGCACTACTGAGGTCGGCACTGCTGAGTTTGGCACTGCTGAGGTTGGCATATTTGAGGTCGGCACTGCTGAGGTTGGCACTGCTGAGGTCGGCACTGCTGAGGTCGCCATATTTGAGGTAGGTACTGCTGAGGTAGGCACTGCTGAGATCGGCACTGCTGAGTTTGGCACCTTTGAGGTCAGCACCTTTGAGGTCGGCAAAGCTGAGGTCGACACTGCTGAGGTCGGCATTGTCGAGGTTGGCAAACCTGAGGTTGGCACTGCTGAGTTTGGCAAACCTGAGGTCGGCAAACCTGAGGTTGGCACCTTCAAGATTGGCACCTTTGAGTTTGGCACCTTCAAGATTGGCACCTTTGAGGTCGACACTGCTGAGGTCTGCGTTACTTAAATCTAAATTACTTACAAGTTCTACATCAACCAGAAATCGAATAACGCTCTCCTTTCGTTGTCCGTCTTTACCCAACTTTCGTAGTATCGATAATGTTCTCGCGCGTGCTATGTCAAGTGCTGCATCAAGTACAGGGTATTTGGGGTCTAATTCCTGTAATTTTTTATCAATCAATACTTTTAGTTTTTTATCAATCAGCAGTTCTGACATTCGGTCAATATAAGCCTCTAAAGCCTGTTCGCGTAAATTGTTGTCTGCTATTTCTTTCTCACGATTAGCTTGTTCTTCAACCTGGGTTTTCTCCTCTTGAACACGTTGATCAGAACGCCTCTGTTGCCTTCGTTCAAAATAGAATAGTGCTATTGGAATAGCAATCACGCCGAAAAGTTGCAACCAATCCCATAACGTCTTGGCAGATTGAAAGTTTTCCGTTTCTTTCTTGAGCTTGATAATCTTCCCATCTTTAGGATTTATTGCTTCCTCTGTACTCACTGATTTATTCGAGTCTGGCCCAAATCCTACCCACTCAAACCGATATAGCATAGGATAAATTGCAATAACTCCAGCTGCAACAGCAACACCTATCAGTAGTTTTCGCTTGGTAAACAAGAAGTTTTTTATCATTCCTAAAACATCTCATCAAGCAGCTCTATGATATCGCTTGCTTTGATATGGTCCTCCAGTCGGTTGTCGGATCTTCGTCTGTACCTAGTTTTGCACAGTTAGGGAGTTCAGGATTAACCGCGCAAATTATTGCTGCTGCTTTGACTTTTTTTGCTCGTGAATTTGAATTAGGTGCTAAAAAACACATTATTCTGGCCGTTGACCGAGCTAGGTGGTATATTAGCCATGATTTAGAAATTCCACAAGGGTTACATTTAACATTTTTACCCTCTCATTCACCCGAATTACAGCCCGCGGAAAGATTATGGACAATAGTTGACGAACCAATCGCCAATCAATCGTTTGAAAATCTCGAACATTTGGAGGAAGTTTTATTTCATCGATGCCAATCCCTTCTTAAACAACAAGATTTTATTCAGGGATTAACTGGTTTTCATTGGTGGATTAAAATTGGAGCTTAATTGTAAGTGATTGAACGGACATGATATAATTCGTCGCTCTACAAATGAAAAAAAGGAGCCTAACTTAGGCTCCTTAATTACAAACTGGTAATATAATTGTGACTACTTGATAGTCACTTTACCGCCAGCTTCTTCGATGCGCTTCTTAGCATCTTCAGCAGCATCCTTAGCAACACCTTCTTTAATTGCCTTGGGCGCAGCTTCTACTAAGTCTTTCGCTTCTTTCAGACCCAAACCGGTCAATTCCCGCACAATCTTCAGCACGGCAATTTTCTTATCAGCTGGGACTGATTCGAGAATCACTTCAAACTCGGTTTGCTCAACAGCTTCTTCAGCCGCAGCAGCACCACCAGCAGCGCCAGGCATCATCATCATGCCGCCAACGGGTGCAGCAGCACTCACACCAAAAGCTTCTTCAATTTGCTTGACTAACTCAGAAGCTTCCAGCAAAGAAAGGGTTTTTAGTTGTTCTAAAATTTGGTCGGTTGCAGCAGACATTGATATAACTCCTGTAATTTTGATTATTTATTAGTCATTAGTCATTAGCTTTTGACTGATGACTGATGAACCATGAAGTCTATTCAGCAGCAGTTTCTGTGCTGCTATCAGCTTCAGCAGCAGTTTCGCTGCTACCACCGCTTTGCTCTTGGTCAGACACAGCCTGCAAAGCACGAGCCAGTGAACCAGGAACTTCGTTGATACCCACAGCAATCTTGGTAGCCAAGGCGTTGATAGCCCCAGCAATTTGGGCGATGAGTTGTTCCTTAGATGGCAAGTCTCCCAGTACCTTGACATCAGGTTCTTTGAGTAGGCGACCTTCCAGTACACCACCACGAAGTTCTGTTTTCTTGGTGACTTTTTGGAATTCTTGGTATGCCTTAATTGCCGATGAAAAATCTTCTTTTACCAGCAAAAATGCGGAAGAACCGTTGAGCAATTCCGACATAGGCTGCCATTTTTCATCATCTTTAATGGCAATGCCCATTAGGGTGTTCTTCGTCACCTTACAAACAGTACCACTGGGACGCAGCCGCCGCCGTAAATCGCTAATTTCAGCAACAGTTAGTCCCTGATACTCTATTACCAGTGCCAGAGTTGACTCACTCAAAGTTTCTTTGAGGTCAGCTACTATCTCTTTTTTATTTTCTAGTGTTCTACCCATTCCAATCTCACCTCCTTAAAATAATCGGTGAAGTGCCCTACTTGTACGTTTTTTCTAAACCTGAACCCAAACAACAAACCCCAGCTAATCTAGCCGGGGTCGAGTATTAAGACTCTTGATGCCATAGTTATCACACCTTTATGGGTGGTAATTCTGACTATTAGAGTTTTAACCTCGGCAGGATATTTAAGCTTTTAGCACCTGCTGTCTCCGGCTTTGCCTATTTAATTAGGTACTGGTGATTGGGTATTGGTTACTGGGTATTAGATGTGAAGATTGGGCATTATCCGCAGTCCCCAGTCCCTAATCCCCAGTCCCTTTTACGCTACTTCGCTCAGTTTCAAATCTCGTAGGGCGGTGACATCAATTTTAATCGATGGCCCCATTGTGGCTGACACATAAAATGTGCGCCAATAACGACCTTTAGCCCCTGAAGGACGGTTACGGTCAATCGTCTCCTGCAATGCCTTCAGGTTGACTAACAAATCTTCAGGCGAGAATGTTGTCTTACCAAACATAACATGGACAATGCCAGTTCGATCAGCTCGGAATTCTAATTTACCAGCTTTGAATTCTGCGATCGCACTTCCGATATCAAATGTTACGGTTCCACCTTTGGGTGATGGCATCAAACCACGCGGCCCAAGCAACTTTCCTAGTTTTGCCACTTGTGGCATTACATCGGGTGTGGCAATCAGCTTGTCAAAATCCATTCTACCTTTCTGGATTTCGTCAATCAATTCTTCTGAACCGACTATATCAGCACCAGCATTGCTTGCTTCGTTTACCTTTTCGCCTCTGGCTATCACCGCCACCCGAACGATTTGTCCTGTGCCTTTGGGCAGTGCTACCGTTGTCCGCAACTGTTGGTCTGTATATTTGGGGTCAATTCCCAGCCTGATATGGGCTTCCGCAGCTTCAGTAAATTTAGCTGTTGCTGTATCTTTGAGAAGGGCTAAAGCCTCTAAAGGATGATAGTCTTTATCTTCTACTTTTGCTTGCAGTCCTTGCAAACGACGCGATATTTTTGGCATTTTGTTCTCCTGGGGTAATTCCGAAGCCTCGCCTCTCCCCCGATAATTTTTAGTGATGAGTCCTTTGTCCTTCGTCACTTACCAATGACTAATGACTAATGACCAATGACTAATCCGTAACTGTTACACCCATATTTTTGGCCGTTCCTGCCACAATCTTCATTGCCGCGTCTATGTCGTTAGCATTAAGATCAGGGAGTTTCGTTTGGGCTATTTCTTGCAATTGTGCTTTAGTAATTGACCCAACCTTCTTTTTGTTGGGTTCATTTGAGCCTTTTCTACTTTCGCCGCCTTCCGAATCAGCACTGATGCTGGTGGCGTCTTGAGCACAAATGTAAAACTCCGGTCTTCAAAAACCGAAATTTCTACAGGTATCACCATTCCAGCTTGGTCTGCTGTTTTGGCGTTGTACTCTTTGCAGAACATCATGATGTTAACGCCATGTTGACCCAACGCGGGCCCAACTGGCGGTGCTGGGTTGGCTTTTCCAGCATTCAGGGCCAGTTTAATGACCGCCACTACTTTCTTCGCCATTTGTATTTAACTCTGTTTCTCTACCTGATTAAATTCCAATTCTACTGGTGTATCCCTGCCGAAAATTGAGAGCAAGGCTTTAAGTTTACTCCGTTCTGGAGAGACTTCAATTACCTCACCTTCAAAATCTTTAAATGGGCCAGAAAGCACCATTATCTTATCACCAGTAGCCATGTCAATTTTGACAACAGCTTCCTGTTCGCTGGTTTGTTTGAATATGCGTTCGACTTCTGATGAACTTAGTGGTATGGGGTGGACATGACCGCGACCCTTACTGCTTCCACGTTTTTGTTCTGAGCCGACAAAATTAATTACATGGGAGGTGTTTCGTACCACCTGCCAGGTATCATCATCCATCATCATCCGCACCAGCACATAGCCAGGGAAAACTTTTTCTTCTGTATGCTGGCGACTGCCATCTTTACGGATTTTCACCGCTGGCGTTTGCGGAATTTCTACCTGAACAATTTTGTCAGCTACATCAAAAGTTTGAATGCGTTGCTCTAAGTTAGTCTTTACACGTTTTTCACAGCCTGAGGCCACTTGTACTGCATACCAGCGTGCTTCTTTTGACGCTGCTTCTGCTGTTTCTGTTGTTTCCTCCGACTGCAACGTTGAGTTGCGAGGTTCGTCTGTTGCAAAAGTCATCAGAACACCTGTTTTGCTGCCCAACTAAACAATCCATCGACCAAGTATATCAAAGATGCGGAGAGTGCCACCATTAACAACACAGCGGCAGATTCGCTCACTATCTGTTTTCGACTGGGCCAAACTACTTTTTCAAGTTCTTCTTTGGTTCCCTGTATGAAGTTGCCAAAGCTAAACCCATTTGTGGTTTCTGGCAATTCTGCTTCACTTTTTTTGGCCACGACCCTTAATCCCCCGTTTGTCAATCAATTTTGGTCATCCAGGTTTGCAGTTTCGACTCTATTTCACTTACTTACTGAAAGCAAAACAACTACAAATACAATGAGTTTACCCGAAATTATTATCGCTAACTGCTAATATAGCAGTTGCGTAATTATTTCGGGCTTTGTTTTTTGCTCTTGAGCGCGCCCTGGAGGACTTGAACCCCCGACATCAGGTTTTGGAGACCTGCGTTCTACCAACTGAACTAAGAGCGCACAAGCTGTTTTTTATTCAGTCATTGCGCTGAACTAAATTTCAGTTTAACGCAATACGCGATTTTCATCATACCTCAATTTTGTTGAGAAAACAAGTCAGCGGCAGATGCCGCTTAAGATTTCTCCCATACTATTGAAGGACGAATCACAAAGGGCGGTCAAACCGTTGCTTGATCCGGGTTGCCTTACCTACGCGATCGCGGAGATAATATAGTTTAGCACGGCGTACCTTACCACGACGGATTACCTTAATGCTGTCAATTCGAGGAGAATGCAACAGAAACACCCGCTCAACGCCCACACCTTGAAAAACCTTACGGACTGTAATAGTTTCGTTGATGCCACCATTGCGCTTGGCAATTACTACTCCCTCGTAGGGTTGTACACGGTACTTTTCGCCTTCCTTGATTTTCACTCCCACTTTTACGGTGTCGCCCACATAAATGTCGGGCAAATTTGATTTTAGCTGTTCCGCTTCAATCGAGCGGATAATCTCTTGAGCGCTCATAGTCTTTCTGTCTGCTTAAAAAAATCTCACGATCATCAATGATAAATCGATAATCCTATTTCAGTCTACTTGTTGGGATTGATAATTTTACTGATACAACAGCCTAAAGTTCAAAGCTATATTGCAGAATGCTGTAACACAGGGGTAAAATTCATGAAATTTAGCGTCGTCATCAGTACCTATAATCGCTTGAACTTGCTGCAAAGAGCAATTGACTCAGCTCGTAACCAAACAATCGAGTGTGAGGTGGTTGTTGCTGATGACTGTTCTTCTGATGACACCCAAACATATGTCAAAAGCTTAGGAGACAAGGTTGTTTACCATCGGAATCGCACAAACCTTGGCCATGCAGCAACGGTAAATGCTGGAGTTGCCGAAGCTAGCGGCGACTGGATTAAGTTTTTAGATGATGACGACTATTTAGCACCCAACTGCATAGAAGAGATGGCTAAGGCGATCGCACTTCGTCCCGATGCTGTAATCTGCTCTTGTGTCGCCGCTCAGGTAGATGGTAATGAAGTTGAACTCACTCGCACCCCCCAAGTTGGCCCTGGATTAGCTTTTTATATTCCACAAGCCGATATTCATTACGGTATGCTCTTAGAGCTTGTACCATTTGGCACGCCTGTACAAGTAGCTTCCCGACGTGATGCTTTCCTCCAAACTGGTGGTTGGGACTCCACACTCGATGCTAACTGTGATGATATCGATTCGTGGATTCGGATTGCCCAGTTTGGCGATGCTATTTTCCTTAATCAGTGTCTTGCTTATCGTACTGTCTGGACAGGTGCTTATAATCAAAAGTTTTCTTTGTCTAGACGATTAGCTACAAATATTTTGATGAAGGAAAAAATTTACGCTTTGGTAAATGAGCAACATCGCTCAAAAATTCCTCATTTTCAGGATATAAAAAATTACCTAAAACTCCATTGGATTTTAGTAGCACTGAAGCAAAAAAATATCAAGAGTTTTCTTTCAATGATAGATCCGTCTATAATTTCTCCTCAATCTTGGAAGTTTTTGCTAACTGCTGCCTCATCACGCCGCTCTCAGGGAAACAGTTCTCAGGTTCGCAAACTTGTGTTGATTGAGTCCTAAGAGCCTACGAGGATTAAAACCCTTAGATAACTCCACAAAAATGAATGTCCAAGTTTTTTGCCATGTCTTTGGGATAAGCCAGAAACCACTCATGTAGAGACGCGATTTATCGCGTCTAAAACACTTGTGTGTACACCGTACCCTAAAAGGAGAGAGACTTTGAATTTCCCCCTCCCCACTTCGGGAATGGGTTAGGAAGTTAGGTTTTTGGTGGACTTTTCCGCATAAAGTGAAAAGTCAGGAATCCTACCTCCTTTTATCCCGATTTATTGAGCCGTTACTGAATAAGTCTTTAAAGCTAAGTAACTGATTATAAATGCTCTTAGTCAGTAGCTAGTGCCAATTTACGCACTAGCTACTGACTATCGTTGAAGACCTCAACAATAATTATGTTGATTTACACTCAGTTATTTATCTGTATTTTTTATACATATCTCAAAGATTATGCGAATTATCCATATTTTGAACCACGTTCAAGAAATAGGTAACGGTATTGTGAATGTGGCTGTGGATCTGGCTTGTTTACAGGCTAAATCTGGTTATGAGGTAGCGGTGATTTCTGCTGGTGGTGAATATGAGAAATTACTAGATATGTGTGGTGTCAAACACTACCAACTAGACCAAACTAGGAAACCGATAACTATTATTAAAGCATCTGTGCGTTACCTGGCGATCGCAGCAGAATTTCAGCCTGATATTGTTCATGCACACATGATGACGGGAGTCATATTAGCCCGCATTTTTAAAGGACATAAATATGCTTTAGTTTCCACAGTCCACAACGAATTTCAGCGTTCCAGTCTGCTGATGGGTTTAGCTGATAGGGTAATTGCTGTTAGCAAGGCTGTGCGAGATTCTATGGCAGGACGTGGTATTTCCGAAAACAAGTTGCGGGTAGTCTGTAATGGAACTTTGGGCAGCCCCCGCACGCGACAAATACAAGATTATCAACCTTTACCATTACAACGACCAGCGATCGCTACCGTAGCCGGGATGTATCAACGCAAGGGAATCGCTGAGTTAATCGCTGCCTTTGAAAAAATTGCCCCAGATTTTCCCCAAGTGCATCTTTATTTGGTGGGAAATGGCCCTGATAAACAGCTATTTGAGGCACAAGCAAAAGCAACTTCTGTAAAAGAACGCATTCATTTTGAAGGCTTCCAAGCGGAACCTCAACGCTATCTCATATCTTGTGATATATTTGTGTTGGCTTCCCACCGCGATCCTTGTCCGCTGGTACTTTCGGAAGCTAGGGAAGCTGGAACTGCGATCGTTGGCACTCAAGTAGACGGGATTCCTGAAGCTTTGGACAATGGCCAAGCAGGACTTTTAGTACCAGCAAAAGATAGTAATGCTTTGGCTGGAGTTTTAGGGCAATTACTGAGTAATGCTGATATGCTGCATGAGTGGAAACAGCGGGCAAATCAAAACCTACAGTGGCTCAGTGTTGCCCGCGTCCATCAGGAAACACTGGCGGTGTATCGTGAATTAATTACAGAGTCAGAGCATTAAGAGTGTAGCGATCGCTTTAGTTTGAAAGCTACACCTAAAGCACCAAAGACTAGTACACCCAAAATATTAGTTGATTCAGGAACAGTGGTGTAATAACTAGCCACTCTGACTGGCCCATCTTTATCCTCTTGCTCTGCTGGTATTGGTGGAATGATTCCACCACCTGGCGCTACATTGGGGTTGGTAGCGAATGGATTGTAAAACATGCTTCCGTTTGGGATTACGCCACCACTAAAAGTGATGATGTTATCTTTGATGTTAACGTCTGTAAAAATATCCTTTAGATCAGGGTCATTAGAGTAACCAATCTTGTGATCTCCATTAACATCTCCCCACTGCACCGGCTCATGATCAAATACGGGAGTAGGATCTGGATGACTATAGGACAGCGTTTTTAAATCAAAAACCAAGCTTTCTATATCGTAACCAGTGCCATTTACAAAGTTATTAGCTACATCTGGGACACCATATTCTATTACTTGCCCTGGTTGAAACTCTGGCCCAAGGGTTCTTGGGTTTTTCATTTTCAATATGTCTTGGTTTGCCTCTGTCACGATGGTTTCTACCGAGATGAAGGCTTTCGCTGGTGTCAAAGACAAAAAACTAATTCCTACTGCTCCTAGAACAGATAAGGCTATTTTGGTTGCTATCGTAGTCATAATTTCTGTCCTCTTTATATTGATTGAGAGAATGCTATACCGCGTGGGTTAAATCAATCGGCAAAAACTCACTTTTAAACTGCTATGTACTTGCTAGATAAATAGCGTTGAATATGTGCTTACTCAGTGATTTTACATCTACTCATAAGTTGATTTATAAAGCAATTATTGTAATGCTTTATCACAATCATTAGTAATTTTACGCAATCTTTATAAACAAGCTAAATTAAAGTTTATTTATTGACATATGAAACAATATGTGAAGTTGAAATGAATTTGAAAATACCTAATTTTTAAAATTTCCAAAAATCTTTGCGACAAATTAATATTAACGTGAGTTCGACTAATTGTAAGCTGTTACGCATTTAACTTGAACATTTACACGGAGGCTGATGACCGATGACACTTCGACTTCGCTCAGTGTGAAGTGATGACTGATAACCGTTAACCGTCAACAGTTAACGACCGTAAAGAGTGTTTATACAATTTAGGCACGCATCAGCTTATCCATCTGATTAGCCGTAAAAAATACCTCTCCCTGGTTTTACTACGCAAAACCGTCCCTCTCCGACGGGCGAGAGGGACAGGCTTGAACAAAAGTTCAAGGCAGGGAGAGGTTTATGGAACTTAAACGCTCATTAGCTGATAAATTTTTTGGTAAATCCACGTAACCGGATTAACACTGGCTTCGCCCATTTTCCATCCAGCAAATCGTGTAACAGAGTATAAAAACACGGGATGATAAACAGCGTTAGCAGTGTTGCCAAAGATAAACCCGAAAACACTACCACGCCTAATGGTTGCAGAAATTCTGAGCCTTCCCCAATTCCTAAAGCTAGGGGGAACATACCTAAAACGGTAGTAATAGTTGTCATTAGTATTGGTCGTAGGCGTTGAGGAGCAGCTTTCAAAATGGCAGTTTTCCGGTCAACTTTTTCCCGTTCCCGAATTTGATTTGCCAATTCCACCATAATGATGGCGTTATTGACCACAATACCCACCAGCAGAACTGCACCGACAATTACTGTTGCCCCAATAGCAGTTTTGGTGATGTAAAGTCCAAAAATCCCCCCGGCTAATGCCAAAGGAATTGTAAACATAATTACTAGCGGGTCAATCAGGGAGTTGTATTGTACCGCCATTACTACAAAGACTAGAAAAGCAGCTAATCCACCTAATAGTTGCAGCGAACTTTGTAGTTGCTGATTAGATTCAGCGGCTGAACTGGGTAAGCGGCTAACACCTTCAGGTAAATCTAAACTATCTAGTACCGTACTTACCTGTTCTAGAGCGCCACTGAGGCTAGCTCCCTCAGTCAAGTTGCCAGCAATTAAGAAAACCTGCCGTTGGTTAATTCGCTGAATTTCTCCTGGAGCTTGAGCTTCAGCAATTTTGGCAACATCGCTCAAGCGGATTTGGCGATTGTTCTCTACGAATAAAGGCAACCTCTGCAATTGAGAAGCTGCTTGCACTGATTTTTCATTCAACTGTACCCGAACATCGACTAAACGGTTGCCGCGTTGCAACTGAGTTGGTACACTACCTTCGATCGCAGTTTGAATTGTTTGCCCAATATCTGTAGTCGTTAAACCCAAAGCTGAAACCCTTTCCCAATCAGGAATAATCTGAATTTCTGGTTGGCGGTCGTCTGCATCGGGACGAAATCTCGCAAGGGTGACTTGTTCTTCCAGGGCTGCTAATACCTGACGACCAGCTTCTTCTAAAGAATTTGCGTCATTTCCCTGAAGCATCACATCAACATCAGCACCACGGAGAGGAGAGTTACTGAGAATCAATCCCCGCACTTGACCAGGAGAAAGGCGCAGGCGAATTCCGGCCAAATTTAACTTGTCAAATTCCTGGGTAAGTCTTTCGGTATAAGCTTGCACGTTAGTACCCGGTTTCAGGGTAATATTGGCGGTACTTCGCAGGGGATTGGCATTGGTATTAGAACCAAACAGAGAACCACCAGATGTAGAGAAAACATATTCTGTTTCTGGTTGATTGCGGAGAATATCATCCACCGCAGCCATGACTTTTCGGTTAGTTTCTAGGGGTGTACCGGGAGGAAACTGAGCGTTGAAATTGGCTTGTCCGGTGTTGATGCGGGGGAGAATTTCTTGGGGAATTTGCGGAGCCATCCACAAACTACCGCCACCAAAAAGGATAATAGCGATCGCTACTGTAACCAACCGCCAGCGTAATATCCCACCTAAAAAACTTCCGTATCCCCTCGTAGAAGCATCAAAACGGCTATTAAACTTTTGCAACAGCCAAAAATTGCTCAAACCGCTAGAAAACTTCCATGCCAATAAGCGGGAAGCGAACATCGGCACAATGGTTACAGCAATTAAAATTGAAGCCGCAACAGAAAAGGTGATGGTAAGAATTAACTCATTAAATAGTAGTGCGATAAAACCACCGATGAGCAAAAATGGCAACACCGCCACCAAATTTGTACTAGTGGAAGCAATTAAAGCTGACTCTACTTCTTGGCTACTTTTTTCTGCCTGGTAAATTAGTTGCTGCGAATTCAAGCGGGTTTTATTATCCTTACCGGGGGTCATACCAGCACCCTCGGCAATGTTCTCCAACATGACGATGGAGTTATCTACTACAATACCTACACCCAACGCTAGACCACCCAAACTAAAAACGTTGAGAGATAAGCCAAATAGCCCCATCAATATAATGGCAGCTAAGGTGGCTAAGGGGATGGCCAAAACGATAATGAAAGTTTGTCGTAGAGAACCGAGAAATAGGAGAACTGCGATCGCTGCTAGTCCAGTACCTATTAACCCGGAAGTGGCAACATTGGAGATAGAATTGCTAATAAACCGCGACTCATCCAAGGTAGGTGTAATAACTGTCCCTTCGGGAATTACACCAGATTGTCGGAGTTCTTCCAAGCGTTTTTTTACACCTTCGACAACGTTGATCGTGTTAGCATCCGGCTGCTTTTGGACACTGAGTTTTATCGCTGGTTCCCCGTTGAGTAAGACGTAAATCCGTTGTTGTTCCGAACCATCAATAACTTCAGCAAAGTCCCGCAAATAGATGCGGCGTTTGGGAGTGGTGGAAGTAGCGGCAGAATCGGGAGATGAGGAAGATGAGGGAGTAGGGGAAGAGACTTCAAAGGAAAGATTGCTGATTTCATTGGCATTTTGGAAGCGCCCCACGGTACGGGTTAATGGCTCAGAATTCTGCCCCAAAATCCGACCACCAGAAATATCTATGTTGCGATTTCTGAGTTCATCTAGCACATCGGTCAAACCTACACCTACAGCTTGCAAACGATCCAAATCAATATTGACCCTAACTTCTTCTTGAACTCCGCCCGATACATCTA
Organism: Chroococcales cyanobacterium; assembly: GCA_038259325.1. Classification (GTDB taxonomy): domain Bacteria; phylum Cyanobacteriota; class Cyanobacteriia; order Cyanobacteriales; family Nostocaceae; genus Nostoc. The sequence goes on along the minus strand of JBBSOX010000029.1, from coordinate 39,910 downwards.
CCCCTGCCACTCCGGGTACAACACTTAGTTCGCGGACTAATTCCTCTTCAGCAAAAACACGTAAAGCCATGCCTTCTAGAGAAGGCGAAGTTAATGCCAATTCGTAAACGGGTAGCTGGGAAGGATCAACTTTAAATAGTCGCGGTTCTTCAATGGTGTCTGGTAATGTACTTCTAGCCCTATTAAAAGCAGCTGTAGCATCGTTTAAGGCTTGGTCAATATTACCTCCCGTTTGAAAGTAAAGATCCAAATTTACCTGCCCCTCACGAGTTTGGGAGAAAATTTGGATCACACCTTCAGTAGCCGCGAAGGCTTCTTCTAGGGGCTTTGTTACTTCATCAACTGCTACGTCTGGGGAGATTCCAGGTGCTTGTATTCGCACACCAATCCGAGGATAGGTGATTGATGGTAGTAAATCCACTGGTAGCTTGAGTACAAAAAAGACTCCTAATACTATTACTGCCAACGTCAGCATGAGTGTGCCGACATGTCGGCGGATTGATATGGCACTGATACTAAATCCGCCATCGTTCTTTACTTGTTGCATTATTATCGCTGTGCTCCAATTAAAAAGGCAAAATAAAAAATTCCAAAAGTCTTTCTGAATTTTGAATTTTTAATTCCCCTTAGGGGCTGACTCCGCTGTTTCTGAAAGAATCGATAAACGTACAGCGCCTCCATCTTTTAAGGGTTGACCACTGCGAACAACATAGCGCTCCCCGGCTTGTAAACCAGATAGAATTTCCACTCTGCCATCAGCCCTTTTTCCTAAAGTGACAGCACGCGATGCCACTTTCGTCTTGCCTTCTGTGCCATTCACCACAAATAGCGTCCCAGTTAGGTTTTCTTGCTCTCCCTCTGCTCTCCCTGCTTGTTTCTGAATAGCTGTTTGCGGCACGACTACTCGCTGTTGAGTCTGGTTTTCAAAATTGACTCGCGCCAGTAGTCCACTGCCAATCTTGGCTTGAGTGTTGGGAATCACTACTTCTACAGGTATCAAGCGAGATGTGGCATCGGCAGCTGGGGAAATGCGCGTAACTCTGCCCATTAATGTTTCGTTGGGGAAGGCATCTAAGCGGACTTGTACAGACTGCCCAACCTGAATTTGTGCCAGTTCTAATTCAGACACTTGTACGACAACTTTCACACGGTTAAAGTCGCCAATTTTCAAAACTTCGCTACCTGCTTGCAGAAGGTTGCCGGGTTCTGTTACCTTTTCTATGACTATGCCAGTGATGGGAGATGTCAGCCGAGCGTAAGACCTGCGCTCTTTGGTTTGAGCAACCAATGCCTGTTGGGCCAATACTCTACCTTGAGCCGCAGCAACGGCTTGCTGTTCTGTACGAACCTGCTCTTGAGCCGCCCGCAGTGCCTGAGCAGCGGTTTGCGCCTGAGTCCGTGCTTGTTGGGCAGTTTGTTCAGCGATCGCTCCGGCTTGGAATAGATTCTGTTGCCGTTTGGAATCTGCTTGAGCTTGTACCACTTCTAGCCGCGCCCGCTCAACATCGGCACGGGCATTGCTTACCTGATTAGTTGCCCTAGCTACTTCTGATTTAAGGGCTGCTAGTTCTGCTTCTGCTTGCTTTAATTCGGTCGAAAGTATGGCATCATCTAACTGCCCGACGTTTTGTCCTTGTTTTACCGTATCGCCTACATCAAGGTTCAAAGCCAACAACCGGGCTTCTACCTGCGATCGCAATGATACAATCCGAAAAGCTGTTGTATTACCTGTATATTCTGGTGATTTTTGCAGCAAATCAGTTCGAGCGATCGCCACATCTACAGGCGTTGCACTACCACGTTCTCTACCACCAGGTTGCTGAGATTGCGCTCCGGCTGATTCTTTGGGCAGTGATCCGCAACTTGCCGCCAGCAGTCCTATACCTACCAAACAGGGAATTAATAAACGTTTTACAGAAGTGGAGGAAAAAAAGTAATTTTCTCCTTTCCCTTTTCCATTTTTTGCACTAGTGGTGTTTGCAAGAAGTCTACTTTTCAAATCTGCGTTGGCGCAGTCCGCACTTTGACAAAGCTCAGTTACCATCGCAGGCATTACTACCTCAGTTTTCACAACTGAATCTACCTGGATATTAATGAGCTGTTTGGCAACTATCGGATCTGTCTTTTTCACCTGTTCGTGCGGCTTATTCATATCCAAAATCATTTATTTTTCTCTTATTGGGGAGCTTTTGGGGTTAAACAGCCGTGTTTTATCAAGTAATTTTGAGAGATATCATTAACAAAAACGGCGAGAATTCATAAGCTGTCTAACAGTAATTTTTTGATAGAGAAAATTACTGTTTTCCCACAAAATTCCAAAATTTCTCACCGCTCTACTTCTTACGCAGAGGTAGATAATCTTCTTGCAGATAATAAATTATAAACTTAGTATAAAGATTTGTCACTTTTCTGAAATCTACCCATAGGAGAAATCTGGCTTTTCCTAAAGATATGATTTTTTGTCCCATATCACAAAAAGCACAATATTACAATAGCTTTTCTTATTTTTACATATTTATTTTATATTAGTACAAATACTAGTACTTATAAAAGTTTTCTTTTTTAATTTATTTTATTAAGAATATTAAAGATTTATTACTTTTTAGCTTTATAATGTAATGGAAAACACTATTTTTCTTACCCTCCTTGCGTAATATGCAAGAAACAGGGCGGTAAATACCATAAAAACAGCAAAAATGAAGTTTTTTACTAGAAATATATTTGCATTAGGCGAGGAAGGTAAGGCATGACATCATTGCTCAAAATCGTACAAACCACTGATGAATCTCAGATTTTAGAATTTTTTCAGGAATCAGTTGGTAAGTGGCGATCGCAACGACGCTACTACACCCTACCGAAGGGAGAAACTAAGGAGATAGAGAGTATAGTTACGATCAATTTTTTAGAGCAGGGCTGCGAGCAATTGCAAAAGCTAGCTCAGATGCACGATTTGCCTGATACGGGTAGTTTAATCTGTGGTGCAGCAGTTGTATGGGAAAGTACTGATGTACTCAAGACAAAGAAAGAGTCGCAAGGTTCAACAATATTTGGGGTGATGGGAAAAATTTTGTATCGCGATCGTGGTTTTGCTATATCCAAACCAGTCACCGCCCAGTATTATTTCTCCAGCCCGAAAACACTGTGCTTGCGAACAGAATACAACGGTTCAGTATTTGAGGAAGAGTTAAAGCTAATTGGCAGCAAATACCGCACCAGACAGACCATCATCTCTCGTGCTGGTGAGCAGTTGATGATTGGCCAATATTTAGAAAACAGAATTGATTAGTTTCTTCCCTACTCCCCACTCCCCACTCCCCACTCCCTGTCTACGCAAATACTTTCAAAAATCAAAACGGACTGCTATATAACTTTTTATAACAGTTTTTCAAACTTTCCCCCAAAAAGTTAGTTGATATGTAATCATGGGAAGTGAAATGAGAATTAATTCGGCGACAGTGTTTGTTTTTAGTATTGACAGGCTTTTCCCTTTTGGTATTACAGACTTCTCTCCGAAATCTAAATCTCTACAAACTTACGATTTTGGAGACATTTAATGTCAATTTACGTTGGTAACCTCTCCTATGAAGTTACACAAGATGCGCTGAGTGCTGTATTTGCAGAATATGGTGCTGTAAAGCGTGTTCAGTTACCTACTGACCGTGAAACAGGCCGTTTACGCGGCTTTGCTTTTGTGGAAATGAGTTCAGAAGATGAAGAAACAAAAGCCATTGAAGCCCTTGATGGTGCTGAATGGCTGGGTCGTGACCTTAAAGTGAATAAGGCCAAGCCCAGAGAAGACCGAGGTGGAGGTGGTTCTTTTGGTGGTAATCGTGGCGGTGGTGGCGGCGGCTACAACCGTGGCCGCTACTAAGCTAAGTCGGCGAAAGTCATTTAGTTGAATCTAGAAAAGGCTCAGGCAGTAATGCTTGAGCCTTTTTTATGCAAAACTTGAACACAAGGGACTAGGGATTGGCGATTAGGGATTCAGACCACTACCCAAGTTTTGAAGCAAACTCTTCCTACTTCCCAGTCCCCAGTCGCCAGTCCCCGCTCCCGGAGCACCATTACTCACATTCTTGCTACGCCGAAGTTGAAGAATCCTGGCGCGACCCGTTGATTAATAATGAGTTGCCGACTTGCGATGATGCACGGCTGTCACCCCATCAGTATCTAACAATTTACCATTCTGTACAGTGGCATAAACTAGCCAATGATCGCCAGATTCCATCCGGTTTTTTACAGAACATTCAAGATATGCTAGGGCATTTGTAAGTATGGGAGAACCGTTTTCAGCAACTTCTGCGGCGACATCAGCAAATCGGTCTTGTCCTGGGCCGAAGGGTTTGAGGAAGTGCTTCATCAACCCCAAGTGATTGCCTTCTTTAAGAATATTGAGGACAAATTTGTTTCCTGTATGCGTTAGTGTTTCTACTGCACGCTCTTTAGCTACAGCTATGGTTAAACCAGGGGGACTAAAGCTAGCTTGAGATACCCAAGAGGCTAACATGGCACTGGAGCGATCGCCTTCTTTTGCTGTGAGAACACAAAGAGAACCGACAATCCGACCAACTGCTTGTTCTACAGTTGTCGCAGGTTGACTTTGCGATCGCACTTTTCTCGCTTTCTTCAAAGCTTGGGCAAAGTCGGTTCCAGCTTCTTCACACAATTGTAAGGTGGCATCGTCGGGTTTGAATTTGACGCGGATGGTGTCAAAACCAAACCGATAGCCAGCATCTTTCAATTTACCTTCAATTAAATCAACTGCTTCCCCACTCCAGCCAAAGGAACCAAAGACACCAGCGAGTTTATTGTTTGTAGCGGTGGATAGCACAATTCCTAAAGCTGTTTGCACGGGTGTGGGTGCATGACCGCCGAGGGTCGGAGAACCGATGATGAAACCACCAGCTTTTTCCACAGCCGCCCGGATTTCTTCTGGTTCGGTAAATTCGCAGTTAATCGATTCTACGGCAACGCCAGCTTTTGTAATGCCACGAGCGATCGCTTGGGCTAATGTTGCCGTATTCCCATAAGCTGACGCATAAATCAACGCTACTGTCAAGTCAGCAGAAGTTTGCTGCTGACTCCATTGGCGATAAGCTTTGGTCAGGTCAATTAAGCCATAGCGTACCAAAGGCCCGTGTCCAGTGGCATACATTCTCACGGGGAAATCAGCTAGTTTATCCAGCGCTGTTTCAACTTGACGGGCGTGGGGAGCCATGAGGCAATCAAAATAATAGCGCCGATCTTCGTTATATATTTCCCAGCCTTCATCAAATACCTGATCTCCACAAACATGGGCCCCAAATAACTTATCTGAGTACAGAATTTCTGTTTGGGGGTCGTAGGTGCAAAGTTGATCTGCATAGCGGGGATTGGGGGTGGGAATAAATTGTAAATTATGCCCATTGCCTAAATCTAAGGTTTCTTCGCCCCGCATCACAAGAATTTTTAAATCTGGATTTTCCAGCGCACTACGTAAATTAATCGCCCCTGGATTAGAACAAACAAAAGTGATTTGCGGGGCAATTTCCAATAAAGCTTTTAAAGTTGCAGCGCGGTTGGGGTTGACATGTCCCAAAATTACATAATCTAAGTCTTCGAGATGAAAACGCTGCTGCAACGCTTTTAAATAAATTTCCGTAAACGTTTCCCCTGGAGGGTCAATAATGGCAGTTTTCTCGCTTTCGATTAAATAAGAATTGGCAGTTGTACCCTTAGCAAGAGCGTATTCAATTTCAAACCTGAGCCTAGACCAACTGCGCGATCGCAGTATTCTTGTATCTGTAGCTATTGGATAAACTTGAACATCACGGGGTTTATTTTGTGACATAGGGAGTAGGGAGTGGGGAGTGGGGACTGGGGAATAAGAAGTCGGGATCACCACTTCCTATTCTCTTTTTTAATAATGCTTTTTAACATTACTTTTGGGGTAATGAGGAATAAGAAGTAGGAAACACCACTCCCTACTCCCCACTCCCCCTCTTAATAATGATTACCAACTTTGCGGTGATGCACAGCAGTTAAAGCATCTGGCTTAGAAACTCGTCCGGCATAGACGGTGCTGTATACTGCCCAATGGTCGCCACAATCCATTCTACTGACGACTTCGCACTCCATGTAGGCGAGGGCGTCGTTGAGGATGGGCGCACCATTTTCGGCTGGCTGGGTTCTCACTCCTTCAAAGCGATCAGCACCAGGGGCGAACCGTTTCAAAAAGTGCTTCATTAGTGGTTGAAAATTGCCTTCTTCTAAAACGTTGAGAACAAAGCGATCGCCTACTTGCATGAGTGATTCAATTGCGCGATCTTTGGCGACTGCAATGGAAAATCCCAAGGGTTTGAAACTGGCTTGAGCAACCCAAGAAGCTAACATGGCACTGGAAACGTCGCCTTTTTTGGCGGTGATGATATATAATCCGCCGCTAATTCTACCTAATGCTTTATCTAAGTCAGCACCAAGGGATTTCATGGCTTTGATACTGCGATCGCGTGTTACCCATTGAGCTAAGTCTGTACCCGCTTCTTCACATAGCTTGTAAGTGTTTTCTGTGGGCGTTTGTTTAATCCGAATCGCTGGAAAAACTGTTGTCAAACCCAAATTGCGGAATTTACTCAGCAAAGGATCTATTGGCTCATCATCGCCACCGCCAGTTTCAAACACGCCGATAGCCTGCTTTTCTTTAGCAGATCCTAAAACTGTGCTGAGTGCAGCTTGAATGCTCGCAGCGCCAGAAGCCGGAGGTAGACCAACAATTAGTCCAGCACAACGGCTAACTAATTCCCGCAGTTCTTGTAAATCTACTTCAGATCCCAAATCGACAATTTCCACGGCAACACCAGTTTTACCAATGCCGTTAGCAATTGCTTGCACGAGGCGATCGCTATATCCGTATTCGGAAACGTAAAATATCCCAACAGTCGTTTCTGGCTTGGCTTGCGTTTGGCTCCAAGTGCGATAACGTCCAACTAGTTCTTCAACATTGTGGGATAATAATGGCCCGTGTCCCGTGGCAATCATATCGATGGTTTTTAGTTCCGCCATCCGCTTTAGGGCAGATAAAACTGATCGGGCATTCGGCCCCATCAAGCAATCGTAGTAGTAATGAAAGTCTTCTTCGATAGCCGCCAAGTCTTCATCAAAGGTGCTATCTGAGCAATAGTGCAACCCAAAAGCATCGCAGGTGTAAAGAGTTTTGGTTTTGTGGTCAAAGCTGAAAATAGTATCCGGCCAATGTAAATTTGGAGCAATCACGAATTCAAATTCATGCCCATTGCCCAAATCTAAGCGATCGCCATTTTTTACAATCCGCCGTTTGAATGGCTGATGTACAAAATCTTCAAGAAACTGAATCGCCACTTTAGAACCGACAACGGTAATTTCTGGAGCCATTTGCAGCAAATCTTTAACTAAACCGCTATGGTCTGGCTCGGTGTGGCTGATAATCAAATAATCAATATCTGTTGGCTTGATTAGTCCGGTCAGCGTATCTAAGTATAGTTGACGAAACTTTTCGTGGGAGGTATCAACTAAAGCAGTTTGCTCCCCACGGATGAGAAACGAGTTATAGGTGGTACCATTTTGCAGACCAAACTCAATATCGAAGCGATCGCGATCCCAATCCAGAGAGCGGATAGCCGTCGTCTCTTGAGCGATTTCCACCTGCTGTATGGTGAGCCGTTTTTCAGTTTTTTCGGTGAGCGCTACCATAACTCCCCTCCTTAACACAATGAGTATTTGTTCCTCTAGATTTATTGTGACACGGCTTGAATGTTAATTTTTATTAAAAAACCTATGACTCACTTAAAAAAGTTAAAAGTGTGAAACCGCAGAGGGATTGGGGGGATGAGGGGGATAAGGGAGATGGAGGAAATTTGGCTAGCTTTGGAAATTGGGAACTCTCGGCTACATTGGGCGTTGTTTATTGGTAAGACGCTTTACTCAGCTTGGGATACCGATTACTTACCTGAGTGTGTCATACAACAGTTGTCTAAATCTCAAACTCTAGATGATTTACTAGAGAAAATTTTTCCACCCGATCACAGAAGAGGTGGAGAAAATTTTACCTTATCCCCCCCATCTCCCTCATCTCCCCCTCCCCTCCTCCTCGCCTCCGTAGTTCCCAGCCAAACTGCTATTTGGCAAGCTTACCCAAATACTCGCGTTATTACCTTAGACCAAGTACCACTAACAGGTGTGTATCCCACACTAGGAATTGACCGCGCTTTAGCTTTATTGGGTGCAGGGCAAACTTGGGGTTTTCCAATGTTGGTGATTGATGCTGGGACAGCGCTAACTTTTACGGCCGCGGATGCTAATCAGTGTCTAGTTGGGGGTGCAATTTTGCCGGGATTAGGTTTGCAATTTGCAACTCTCGGTCAACAAACAGGACAATTACCATTAGTAGAAATGCAAAACTTTCCGTCTCTACCATCACGTTTTGCTCTCAATACTCCAGAAGCTATTCAAAGTGGAGTTATTTACACTATTTTAGCTGGAATTAAAGATTTTATTGAGGCGTGGTGGCAATTATTTCCTAATGGAAAGATTGCGATTAAAGGGGGCGATCGCACTTTATTATTCAATTATCTGCAAGCCTTATATCCTGGAATTGCAGCACCTTTGATTGTAGAACCAAATTTAATATTTTTGGGAATGCGGGAAATAGTAATGGGGGATAAATAATATAGCAATCTGATTAGATTCTTTCAATATACAAGGGTGTGTTATCGCTTTTCTAATCCAACGCTAGTTGTTTCAACGGATAGCAAGTCAGAAGCTCATAGATCGCTATCGAGCGTTGGAAAACCCCGCAAAGCACTGGCTCCCCTACTTGCATTGCAACAATCAAATTCCTATAATAATCTGAATTTTTACGGCTACTCTAAAAGCGAACGCAAGGAAAGAAGACAGAATTAGGTGATGATGGCATAGAATGGAGAGATAAATTCCTGTCTTGTAATGAAATGATATGCCTAAAACATCACAGTTTGATGGAATTATACAACAACTAAATGCCCTTTCTTTAGCGGAATTACTAGCAGTCAGGGCAAGAGTCGATACCTTGATTGAGGGTCAATCGTTGCCATTGGGCAAAGGTCAACGACGTTTCTTTTTTCGTTCTGCGAACAGTTATATCACTCAAAACACTCCATATCGTGGGAGTTACCGTAGAAATACATTCATTTTTAGTGAGAATGGCGACGTTAATATGCTTGCTACGTCTCCAAGCATAAACCCAATAACAAGTACAACAAATCGCTTCCTAGACTGGTTACAAGCATTAAGACAAAATCAAGTTACCCAATTTTTTGAATCGGAAGCAAAAAGGGATGATTCCTTAGAACAGGTAATAGAACTGGTTGACGAATTGATGACTGATGAATCAGGATACGATGAGGAAACGTATCCCCAGATTAAGACAGGTTTGAACCAAAATCAGTTATCACTATAAAAACTTAGATGGGTAGAGCCATATTGCTAGACACTCATCCTTTGAGTCAAGTAACGCATCCAAAAATAAACCCAAAAGTCCAACAGTGGTTACGATCGTTGGGGAAAATTGAAACTGTTATACGTGTGCCAGAAATAGCCGATTATGAGCTTCGGCGTGAACTATTGAGAAAAGGAAAACAAAAAAGTATAGATCGCCTTAACAAACTTAGTCAAATTTGTTTTATACCACTGACTCCCGAAACAATGCGAAAAGCAGCCGAATTATGGGCATGGGTAAGAAACCAGGGGAAACCTACAGCAAGAAATGAAAGTTTGGATGGTGATGTAATTCTTGCTGCTCAAGCAATTCTTCAATTGAAAAGTTTTGATCAAGTCATCGTTATAACAACAAACTTGAAACACATATCACGCTTTGAGAGCGAAGGAATATGTGTAGTGGATTGGCAACAAACCCTGAATGAGCTAGTTTAATTCGTTTAAATTATGGCTTTTCAAAATACCTTGAATAAATTCCCGAATCTCAACCGCTACAACCCCAGCACAAGATTCTGGTAAATCGTTTCCGGCATGGCCAATCATTTTCAACTCGACTTTCGGCATTAGTTGAGCATAAACCCGACTTTTAGCTAAAGCATCTGGTGTATCTTGGCCACCTTGTAAAATAAAAACCGGCACATCTATCATGTAAAGCCGCTTTTGCACTAATTCTGCCTCAATTTCTGCTTGTCGCCGCTTGAAAAGTAACTGGCAACCTATGGGATAACGCAACAATTCCTGACGTAATTGCAAATCCTGTGCAATTTTTTCATGCCAACCTAAAATTTTAGTGAAGGGAGTTAGCGATCGCAACAATTTAACTATTAGTGGCGGATAATTCAATAATCGCCGCATCTTCTGGCAATATTCTTCTTGTCCTTGTATCTCTACACCCTCTGGTGCAAGCAATACCAAACCAGCAACTTTCTCTGGATACTTTAAAGCATAGCTAGCAGCAATCCAACCCCCAAGAGAATGCCCTACTAAATAGACTTTTTCTAGCTTGACAGCTTGTAAAAACTCAGCCAAACACTCTACTTGTAAATCTATCGAATGGTGGATATTCGGATTTTCTGATTCACCGAATCCTAACAAATCAAGTGCAAAACAATGGAAATCTTGTGCAAGGGACTCCATCACAGATAACCATTGACTGCTTTCATTCCAAGCACCATGTAAAAAAATTATAGGAGTTTTTTCACCGACTTCACGCCAGAATATCAGCCCTTGAGAGAGCTTTCTCCGGGAGTTACGGAATAATATATCCATCTTAATTTAGTAGTTAACTTGTAGCACCATAATAAATAGTCATTGGTCATTAGTCATTGGTCATTAGTTTTGGACAAGTTATAAATAGAGAAGTCTGAGCCAACGACTTCTCTACGAGACGCTACGCGTTAGCGAAGCTTTCGCTTTAGCGATACGCTCAGTACAAGTGACAAATGATAAAATATTGTTATGCCAGTGTTGTCAAACCATTCAAGTAGTCTTGCAACTGCCGAGTATGGTCGTGAGACATTTCTTCTGAAGGTAGCAAATTGGGAGAGAAAGCTTGGATTTCCATGACTTCCAAAGTATCGTGAATTTCCATTGTCCCATGTACTTCAGCTTCAACCACAATACAAATTGAATGGATTCTGGGATCACGGTCTGGTGCGGAGTAAACTCCTACCAAACGATTAATTTTCACCAATTCTAGCCCAGTTTCCTCGATCAATTCCCGGCGGACTGTGTTGGGAATATCTTCTCCCCAATCCACCATGCCTCCAGGCAATGCCCAAAGACCATCGTCGCGTCGCCGGATCAGTACAATCCGACCATCGGGTAAAATTGGGATGATACTAGTGCCAGTAATGGGATGACGAAAGATAATACCCAATACTGTTTGTCCAATACGCCATAAGCTACGCGTGGAGTGGACAGCTGCCGGAAAAAAAGCAATAACGTTCAATCTTCAAAATTTCTGTATTGTATTCTATAGTTCTCTACCACTTACATAAACTCAACTAATTAAACTTTCATTGAGTTTTGTTTTATACAACAACGTTTGTGGCTTGAGATTTTATTCTTACGATTTACGTAGAATATTATTCAGTCTAACATCAAGTTTCAATAGAAGCACTGTATTCCTATATACATAGCACTTGTTAAATCATAAAAGTTTTCAGTTTATAACTAACATTAGCCTTGCCTAAACCAGCTAACACTAATATTCTTTCAGGACGCATTAAAAAAATAATCTGAATGAGAAGTTTGAATCCAAAATTTAGAATAGAGAATTAATCGAGGTTTGAGACCGCTACTAAATTCTTGATAATATTGATTAGTTTGTTCCAAGAACAACAACTAGTTATAGCAGTCCTATTTGAGTTGTGAAGTCAGGTAATAAGCAACAAATTTTTTTCACGAATGATTTAGGATTGGTATAGCTAATTTACATCTATTTGACGAATTTGAATCTAATACAAGGTGTTTTCATCTAGCTGGTGGAAATAATTCTAAATTTTTATTGACAAAGCCAGGTTGAATGCGGTAGACTAGTACACTGTTTAAAGCGTATTTATTGCTGCACTAGGCTACAAGTATATCAATAACATTGGTAGCTGATATTGCCTACGTGATGCCTAGTTGCTACTTTTTTGTTGTTTATTTAATGAGGTGAACATGGCCAAGCGCCGTAACCCGAAAAAAGAAAAGGCGCTACGGAACCAGGCGTATGCCAGAAAGTTTCGTAAACGAACTACGACAGGAAGAATGCAGAGAAGGTTCCAACAAAGACCACCAAAGAGTGAAGAAGAAGAAGGCGCAGCAACAGCAGCTGACACTGACTAAGCTGTCTGCTTAAATCCTTTTTATTTAGATTATTTTTTAGGGCGCACATTTGTACGCCCTTATTTATTATTTGGGCATTGGGCATTGGGCATTGGGCATTGGGGAAAGACTTGTTTCAAGTTCTCACCCCTTGTCCCCTTGTCCCCTTGTCCCCTTGTCCCCTTGTCTCCCCTGTTCCCCCTGCTCCCTCATCCCTCTATTGAGCTAGTTGAGCGCGGGCAGCGATGAGTGCTTTGCGAACCTGTACAAAGCCAGTGCCACCGTAACTGTTGCGGGCTGCCACAACTTGACGGGGGGATATCGCCTCATAAATATCTGCTGCAAATGCTGGATGTAGTTGTTGCCACTCTTCCAATTTCAAATCTTTCAGGAGTTTACCTGCGGCAATACTAGTTTTTACCACCTTACCCACAAGATTGTAAGCTTCCCGGAAAGGAACGCCCCGCGCTGCTAGATAATCTGCTACATCGGTAGCGTTGGAAAAATCTTCCGCCACAGCTTCTGCTAAACGCTGGGTACGAAATTCCAAGCCTTCCCTGAGCAAAATTGTCATTGCTTCTAGAGAGGCTTTGATTGTGTTGACACTATCAAATAGACCTTCTTTATCTTCTTGCAGGTCTTTGTTATATGCCAAAGGTAGGCCTTTCATAATCACCAACATCGCTTGAAGATGACCGAATACACGCCCCGTTTTTCCCCGCACTAATTCTGGTACATCGGGGTTTTTCTTTTGGGGCATGATACTGGAACCTGTGGCACAGCTATCTTTGAGAGTGACAAAGCGAAATTCTTCTGATGACCAAAGAATGACTTCTTCGGCAAGGCGGCTGAGATGAACCATAATCAAGCTAGCAGCACACAAGAATTCGATCGCAAAATCGCGATCGCTCACTCCATCGAGGCTGTTAGCATAAATATCGTCAAAATTCAAGAGTTTGGCTGTGTAGTGGCGGTCAATGGGGAAAGTGGTTCCCGCTAAAGCACCGCACCCTAAAGGTGAGATATTCACGCGGCGAGAAACGTCTCCTAAGCGTTCCCAGTCGCGTTGCGCCATTTGAAAGTATGCCAAGAGGTGATGAGCTAAACTCAGGGGTTGGGCGCGTTGTAGGTGGGTATAGCCAGGAATTAAAGTTTCTACGTGCTGTTCGACTATATCCAATAAAACACCTTGAAATTGTCGTAATTGGTTTTTAATTTGTAGAATTTGGTCGCGGAGGTAGAGTCTGGTATCAGTACCAACTTGGTCATTACGCGATCGCGCTGTATGCACCTTTTTACCTACATCGCCGACAATTTCTGTCAGTCGCCGTTCAACTGCAAAATGTACATCTTCAGCATCGACACCAGGCTTAAATTTATCCTCGCGGTACTCTTGGCGAATTTGTTCTAAACCTGCAACCAGTTGCTCTCCTTCTTCTGGGGAGATGATGCCCGTGTGAGCAAGCATTTTGACATGGGCTTGAGAACCAGTCAGATCATATTCGATTAATTCAATATCAAAACCTATACTGGCATTAAAACGAGCGATCGCTGGATGCAACGCTGATTCAAACCTCTGGCTCCAAGTTTCTTCTTTGGTCATAAATATTATGAGGGGAGTGGGGAGTGGGGAATGGGGAGTGATGATTTAGGAAGAGAGGAAGACAATTTTCATGATTTCCTACTCCCTACTCCCCACTCCCCCCTAAATTCAACCGTAGCTAGTTAGATTCCGAATGATATAGCCAATGACTAAACCAATCAACAATGCCCACACTTGACCTGTTTGGATAAAGTGATTCCAAGATTTTTGCATCTGCCCCATCAAGTCTGGGTCGGTAATTGTTTGCGCTAGTAGTGCTGTCAAATTTACAGGTAAATGCCAATATAACTGAGATATCAAATCGCTGTAATGGCTCATATTTGGTAATTAAGAGGTTGCAGGTGGCAAATTTCAGCATCAGTTGATTTTTTACATAAATTACTGATGATGTACTGAAATATTGCATATAACCTCAATGTCTTAACTCAAGATGTAGCCGATGCCAACCGCAATTTCTCGGCAGTTCGCAAAATTTGCCCCGCCAAAACTGCTGCGCCAAAACCATTGTCGATATTGACTACGCCTACTCCCGCAGCACAAGAGTTAAGCATTGTCAACAAAGGTGCTAAACCGCCAAAACTTGCGCCATAACCAATGCTGGTGGGTACGGCAATTACAGGACAACTCGCTAAACCCGCAACAACGCTGGGTAAAGCGCCTTCCATCCCCGCTACGACAATTAACACCGATGCTGACTCAATCAGGTGGCGGTTACTTAATAAGCGGTGAATTCCAGCAACGCCAACATCCCAGAGGCGCTGGACGCGAAAACCAGAAAGTTCAGCAGTGATAGCCGCTTCTTCAGCAACGGGTAAATCGGCAGTACCAGCAGAAAGAATGCCAATTTCACCCGCGAATTGTGGTTCGATGGTAAGAGGAGCGATCGCACAAATTCGCGCCGATTGGTAATATCGCAAATTGCTAACTTTTGATTCCAGTACAGTATAAACTGCTGGTTCAATGCGGGTTGCCATCACCACTGGATTACGAAGGCGCATTACCTCGATGATTTGAGCAATTTGTTCGGGAGTTTTACCAGGGCCCCAAATCACCTCTGGGAAACCAGTTCTTAGCTGGCGATGATGGTCAATTTTGGCAAACTCACCTACAGACTCATAAGTTAAGTCTTTGAGTGAATCTAATGCCGTATCTGGGGTAACTTTACCATTGGCAACCGCAACGAGTAGCGATCGCAAATTTTTTTCATCGGTCATGGGTTATTTGTCCTTCGTCCTTCGTCATTTGTGATTTGTCCTTTGTGAATAACCAATGTCCAATACCCTATGACTAATCGGTTACTTTTAGTTCGTAAAGATTCCAGAATGGGCTTTGTGAATAACCAATGCCCAATACCCTATGACTAATCGGTTACTTTTAGTTCGTAAAGATTCCAGAATGGGCCGCCAAGAGCAGTATATTTAATTCCTTGGAAGCGATCGCGCACTGCTTGCAGATTCAACCTCTCCACTAAATGAATAAACGGCAACTGTTCTGACGCGATGCGTTGATATTCATAATAAATTTCCTTACGTTTGTTTTCATCCAATACCTGTGCGCCTTTAATGTAAAGGCTATCAATTTCCTTTTCCCAGTCGGAAACTTCCCAGCCAATTATGGGTGGATCTCCCGGTTGTGGCCCCAAATTAAATGCGTGGGATGCACCGGCAACTCTCCAGATATTGCTAGCACTGTGAGGTTCAATACCGCCTCCAGCAAATCCTCCTAGATAACAATCCCAATTCTGTGTAACCTTGAGTTTTTCTAGATAAGAATTGAAACTGAGAATTTGCAAATCTACTTGAATCCCAATATTTGCGAGATCCCGCCTAATTTGAGATGCCATATCTCCTCTAACTTTTCTTTCCGAATTTGTTAAAAGTACAAATCTGACTCTGTTACCATCAGCATCTAAAAGCTGATTTTGGGCATTATATTTGAACCCAGCTTGTAACAGTAATTTTTTAGATTTATCTGGATCGTAATTATATACCTTTAACCCTTTTTCTGGAGGAAGAAAAAAGGGACTCTTGACATAAACAAATGAATTTTGCAGTTCACCCAGTCCCCGAAAAGCATTTGTTTTCATGGTTTCGCGGTCGAGTGCATAGGCTATAGCCTGTCTGAATTCCTTTTTGTTAAACCACTTAGATTTAATTGGATCTACGAAAGGTTTACCCTGAGAATTCTTAGCTTTACTGAGATTGAAAGCAATGAAAGTCGTACTTGTATCTGGCCCACCGTTATAAATTTCAAAATTTGCCCGTTTTTCTTCTCGTTTCAGTAAACTAAAACCTTCAGGAGCAACTTCTAAATCATCTAACTGACCAGAACGAAAACTAATCAACTGGTTTTCAGTAGATTCAATAATTTGCCAAACAATACGCTCGATGTAAGGCTGAGGATTACCCTGAGCATCTTTGCGCCAGTAGTATGGATTACGCCGAAATATAACTCGCTGGCTGGAAACGTAACTTTCCATGACATAGGGGCCATTACCAACAATTTGTTTCGGATCAGTGCCTGTTCCCCACGTTGAGAGAAACTTAGGATTCCCATCAGTTCCAGTGGTGCGGATTGCTTCTTGTAAAGCATGGGCTGGCATAATTGGAATACCGCCTACATATCTTAAAAAAGGAGCAAACGGTTCTTGTATGCTAAATTCGACCCGACGCTCATCAATTTTTTTCACTTTTGGCAAGGTGCCTTTATCGCCAACTTTTAAAGCATCTTTAAGGGAGGTCGGTATTTTAGGATTAAGGTAAATTTCGTTATAAGTAAAGACAATATCATCAGCAGTCATGGGCTGACCATCTGACCACTTAATTCCTTCTCTTAGGGTAATTAAAACCCTCTGACCATCTTCAGAAACTTCCCAGGCTTCTGCTAAAGCCGGTTCTAGTTTTGTGGTTAGGGGATTCTCATTAATCAATGAGTCATAAAGAAAACCAAAAACACTATATGCTGACTCATTTAGAGCATAATTAAAAGTTGAAGGTTCGCTCAAAACTGCGGTGACGATTTGCGGCACTTGAGCAGCTGCACTTTTGAAGTTGGATGGGTTGCAAGCGGCAAGTGTAAGTGCTGTTGCTGAAGCCAGAATTGTTGGCAACCAAAAATGTTTAATTGCCTGAAACATTTTTCTAAAAAATTTCATAATTTCAAATTTATTTTCATCCTAATCAGTCTTTAATATCTTTATTAGAGGCTAAAAAAAGTTACTCTGAAGCAACTAGCAAGACAACAGCATAAGCACATATACCTTCTTCGCGTCCAACGGGGCCTAATTTTTCGTTAGTAGTAGCTTTGATGCCAATTTGATTTGATTCTAGTTCTAAAATCGCCGCTAGTTTGTCGCGCATATTGTGAATATGCGGTTTTAATTTTGGACGTTCTGCTACTACTACCGAGTCAATATTTCCGATCTGCCAACCTTGATCCTGAATCAGTTGATGTACTTGAGTTAATAGTACTAAACTATCTGCTCCCGCCCATTGGGGATCGCTAGGCGGAAAATAATGACCAATATCGCCCAAAGATAATGCCCCAAGCATGGCATCCATAATCGCGTGAGTAAGCACATCAGCGTCACTGTGCCCTAACAAACCCAGTTCATGGGGAATTTGAATTCCACCTAAAATCAAAGCGCGATCGCTTACCAGTTGATGAATATCGTAGCCGTTACCAATACGAATTTTAGTCATTTGTCATTTGTCATTAGTTATTAGTCATTATTCAGGAGTTAGCAATTATTATTCTCCTCCTGCTTCCCCTGCTTCCCCTGCCCCCATTTCTCCAGAAGATCAGGGCGGCGATCGCGGGTTTTTTCAATTTGTTGTTCGTAGCGCCACCGGGCGATCGCTGCGTGATTTCCACTGAGCAAGACATCAGGCACTTTAAAGCCGCGAAAATTGGCAGGACGAGTATATTGGGGATAGTCCAACAACCCTTCCTCAAAACTTTCTGCGGTGAGGGACTCAGTTTTGGCTACGGTTCCTGGTATTAGCCGCACTACGCCATTAATCAAAGCCATTGCTGGAATTTCTCCGCCAGTCAGAATAAAATCGCCTAAAGATACTTCACGAGTTACCAAATGCAGCACCCTCTCATCCACTCCTTCGTAATGCCCGCAAATAACCACTAGCTGGTCATAATTTGTCGCCAATTCTTTTAAAAGAGGTTGATTAATTGTTTGACCCTGTGGACTCATCAAAATTATTTCTCTTCGGGGTAGAATCGGCAGCGACTCCACAGCGCTAAAAATAGGTTCCGGCTTCATTAGCATCCCTACGCCGCCACCGTAGGGTTCATCATCTACCTTCCGATGCTTGTCAGTGGTAAAGTCCCGTGGATTAACCAGATGCACTTGGGCAATCTGTTTGGCTAAGGCTTTACCCAGTAACCCCGAATTGAGAACAGAGTTAAAACAGTCAGGAAAAAGTGTAACTATATCAAAGCGCACAGTTATTCGTATTCGAGGACACTAATCTTAAATTTGGATGTCTAGCAAACATCGCCAAGCCGAGGTCGAGTCAAACTCCAGTTAAACTTTATCAATAGTATCTAAAACTACCAAGTCTCTTGGATTTTAGATGGGATCAAAAGTTTTTCTAATTACTTAATTTATGTTTAAATGTTGTCACAACTACATTTAAATTAATAATCTTATCAAGTTAACAACTTCTAGGATGCATCGAGCCAGCCTCAGAAAAAAGCGTAGTTTTAACTGCTCGTCCCCAGCCCTAGAGGGGGAATCTAGCCCCCTAAAGACTATTTTGCCCTGCTGCAAGTGGACAGGTGAAAAACAAGGCTCTGGCTTTGAGAAATGGGAACGAACACGTTTAGACTGAGGCAACGCGAGCGTTAAGCGAGAATTTGGAGAGTGGCTGACTCAGTTCCAAACTTCCAAAAAGTGTCCTCTCAAAGAAGCAAAGCGCAAAAATCATGGCTGCAACTGAACCTTGTTAAATTCACCTGAAGTTGTTGACAGGAGAAACAAAATGCCGCAATTACAAGCTAAATCGCTAGAAATGAGGACACCCCAAGCAACTAAAACCGCCGTTCTGGTTATCGGAGGCGCAGAAGATAAAGTTCATGGGCGCGAAATCCTACGAACTTTTTTTGGACGTGCTGGTGCTAGTAAGGCTTATATTACAATTATTCCATCTGCCTCTCGCGAACCCGCCATCATTGGTGGTAGGTATATTCGCATTTTTGAAGAAATGGGTGCTCAGAAGGTAGAGATTTTAGACATCCGCGAACGGGAACAGTGTGAAGCCTCCCAGATCAAAGCATCCTTAGAAGCCTGTAGTGGGGTATTTTTGACAGGAGGAGACCAACTGCGTCTTTGTGGCGTATTGGCAGATACCCCAGCAATGGAAATTATTCGGCAGCGGGTGAGGGCGGGACAACTTACGCTAGCAGGCACAAGTGCAGGAGCAGCAGTGATGGGGCATCATATGATTGCTGGCGGCGGTAGTGGAGAGTCGCCAAATCGTTCCCTAGTCGATATGGCAACGGGTTTGGGATTTATTCCTGAAGTAATCGTTGACCAACACTTTCACAACCGGAATCGAATGGGGCGACTGATTAGTGCGATCGCAGCTCACCCCGATCGCTTAGGTATTGGCATTGACGAAGATACTTGTGCAGTGTTTGAACGTGATGGTTGGCTACAAGTTATGGGCAAAGGCAGTGTCACCATTGTTGATCCCACTGAAGCCACCCACACCAACGAACCCCATGTCGGTGCTAATGAACCATTAACAGTACATAATTTACGTCTCCATATCCTCAGCTACGGCGATCGCTTCCACTTGTACCAGCGCACTGTATTGCCTGCTGTACACCGAATCTCCAGCTGACGGGATAGAGTATCTGAGGTTACACTGAGTTGACCGCACATTCATTTCTTACCATAGAAAAATGATAAGAATACCATGTAAAAAGAAAAAACTGTTTGCAATGAACAGTTTAGCGGTCAATTCCAGTAAGAAACTAGAATTTTGGTTCCGAATCTCCATCTACCTATTCCCATGAGAATCCTCAAGATCCAGACCTTACGCGGCCCAAACTATTGGAGCATTCGACGCCACAAACTGATCGTCATGCGCCTCGATTTAGAAACCCTTGGCGAGACGCCCTCGAATGAAATCCCTGGCTTTTATGAAGGATTAGTTGAGGCGCTGCCGAGTCTGGAGGGTCATTATTGTTCCCCTGGCTGTCGTGGTGGCTTTTTGATGCGAGTCAAAGAAGGCACTATGATCGGCCATATTGTGGAACACGTAGCCCTTGAACTCCAGGAATTAGCTGGTATGCATGTCGGCTTTGGTCGCACCCGCGAAACTGCCACACCCGGAATTTACCAAGTAGTAATTGAGTATCAGAACGAGGAAGCGGGACGCTACGCTGGACGAGCAGCAGTGCGGCTGTGCCAAAGTATCGTTGATCGAGGCCGTTATCCCAAGGCAGAACTAGAGCAAGATATCCAAGACCTGAAAGACTTTACTCGTGATGCTTCCCTAGGTCCTTCTACTGAAGCGATCGTTAAAGAAGCAGAAAAAAGAGGTATCCCCTGGATGTCTCTGGAAGCCCGCTTTTTGATTCAGCTAGGCTACGGCGTGAATCAGAAGCGAATGCAGGCCACAATGACTGATAACACCAGCATTCTGGGCGTAGAACTAGCTTGCGATAAAGAAGCCACTAAACGCATTCTCGCCGCCGCTGGTGCGCCAGTCCCTAGAGGTACGGTGATCAACTTCTTAGACGATTTGGAACAAGCGATTGAGTACGTTGGCGGCTATCCCATCGTCATTAAGCCACTAGATGGCAATCACGGACGCGGGATCACCATTGATATCAGAACTTGGGAAGAAGCTGAAGCAGGATACGAAGCTGCCAGACAGGTTTCCCGGTCAATTATTGTCGAAAGATATTATGTAGGGCGCGACCACAGGGTACTAGTCGTAAATGGCAAAGTAGTAGCAGTTGCCGAACGCGTTCCTGCTCATGTCATTGGCAACGGCAGATCCACTATTGCCGAATTAATTGAAGAAACAAACCTTGACCCAAATCGTGGTGAAGGACACGATAACGTCCTGACCAAGATTGAACTAGACCGCACCAGCTACCAGCTGCTAGAAAGGCAAGGCCATACCCTAAATAGCGTCCCACCCAAGGATACTATTTGTTATCTCCGAGCAACGGCAAACTTGAGTACAGGTGGTAGCGCCGTAGACCGTACCGATGAAATTCACCCAGAAAATCTTTGGTTAGCACAACGGGTAGTTAGAATTATCGGTTTGGATATTGCCGGACTCGATATCGTCACTACGGATATTAGCCGTCCGCTGCGGGAAGTCGATGGCGTGATTGTCGAAGTTAACGCCGCTCCCGGTTTTCGGATGCACGTTGCCCCAAGCGTGGGTATTCCCCGCAACGTTGCTGGCGCAGTAATGGATATGCTGTTTCCCAACGAGCAATCTAGCCAAATTCCCATTCTCAGTGTCACTGGTACTAATGGCAAAACCACTACTACCCGACTACTAGCACATATTTATAAACAGACTAGCAAGGTAGTAGGTTATACCACTACAGATGGAACCTATATAGGTGATTACTTAGTAGAAGCTGGCGATAACACAGGCCCCCAAAGTGCCCACGTCATCCTTCAAGATCCCACAGTAGAGGTAGCGGTACTAGAAACGGCTCGCGGTGGCATTCTTCGCTCTGGATTAGGCTTTGAAGCAGCCAATGTAGGGGTGGTATTGAATGTAGCCTCCGACCATTTAGGAATTGGCGATATAGATACTATTGAGCAGTTAGCTAACCTCAAGAGTGTAGTAGCAGAAGCCGTATACCCGGATGGCTACGCGGTACTTAACGCCGACGATCGCCGCGTCGCCGCCATGTCAGAAAAAACTAAGGCTAATATTGCTTACTTTACAATGAACCCCGATTCGGAATTGGTGCGAAAGCACATCCAAAAGGGCGGTGTAGCAGCAGTATATGAAAATGGCTATTTGTCAATTGTTAAAGGTGATTGGACACACCGCATAGAAAGAGCAGAAAATATACCTTTAACAATGGGCGGACGGGCGCCGTTTATGATTGCCAATGCTTTAGCTGCAAGTTTGGCAGCATTCGTGCAAAACGTCACAATTGAACAAATTCGTGCTGGTTTGAGGACTTTCCGGGCTTCAGTTAGTCAAACACCAGGACGGATGAATTTATTTAATTTAGGAAACTACCACGCTTTGGTAGACTATGCCCATAACGCAGCCAGTTACGAAGCTGTAGGTTCCTTTGTTCGGAACTGGACTACAGGGCAACGGATTGGCGTAATTGGTGGACCAGGCGATCGCCGCGATGAAGACTTTGTTACTTTGGGCAAATTAGCAGCACAAATTTTTGATTACATCATCATCAAAGAAGACGATGATACACGGGGACGCCTACGGGGTTCAGCCGCCCAGTTGATTATTCAAGGCATTACCGAAGTTAAGCCTGATAGCCGCTATGAATCAATTCTGGATGAAACTCAAGCGATAAATAAAGGCTTAGACATGGCTCCTGATAACAGTCTGGTGGTAATTTTGCCAGAAAGCGTCACAAGGGCTATTAAGTTAATTAAGCTGCGTGGTTTAGCCAAGGAAGAGACACATCAACAAAATACTGGCACAGCAATCATTGATTCTCAAAATGGAATCGCCCCTTCATCTGTAGTCAATACACTACTTTAATGAAAAGTCAAGGGTCTAAAGTTTAGTATTTAAAACTTTTTGACCCTTGACTCTTGACTATTATTTTTCTTGTTCTGGATTGGTATCATCACTAGGAGTTTTCATCTCCTCCTTAAAACCTCGTAGGGTTTTTCCCAGGGCAGTGCCCAGTTCGGGAATTTTTTTTGGCCCAAAAATTAAAATAGCGATTATCACAATTACACCCATTTCTGGCAATCCTAGTCCAAACATATAAATTTCCTCTAAGGCTCCTGTAATTAAATATAGACATTGATGGCTCAAATCCGATGAGTTCGCCATTGATAAGCGCAACTAACTTCTCATTGGATTGGTAATTGGTAAACCTAACCAATCACTTAATTCATGAGCTAACCATTCCAGTTCTACTTCGGATTTAATGCCGCCATCGTTTCCACCAATCTGATATTTTTGTACACCTGAGCAAATATATAATTGTGCTGGAACGGCAACTCTAGTGCCTTCAGAGTCTTTAGTAAAGTGCTTTGGAATGTAAACCAACTTATTAACACTTTGTCTTGGAGATGGCCGGGGGCGCTCAAATTTCCAAGCAAACAACTCCCAGCTTAGGGCAATTTGTTTTGGATTCAGGCGTAAGCAGATGTGTCCAAACAAATTAAATAAAAATTTATACACCATCATCAAGCCAGCACTCCAAAAAGGGAGTGAGAACAAGGCAAAGGGGATGTTGACAGGAAAAGGGGCCGAAAGAGCGCCAATCGTCCAAAACAGGATAAATGAATTCCAGACGATCGCAAATAAACCTGTAAATACTATTGATGCATCAAAACCAGATGGTGGAATGATAATTTCTAGAGAATCCCAATTTTTGGTTAGTTGAATCTTACTCCCATCTGGTTTACTCACAACCAAAGCAGGTAATTTCGACTGTGGTTTGTCTAAGGCTGCGATTGCTTGGGTTGCAGAAGTTAAACGCCGTTCTAAACTAGGTTCAATCATCCATTTTAGCCAATTGCTAAAACTGGGACTCACATTAGCCGCTTGTTCAAACTGAATGCGAAAGTCCTTTTGCGGTAAATCGGCTGGGTGACTACCCGTCATTAAATAAATTAAGGTTGCGCCTAAACTATAAAGGTCAGAAGCTGCAACAGTGCGTCCGCCAAATTGCTCTGGTGGCATATAGCCATAGGTTCCTACCACAGTTCTTGTGCCGCTTTCTGTGGCGAGGACAGTCTGTACTGAACCAAAATCTACCAAATAAACTTGACCAACATTATTACCAGAACGCTCCCCTAATAAAATATTGCTAGGCTTAATATCACGGTGAATTACAGGCGGATGTAGTTGATGTAGGTAAATCAGAATCTCTAAAAGCGCTTTGGCTATCTGTTTGACTTCAGCTTCTGTAAAAGTTCGCCCAGTTTGTAAGTATTGCTCTAAAGTTTTTGCTGGGATATAAGTTTGTACCAAAGCAAATCCTTTGATGGTTGGTAAATTTACCTCAAAATAGTTTAAATAGCGGGGAATTAAGGGATGTGCTAGGTTTTTTAAGGTTTCGGCTTCTCGCTCAAACAGCTTTAAATCATCCCATTCAAAGTCGTCACCAAAAGAAAGTAACTTGATGACAACTAATTCATGAGTTGGCAAATCACGAGCTAATAGCGTCCGCCGCCCTGCCTTTTTTCCTAGTAACTGCTGAACTTCATAGCGCTCATCTAATATTTCGCCAATCATTATGTTTTCTTATAATGCTACGTTTGAAAAGTTTTTAGAGCTTATAGCTTTTCAATTTGGCAAATCGATATCTTTAGTATAATTGCGTAATTCTATGCCCTCCCAACTTTGGCCTTATATTACCCCTGGTATTCCCGATGAATTGTTTGAAAATTTGCCAGGAATTCCCCTGAGTCAGCGAGAAGTCCGACTTCTATTGATTGCCCAACTGCGACTAAAATCAGATTCTGTGTTGTGGGACATTGGCGCAGGCACGGGGACAATTCCGGTAGAAGTAGGGCTATTGTGTCCAAAGGGAAAAATTATCGCTATAGAAAGAGATGAAGAAGTAGCTAATCTGATCAAGCGTAACTGCGATCGCTTTGAAGTGAGAAATGTCCAAGTAATTGAAGGTAGCGCCCCAGAGTGTTTACATGATCTTAAAGTTACGCCTCACCGTGTTTGTATCGAGGGAGGACGCCCCATTCAGGAAATTCTGCAAGCAGCTTGGCATTATTTGCCCCCATCCGGTCGGGTTGTAGCTACAGCTGCTAATCTAGAAAGTCTGTATGCTATTTCCCAGAGCTTTTCTCTGTTAAGGGCTAGAAATATCGAAGTCGTCCAGTCTGCGGTTAACCGCTTAGAGACGCGTGGCTTTTCTCAAACCTTTACCGCCGTTGATCCAATTTTTATCCTCAGTGGTGAGAAACTGGACTAGGGACTGGGGGGTGGGGACTAGGGGCTAGGAACTAGGAAAAAGTTTTCTAAATACCTAATACCCAATCCCCAGTACCCAATACCCAATCCCCAGTACCCAATCCCAAATACTTCTATGCCTTGGTCTCGGATTATTAGTGGAATTGTTGCGATCGCTCTTGCTCTTTCTGCAACCCTTTTGGGGGGTTGGTACTTTACCATCATCTTTGCAGTTATCATCTTTTTGGGTCAACAGGAATATTTTAATTTGGTGCGAGCCAGAGGCATCGCTCCTGCCGCAAAAACGACTATGGTTGTCAGCCAAGTTTTGCTGGTAATTTGTACCCTGGATGGCAGTTTAGCTGACGCTGTGATGCCAATTGCTGGCACACTTATTTGTTTTTACTTGCTGTTTCAGCCTAAATTTGCCACGATCGCTGATGTTTCCGCTTCTATTATGGGGCTATTTTACGTAGGTTATTTGCCAAGTTACTGGGTGCGATTACGAGCAATTGATAGTGCTGCTTTTAGCAATCTTCCTTTCGGAGGATACTGGCCCGCAACCTGGACAGATTTCTGGGAAAAGGCAAATTCCGCTTCTTTATCACAAGGTTTTACAGCAACACTACTGACTTTTTTGTGTATTTGGGCAGCCGATATCGGTGCTTACACCATTGGTAAATTCTTTGGGAAAACCCGTCTGTCTGATATTAGCCCGAAAAAAACTGTAGAAGGTGCTGTCTTTGGCATTACTTCAAGTGTTGCTGTAGCCATAGCAGGAGCCTATTATCTACACTTGCCCAGTTCCCCCTTCAGTGGTTTAGCATTGGGTTTACTGATTGGTATTGCTAGCCTTTTGGGGGATCTTACCGAGTCTATGCTCAAGCGAGATGCTGGAGTCAAAGATTCTGGGCAGTTAATCCCCGGACATGGTGGTATTTTAGACCGCACTGATAGTTATATTTTCACTGCTCCTTTGGTTTACTATTTTGTGACACTACTGTTGCCGCTACTATAGCGATTGTCAACTTAAATACAAACTCCTTTAAAATCTCGTTTCCAACCTCTGGCTGGAAATTCTCTTCATTGGGCTGCTGCCAAAAGTTTTGAGGTGGCAGCCCTGTCATTAGCTATTTCCAGTCAGAGACTCTTGACAAGGCAATCTATCAAAGCTGTGTCTATGGTTTTTACGTTGAGTTGGCACTAATGAGCATTGCTGTGCCCCTTGCATAGACTGCATCCAAATGATTACTGCTATATAGCACTAAGGATCTGTTCTTGTTAGGTCTGTATTGAACTCAACCCCGAAGCGCTATAGATACATTGCTTACTATATTTATTTCAAAAATAGTTGAGTAATCTGCAAGAATAAAAAACACCAATTCTATTCAGTGTACTGAAGTTAATCTGATTCAATTCAAAGCTATTAGGAACAATTTCAACGTTATGGAATGAAAAAGTTACGAAGATTAGTTATACAAGTAATTAAAATTTTATGAAGATGGCTCAGTAATTAAAGATGTAATGAAGACCACTCAGTAAATATTGCAGGCTCTAAATCTATGTGATTTTATGGAGATAAGAAATACATCACGCAAGTTTCGCTTCCTCTGACAGTATTTTCCATAAATTACTGAGATTAAAAGTAAAGCAATTGCTCTGATTTAAAGTTATTACTAGGAGCCTCCAATAAAAATGATTAATTTAAAATCTAAGTTACTCAATGCAACTTTAGCTGTTGCTGCTGCACTCCCCTTGGCTACTGCTGGATTGTTTACCTCTGCTGGGTCTGCTCAAGCATACATTGGTTCATTCACGTTTGACGGAGATGGTACTATAGCCAACATCAACAAGACTGGCGTAGACTTTCTTACTAATCCAGGAAGAATTGAGTTAGGTGCCAAAAACGGTGATTTTTCTGGCGATTCCTTTGGAAATATTTACGACTTCTTGACTCCACTTGGTGCACCTTCTACGTTGTTTATAGACATCGATCCGGTTGCTGATGGCGCAAAGGAACTTTCTTTAACCAGTGTCTTGGCACCAAGTTTTGAAACAGTGTTTGGAGGAGCAAAGATCAGCTTTAATTTCTCCGGAGTCTTTGAAGATGGAAGTAAGGCAATAGGAAACATTGATTTCACTACTTTTGACTTTGATTCAAAGGAAGCAGCAAGTACTGCATACACTGCTGGTACAACAATTACTGGAAGTTTTAAAGGTGTCACAGTATCATCTGTTCCCGAACCTGCTACACTGCTAGGCCTGGGTTTAGTCGGTGCCTCAATGACCGTAGTTCGCCGTCGTAAAGTTGCAAAAGCTTAGTTTGTACAGACTACTGTCACTATAAACAAGTTGATTTTCACTCTGGTTGAAATGTAACCTTTTTACTAACCAGAGTGAAACTTTTTAGTGTAAGTAGACTTAAACTGATTGCAAAGATTGTTTCGCTTCAGTTGCGATCGCTTCTACTTCATCATCAACCAAAGTTTCTAATATAGATTTGGCTTCTGCACTACCCAAACGAGCCAAGGCTTGTACAACTCTGTAACGAATTTGCCAATCTGGATTGGTAGCATAGGGAGCCAACAGGGGAACTGCTTGTAAATCTCCCAAGTCACCCAAAGAACTAATAGCAGCAGTTTGGACTAATTCGTTCTCTGACGAGAGTGCCTCTTTGAGTAGTTCAAAGGCTCGTGGATCGCCTAACTCTCCTAATGTGGCGATGATACTAAATTGTATTAGCCATTCAGTAGTTGTATGGTAAATGTGTTGCAAGTCTTCAAAAGCTTCATGTAACTTCAGAGCACCCAAACAGTCTGCTGCTGCTGCTTGTACATCTACTTCGGAGTCATGAAGCAAGCGATCGCGCAAGATATCCAAGGATAACTGTAAATCTTGTGTTCCAAGTGTATCCATTTGGCTCACCGCCGAGTAACGGACACGAGAATTGCTATCGCCAATAGCACTTTGAATTAATTCAAAGCCGATCGCAGGTTCCAGTTCGCGGATTTGATTTACTGCACGTAAGCGATCGCCTAAATTCTCAGAACTTAGCAATTGCTTAACAGACTCCGAAGTAATACTCATTTAGTTATCCTTGATTTTCAAAGGTGTAAAAAAAGAGTCAAAAGTCAGCACAACAGCCAAGTGTCATAAAACTCCTGACTAATGACCAATGACTAATGACAACTGACTAATCTTGACTTGCTGCCATTGCCCGAATAATATCACCACGAGTGAGGATACCAATTACTTGATCCGTGCCGTCAAGTACTGGCAATCGGTGAACGCTGCGATCGTGCATGATTGTAGCGGCTTCCCTTAAAGTTTTATCAGGGAAAATAGTGATCGGGTTTTTACTCATCACCTCCCCAACGGTTTGCCCTAAAGCTTTGTGCAAGTCACGTTCGTATGTAGCAGGATTTTTTAAATAGATAACGCTATCAAGAAACATGATGTACGCAGGTGGAGTAACACCAGTCTCTTGCCACATTAAATCGGTTTCTGATATAATACCAACCAATTTACCGACATCATCCACAACAGGTAATCCGCTGATGTGGCGTTCTGCAAGAATTTGGATAGCTTCATTCAGTGGAGTTTCTGTCCGGACGACAATTGGATCGCGGCTCATCACATCGGCAACGGTTTTAGGCATTTATTTCCTGACACCTTTAATCAAAGTCCCTGCGCCTATTGTAGAAAATTGCGGGACTCAACCTGATGCAATTAATAGATTGTTACGGGATTGGACATTGGGGTTAGGGGAGAAGTTACAGGTGACGCGAAAAATCTGTACCCTCTAACCTATACCCTATTCCCTTCTTCAGTCCTCACTCCCTTTTAATGCAGCAATAATTTGAATATTTGCTTTCGGAAAAGTAAACTGCTCCAGTTCTGCCAAAGTTACCCAGCGAATTTCATCAGATTCTAAAGGTTGGGGAACACCTGTAACATGGCGGCAGTGATGTACTGTGAGGGTAACGCGCAAGTCTGTATAGGTGTGGTCAATAGTAATCAGATGCTCTCCTACTTCAATTACTATTCCCAGTTCTTCGGAAATTTCCCGTTGAATACACTCCTGAATAGTTTCCCCAGACTCAATTTTGCCACCAGGAAATTCCCACAAACCACCCATTGCTCCTTCTGGACGACGGCGATCAATTAAAATTTGCTCTTGGCTGTTCCAAATTACTGCAACACCAATGATTTTATGGGGCGGGGAAGAACTGGTATCACTCATAATTAATTGACAAGAGGAAAAGAGTAGCGAGACTAATGATTAATAACAAAACTCGGCAGACTAGTTTTAACTCTGCCGAGTTTTGATTTTTGAAATTTCAACCTTAATGCGTCACTGTTTTGGATATTTAAAAAAATTTAGCTGATATTTCATACTTCGGCGTCTTGTAGAGAAGCCGATGTGATGATTGGAAATTAGTGACAAAGATTTGGCACAGGCTTATTCTTAATTACTAGCGCTGTGACTGTGACTAGCCATTAGCCCAAGAACAATATTTAATTTCGTAAATTTTACTAAATTTTACATTTCTAGTCAATTTCGCTGTTCTTGGCTTCAGTCCCTTGTAGAGCGATTTCAAAATTCATTCTCTGTTCAGCGTTACGCAAGAAATAACCACTGATCATAGCAGAAGCCAGAAGCCGACCTAGACTTTCTCGGCTGGTGCTTATAGTGATGCCAAAGTGTTCTGAAGGTAGATTACCCAATAGTCCTGTAATATTCCGTTCCATTACCTGAAAAACTTCGGCAGATGTAGGTTTAGATAGTTGAGTAACTGTTTCTGGACTCAAAGATTTAACATACTGCCATAGTAAATCACTAGTTTCTGATTCACTATTGAAAAATTCCGAGACATGATTGGATGGGTTATTCATTTTTTAGCTCCTTAACTACCACTGCTAGCTGCGGTGCTTGTGATTTGAATATTAGTTAGATGTCTGTTTTAGATTAGACTTAGCTAGCTATATTGTCTTCCTGTCAACTAATGTAACAGCCAAGCTTAAGAGTGGAAGTAGGCGTAACCGTACCAAAGTCAGCGTATTTTCTCACCCATTGATCATTCGTCCTTTGTAAATAGCTCATAACAAAGGACTAATGACTAATGACTAACTTGCCAAATATTCATCCATGTTGGCTTTAGACTTGCGAAGTTTGGTTAAGGCTTCCCGCTCAATTTGTCTGACTCGTTCTCGGCTGATGTTCAGGATTTCACCGATTCTAGCCAGTGTCAGGGCTTGCCCATCAGTTAAGCCAAAGCGCAATGTGATCACTTCCCTCTGTTGTGGCGTGAGATCACCCATCAGGCGATCTAAGTCATAAGATAAGGAAGATTGCATAACAAACTCTTCTGGAGATGCTCCTGGATCTTCCAGCATTTCTCCGAGTTCAGTGTCATAATTATCACCCAGCCGCAAATCCAAGGAAAGGGGCAAACGCGCCTTTTCTAGATACTCTCGCACTTGTTTGGGGGTCAATTCTAATTCTTCAGCTAGCTCACCAGCTGTCGGAGCGCGTCCCAATTTCTGAGACAATTGACGCTGTGCTTTTTTAATTTTATTTAATTTTTCAGTGATATGGATAGGCAGCCGAATGGTGCGAGCTTTTTCGGCTATAGCGCGAGTAATCGCTTGCCGAATCCACCAATAAGCATAGGTAGAAAATCTATACCCTTTGGTAGGGTCAAACTTTTCTACGCCCCGTTGCATACCAATACTACCTTCTTGGATCAAGTCCAGTAAATCGACGTTGCGCTTTATGTACTTTTTGGCAACGGAGACTACTAGGCGCAAATTGGCTTCTACCATCTTACGCTTCGCAATCTCACCATCAGCGATCGCTTCGTTCAACTCTGCTGGTTCTAGTTTTGTAGCTTTGGCCCACTCTTCGAGAGTCGGTTGACGGCCTAACTGGGTGGCAAGAGATTCTCTTGATTCGTGCAAAGTACAGGAACGTTGCACTTGTTTACCATAGAAAATCTCTTCCTCGTGGGTTAAGAGTGGCACACGGCCAATCTCACGCAGGTAAGTCCGCACGAGGTCTGTGGCTGTCTGAGCGGTCTTCATGGCGCTACTCTTTGGTAATGATGGGTTTGGCGGTAGAGTCATTAACGGATAGATGCTTTGTTAGGGTGCTACCCAGTCAGACTGGGAACCCATGCTATGGTTTACAACTTACGCACCCGAAAAACTCGGCTGCTCATAAAAATCAAATTTAGGCTTCTTAACTGCTAAAAGTTACAGCTATTTCCTACTTTTCACAAGTATCTACAGTTAGATAAAAGATCGCTTTTTAAACATTTTTCTATTGGAACCGTATTAATAATTGTAACATTTATGAGAATTTTTTGGCTATATCGTTACATTAAATTTCCTGGCTGTTCCAGTTGATTCAACGTCGCTCTCTATCTCAAGGCAGACTAGAAGTCAATTTAAGAAATTCTCAGGTTAAAATAATTTCCCTCATATTTGTTAAAGTATCTCTCTAATGAGAACTATAGTCATTCTCTTATAACAATTACTTAATTTTTTTGGGCATTGGGCATTGGGCATGGGGCATTGGGGATTGGGGATTGGGGACAAGGAGAAAGACTTGTTTCAAGTTCTCACCTCTTGTCCCCTTGTCCCCTTGTCCCCTTGTCCCCTCATCTCCCCCAACTCCCCGCACCCCACTCCCTACTCCCTCGCAATCGGGCAGTACTCTTGAATGGGTTTTACGTCTAAAGTCGTATTTTGTAAAGAACGAATGGCGGCGACGGTGGCTTTCGCGCCGGCGATGGTAGTAATGATGGGAATTTTGTAAGCTAAGGCTGTGCGGCGGATTAACCTAGCATCAGTCTGGGCTTCTTCCCCTGAAGGTGTGTTGATAATAAGTTGGATTTTCTGGTTTTTGATTGCATCTAGGACGTGGGGACGGCCTTCATGCAGTTTCAGCACTAACTCAATATTTAAGCCCTGTTCAAGAAGAACTCGGCGTGTACCAAGGGTAGCCATCACTGTAAAGCCCAAATCGATAAACTCTTTCACCACACCACTTGCAGCAGCTTTATCGCGATCGCTCATTGATACAAATACAGTTCCACTTAGTGGTAAACGCTCCCCAGCACCCAATTCTGCTTTGGCAAAGGCACGGCCAAAGTCGCTGTCAATCCCCATCACCTCTCCAGTAGAGCGCATTTCTGGGCCCAATATTGTATCAGTTCCTGGAAATTTATTAAAGGGTAATACAGCTTCTTTTACAGCAATATGTGTGGGAATGACTTCCTCGGTGAAATTTAGCTCCTCTAAGGTTTTACCCGACATAATTAAGGATGCTAGTTTCGCTAACTGCACACCCGTTGCTTTAGAAACAAAGGGCACTGTGCGCGAGGCGCGGGGGTTGGCTTCTAAAATGTAAACTTGGGGCGAATAACTGCTTGCACCCACAACGGCAAATTGAATATTCATTAACCCCACGACTGACAGCGCTTGCGCTAGCTGCACCGTCCAAGTGCGAATTTGATTAAGAACTGCTGGTGATAGGGAAATGGAGGGTAAAGAACAAGCGGAATCTCCTGAGTGAATCCCTGCTTGCTCGATGTGTTCCATGATACCACCAATTACTACCCGTCCGGTATGATCGGCGATCGCATCTACATCCACTTCGATCGCATTTTCCAAGAACTTATCAATCAAAATTGGATGTTCTGGTTCTATGAGTACTGCAAAGCTCATGTAGCGTTCCAACTCAGTATCAGAATAGACGATTTCCATCGCCCGTCCCCCCAACACATAACTGGGACGCACCACCACTGGATAGCCAATGCGTTTGGCGACAATCAGCGCATCTTCGTAACTCCGAGCAATACCATTAGGCGGCTGGGAAATATTTAACTGTTGGAGAATCTTTTCAAACCGTTCCCGGTTTTCTGCCATGTCGATGGAATCTGGCGATGTCCCCCAAATTTTGGTGAGCAGTCCTGATGTGTCATTGTTAAGAAACTCTTGTAAAGGAATAGCCAACTTTAGCGGGGTTTGTCCGCCAAATTGGATAATTACCCCAACTGGATTTTCAGTTTCGATGATGTTAAGAACATCTTCTTTTGTTAAAGGCTCAAAGTAAAGGCGATCGCTGGTATCGTAGTCTGTTGAAACTGTCTCAGGGTTAGAGTTGACCATAATCGTCTCATAACCAGCTTTATGCAAAGCATAAGCGGCGTGACAACAACAATAATCAAACTCAATTCCCTGCCCAATGCGGTTGGGGCCACCACCCAAAATCAATACTTTTGGCTTGGTTGCGGGCATTACCTCTGTTTCTTCTTCGTAGGTAGAATAGTAGTAGGGAGTGAATGCTTCAAATTCAGCCGCGCAAGTATCTACGGTTTTGTAAACTGGGATAATCCCTAGTGACTTACGGTAAGCGCGAACTTCATCTTCGGTGGTTTTGGTGGCATAAGCAATCTGGCGATCGCTATATCCATCCCGTTTCACTTCATAAAGTTGCTCTTTTGTCAATTGCTGTAAAGGCGTCCGCTTGAGGAATTTCTCGACATCTAGCAGTTGCTGAAATTTATTTAGGAACCACGGGTCAATACCAGTCAGTTCGTAGATTTCCTCAGCACTAATCCCTAGTTGCAAGGCATGGCGCACAGAGAAAATGCGATCGGGGTTAGGTGTCCGCAGTTGGGCGCGGATTTGCTCACCACTGGGTAATTTTTCGGCTTTGTCGCAACCCCAACCAGCGCGTCCGGTTTCGAGTGATCGCAGCGCCTTTTGGAAGGATTCGTTGAATGTGCGCCCAATTGCCATTGCTTCCCCGACAGACTTCATTTGGGTTGTCAGCACTGGGTCGGAACCGGGGAACTTTTCAAAGGCGAAGCGGGGGATTTTTGTCACCACATAGTCAATTGTTGGCTCAAAAGACGCAGGAGTTTTCTTGGTGATGTCATTTTTAATTTCATCCAAGGTGTAGCCCACAGCCAATTTTGCTGCCATTTTAGCGATCGGGAAACCTGTAGCTTTGGAAGATAAAGCCGAACTGCGGGAAACGCGGGGGTTCATCTCAATTACAACCACATCCCCATTAACCGGATTGACGGCAAACTGAATATTAGAACCGCCAGTTTCTACACCTATCTCGCGGATGATTTTAATTGCCATATCCCGCAGCCTTTGATATTCTTTATCAGTAAGGGTTTGCGCGGGAGCGACGGTAATTGAGTCCCCGGTGTGGATACCCATAGGGTCAAGGTTTTCGATGGAGCAGATAATCACCACGTTATCTGCCAAATCACGCATCACTTCGAGTTCATATTCTTTCCAGCCGAGTAAAGACTGGTCAATGAGAATTTGCGAAACGGGGCTGGCATCTATACCTACCTGTGCCATTTCTTCAAATTCTTCTTTGTTGTAAGCAATACCGCCGCCGCTTCCACCCATTGTGAAAGCTGGACGAATAATTAGCGGATAAGTACCAATTTGGCGGGCAACAGCTTTGGCTTCTTCCAAAGTTTCGGCTGTGTCGCTGGGGCATACAGCTACCCCAATCCTGGCCATTGCTTCACCAAAAAGTTTTCGATCTTCGGCTTTTTCGATGGCTGGTAGTTTAGCGCCGATTAACTCAACGCCGTACTTTTCCAACACGCCATTTTTGGCTAAAGCAACGGCGAGGTTGAGGGCGGTTTGTCCTCCCATCGTTGGTAGGAGAGCATCAGGGCGTTCTTTCTCAATGACTTTTTCGACCAATTCTGGAGTCAGCGGCTCAATGTAAGTGCGATCGGCCGTTTCCGGGTCGGTCATAATCGTTGCAGGGTTGGAGTTGACCAAAACCACTTCATAGCCTTCTTCTCGCAGCGCTTTGCAGGCTTGAGTGCCAGAGTAGTCAAACTCACAGGCTTGTCCAATCACAATTGGGCCAGAGCCTAACAGTAGAATCTTCCGGAGGTCATCACGGCGGGGCATAGTCGTTGCCTTGGAGTACGAGAATACAAATCCTGATTATTTTAAGGGTCTTTACCCCCTCTGGTGCTTTTTATTATTAAGTTTTCTAAGTTTGATGACAGAAGGGGGATTGGGGAAGAGGTAGAGGGGCGGGGAGTAGGGGGAGATGAGGGAGATGAGGGAGAATTATCGAACAACTTTCTTCCTTGTCTTTTCCCAATGCCCAATTCCCAATTCCCAATTCCCAATTCCCAATTCCCAATGCCCAATTCCCAATGCCCAATGCCCCATGCCCAATGATTATTTTGTATTTCTAATTTTATTTAATTGTGATACTGAAATTTTTTAAGCTTTTGCAAATATTTATTATTTAAGCTGATGATGCTTTTCAACAACTGGTGATTTATTGCGACATATATCTATTTACTTATTCAGCATAAGTAAATTACTTAGATAAAAATCTATCCTAATTAGCTAATTGCTAAATGTTTTCAATATTAAATATTATCTAAATATGTTTACTTAGATTAAAAATGGCAGAGAAATAGGGATACCCTTCTCTGCCATTTTTTATAATATTTTAAGACTTAGTGCTGCTAACTTTTTCTTTCAGTCTAGGTAGACAAATCTAGATTATGAGAATTTTAGCTTTGAGCAGCTTGGACAAACCCTAAAGTTAAGCTGTCTTTAGCGAGGAAGTGAGATAAATGATATGCACGTTCCTCAGTTTTCAACAAAATCTTTTCGTACAGATAGCGTGTACCCCGATCGCCTAAACTCTCTGCCTGAGCAGCTTGGCGACGAATTACGCCAATAATTGCTTGTTCGGCAGCTAGATCATTTTCCACCATTTGGCGACAGGAATATAAGCCTTCAGATTCTTGTTCAAAACAGGTTAATTCTGCTAGTTTGCTAAAGGTAGCTACTGGCACACCACCCAGTCCATCCAAACGTTCGCCAATTTCATGAACGTGGTCTTGTACTTGGTCGTAGCTTTCGTTAAAAAACTCATGCAGAGAGTAAAATTCTGATCCTTCAACTACAAAATGATGCTTTTGGTACTGCAAGTACAGTGCCTGGAAACTAGCTAATACAACATTGAATCCTTCTGTAACTGGAGCAGTTACGCTG
The DNA here is from genome assembly GCA_038259325.1 of Chroococcales cyanobacterium. Lineage (GTDB taxonomy): Bacteria > Cyanobacteriota > Cyanobacteriia > Cyanobacteriales > Nostocaceae > Nostoc. Next base: position 3,811 of record JBBSOX010000029.1, on the reverse strand, counting down.
TGATCCAGCAACACAGGATTGTCATAGACATGACCAAAATTCCGTAACAAAGTTTGCGTTTCAGACATTGTGTTCCTCTCTTCCTCACAGTTATAGATTTTAACTGCTTATTCCTTACATATTAACATTTTAATAAGAAGAGCAAGCCAATTTGCCATCTCAATATTTTGTATTTTTGCTTACAAAAAATCTCAAGTTTATTGTTGGCTGGATGATGGCACGTTCATCAAGTTGCATATATTTATCATTACTATTGACATTCAATTTTAAATGTGAAGACTCCCTAAGATGAGCAGAAAGAGAAAATCTTACCTTGTCTTCCTTATCTCCCTCTCCAAGATAGGATTGCTAGAAAAATTTTATTTTTTTTCCAAAGTTACTGAGAATTGTTTGCACTTAAGGTATGCTGGTTTTAAGAGGTTACACTCCTCAGACTCTCAAAAAGCAGAGAGTCAATCGCGGTAGTTACTGCAAGTTTGTTGCACTTTGAGGGCAATTCTCTTGAAATCGTTTAGTTCAGAAATAGAAAGCAACCACCTTGTAGAGGTGAATTGGGCAGACCGCTGGCAAGTCTATCAACGCCTAAAGGAGTTAGATATTCCCTGTAGTTGTGCGGCTAACCAGCCATTAAAAGTTGAAATTGGCTCTCCTATGGCGGCTGTTCAACTTTGGAGTGTGATACGGCGATTAGCAGCCTCCCGTCAAGACCAGATTTGGACTCTTGACCAATGCTGGAGAAGTCGCTACCAACAGTAGCTCTAATCTTTGACTGCTGAGAATATCTTTCTTGATAGCTTTGATTAATTAAAAGGAGGTTAAAAAAATGGGTGCATCTCACAGTATGGAAGTATCAGAATTTTGCCTTGAGGGCAGATTTATAGATTTTGTTATTAAAGATGGCTATAAGCTGAAAGGTTTACTGCTGGGTACTCATGATGGCGAATGCTACATTAAACTCGCTAAACATTTACGGGCTGCTTTTGATTTACGGCTACCAGCAGGTACTTGGCTACAAGTTGTTGGTTATAAAGAACACGATATAAAAAAAGACAAAGTTACACTAAAAGCTGAACGTGTTATGGCGGCGCGTTCTGAAATGGGGATAGTTCCAACCATCGCTGCACCACAAGAACCCCCATCTATTGATAATGTCAAGGTAAAACCAGCTAAGACTAAAGCCGCGATTTTGGTATGTCAAAAGTCTGATTGCATGAAACGCGGTGGTAAAGCAGTTTGTCAGGCGTTGGAGGCGGCTTTAAGCGATCGCGGTTTAGAAGACCAAGTTACAATCAAGGGCACCGGTTGTATGAAAAATTGTAAAGCTGGGCCAAATTTAGTTATGCCAGATAAAACGCGCCATAGCCGAATTCAAGCGGCACAGGTTCCGGCGTTGATGGATAAGCATTTTGGCGACAAGAGTTCGTCAGCGCAGCCTGAAAATTTAAGGGAAATTACGATATCTAATGGCAAACTTTGGAGAAGTAATTCATAAAATCTTGACATTTCAATGAGAAAGCTTAATAATATCTTCTCAAGTGTGTTCCATTATTAATACTCGGCGTTAGACTTTTGCCAAGTATTTGCAAGAGTTTTGAATTAAGCGATCGCCTACGATTTGTCATAAGCAAGGCAAAGTAGTAGTTGCGATCGCTTAATATTTGTAGGCAATTGGGTTAAGCGAGAGTATGTCATGAGCAACCTCAGCGTTCAGCTTCCTGACTCTTTGTACAAAAGCTTGCAGGAACTTGCCAAACAAGACGGCATTTTTATCGATCAGTTTGTGGCGACAGCAGTTGCGGAAAAAATCGCTGCACTAACAACTGAAATTTATCTAGGGGAGTTAGCGAAGCGAGGCAGTCGAGAAAAATACGACGCAGTTTTAGCGAAAGTACCAGATATTGAACCGGAATCTTACGATCGCTTACCTATAGCTTAACAACGAAGCGATCGCCTACGATTTGTCATGAACAAGGCAAAGTAGTAGTTGCGTAGGCGTAGCCCGCCGCAGGCATCGCTTAATATTTTTATGCAATTGGGTTTTGTTTACTCTTTAGCGGTAGTTGCTTGACGGACTTGTGCTAACTTTCATCTTTATAAATATCGCTACGATGTCCTATTTTAATTACAGTTACGATCAAAACATCATCAACTACTTCATAAATAACTCGATAATCTCCTACCCGAAGACGATAGGAGTTATCATCACCTTGTAATTTTTTTACCCCGTTTGGACGAGGTTCTATTGCCAAGTCGTTGATTTTAGTTTGTATGCGCTGTTGTACGTCTAGAGGTAGTTTGCGAAACTGCTTTTTCGCACCCTTAGAAAATTTAACTTCGTAACTCACGCAACATCCTGTTTTATTTCGTTTCTGATTTCGTTTTGAATTTCATCCCAAGACACAGTGCCATTAATGCGTATATCTTCTCTAGCTTCTTTAATGGCTTTTAAGTCTTCTTCGTCGTCTAGATCATCGATTCTTTTTAAGAGTGCGTGAATTTCATCTAAAGTACTGTCATAAGCTTGATGTAGCAGTACGTTGATATCTTTAATTAACTGTTCTCTTTCGTGTGCTGATTTCATTTTTAATCATCCAAACGTGGGTTTACTTTTTTAGATTCTTATTTCAGGGTATCAATAGATTTGACTTGCGATCGCCTACGATTTGTCATAAGAAAGGCAAAGTAGTAGTTGCGTAGGCGTAGCCCGCCGCAGGCATCGCTTAATATTTGTATGCAATTGGGTTTAGCCGCCAGTCTCCCGAAGGCAAGTTATACCAATTTGAAAAATGATTGCGACAGATGGACAGAGAAAACCCAGATGCAGTAAGCGGTTTCCAATCCAAAATCTAAAATCTAAAATTCAAAATGGTATTAGCTGGGATTTTACGCTTACCCGTTTGTCCGCCAGAGATTGAAATCTCAGGCTCATAGCGCAAGTCCACTCAAGTGGACTGAAACCCTTTTCTAGTTTTGTTTAGAAGACTTTAGGTGTAAGAGAGGGAATTGATTCCCAGGCGGTTGATTGGGACTTGTGGGTTTTCTGGCGGGTAGGTTGGAAATTACATGACCTAAGTTAGAGAAGACTGCAACAACTGTCGCATGGATGTAGCCTGCACATGATTAGGGAAGATTGTTAAAAAGTCATTAAGGACTTGGATAGCTGCACGAATAAATTCTAAGGAAGCACCTTGAGATAAAACATAGCGATATAACTGCTCTGCTGGTTGAGTATATTGAGCAGCTAAATAGTAAATGGCTAAGTTAAAGGCATTACGCCAGTCTTTAGCATCTTTTTCGTAATTCTGTTTAGCAAGTTTGATAGCAAGTGCTAGATCAGTTTGTGCTTTAACTTGTTCATTAAGAGTTAGGTAGGCTAAAGCGCGATCGTACAAATACACATCTCTTCTATCAGAATCAGATTTTAAGTCAATAGCACGGTTGAAATCTACAAGAGCCTTATCATATTGCTTTAGCATCAAATAACTTATACCGCGATGTGCGATCGCCCAGTCATCTTTGGGATTAAGTTCAATGGCGCGGTCAAAGTCTTCTAGGGCTTCCGCGTATTGCTTCATTAAGCGGTAAGTTTCACCGCGATTTGCGATCGCCCAGTCAGATTTGGGGTTAAGTTCAATGGCGCGGTCAAAGTCTTCTAGGGCTTCCGCGTATTGCTTCATTAAGCGGTAAGTTACACCGCGACTTGCGATCGCCCAGTCAGATTTGGGATTAAGTTCAATGGCGCGGTCAAAGTCTTCTAGGGCTTCCGCGTATTGCTTCATTAAGCGGTAAGTTTCACCGCGACTTGCGATCG
>JBBSOX010000028.1:0-64168 GCA_038259325.1 Chroococcales cyanobacterium | reverse complement strand
TTAACGCTTGGGGAGAGAACCACCTCTGGCTTAGATACGCAAGGATTCTAAGTTAAGTGGACTCGTGGAACCAAGAATCTCCTGGCTTTTTACAAAAATGAGCGATAGCGAAATTTTTGTAGCCAGGAGAGTGTCAAAGCGTATATCAAAGGAAAATTTTGTATCTTATTGTCAGATTTTTTGGTAATTAATGCCCATAATAAAAGCACTCTACCTCTAATCCAAGAGAGGAAAAAAGCTCTCTATAAGTCAATACAGTTCAGATAAGACCAAAACACTTGTAGAGACGGCGATTTATCGCGTCTCGAAAACCCACAATTTTGTACAATTAGCCCTTAACCCAAGCGTATTGCTCTATAGGTTCTTTTATCGAAAACCGTATCGAGTACGCTTCGACACATTAATGCATAATGTGAGCTATTTGTATAGTGCCTAAATCCTAGTAGAATAATTTCGCAAATCGAAGTAGGAAGATAGATGGAAGTTTCTGGACGCAACATCAATTACCCACTGAATCCTCCTGCCCCTCTTGAAGATTTCCCCGTCCTTCAAACTGAAAAATATATCCTACGGCTGGCTACAACTGAAGAAGAATTAGAATCAATTTTCCGATTGCGCTTTGAAGTTTTTAATCTTGAACTAGGCTTGGGATTTTCTGCTTCTAACTTTACCCAAATGGATATAGATAAGTTTGATGCGGTTTGCCATCATTTAATCTTGATCTCCAAACAAACGGGTAAAACGATTGGAACTTATCGAATGCAAACCTATACAATGGCTTCTCAAAAACTAGGCTTTGATGCTGCCGATATATTTAATCTTAATGCAATTCCTAATTCTGTGCTTCAGCTATCAGTTGAAGTTGGGCGTACATGTATAGCTCAAGAATACCGCAACATTCAGGCACTTTTACTACTTTGGGAAGGGCTAGCAAATTATCTCATCTGGAGTAAAAACCAATATTTCTTTGGCTGTGCATCATTACTAACACAATGTCCTTTAAAAGCTACTTGCGCCTATAATTATTTTCAGCAGAATAACTTAATGCATCCAAGTATTTTGGTTTATCCAAATTCACAATTCTGTCTAGAACTACCTCAAAATTATCCAGATTCATGTAATGTTGAGATTCCTAAAATTTTGCAGGCATACTTGAGTATTGGAGCTAAAATATGTAGCCTTCCAGCTATTGACCGACAGTTTAAAACTATTGATTTTTTAACTATATCTAATATTGCAGACTTTACCAGATGGCGTTATCCAAATCCTCTCAAAAAACCCTTACCACTGAGGATTTGTCACGATTAATTCCACTGCTGCCGCGTTATCCAAAGGACGCGAGAAAAAATATCCTTGTCCATATTCACAGTTCAACTTTCTCAGAAATGCTAGCTGCTCTTTTGTCTCCACGCCTTCGGCGGTAACATCCATACCTAATTTGTGCGCCAGTGTGATAATTGTCTCAATAATTTCTAAATTCTTGCCATTAGAATCTATCGGGCTGACAAAGGAACGGTCAATTTTCAACACACTAATCGGAAAGCTATGAAGACGGCTTAATGAAGAGTAGCCTGTACCGAAATCATCAATTGATAACTTAATGCCCATCTTCCGAAGTTCTGAGAGTTCATCATTTGCCTCATCGCCATTTTCCATAATTGCACTTTCAGTAATTTCTAACATGAGACTGTCGGCATTAAGACCAGTCGAGTGCAAAATTTCCCCAATCTGCTCAATTAAATCCCTTTGAGAAAATTGCTTGACTGAGAGATTGACGCTGATTTTCTCTAACGAGTTTGTCGGATGGCTCTCCTGCCAACTTTGCATCTGACGACACGCCTCATGTAGTGTCCAGTAGCCAACCTCGACAATCATTCCGGTTTCTTCTACTAGGGGGATAAAATCTGTTGGAGAAATCAAACCCCGCTCTGGATGCTGCCAGCGCAGCAGAGCCTCAAAGCCTGAAAGTCTTCCATTAGTCAGGGAAACAATCGGTTGGTAATAAAGCTGAAACTCATGGCGTTCGATCGCTCGCCGTAGATCGTTCTCTAATTGCAATCTGACCAGAGCTTTAGTATACATTTCTTGGTTGAATAGTTCATAGCGGGCTTTGCCCAGCGCCTTGGCTCGGTACATAGCTGTATCAGCGTCTCTTAGCAAGTTTTCTGCTTGGTCATACTCTACTGTCGAACTCAGGGCGATGCCAATGCTTGCCGTGGTAAATACTTCTTGCCCGTCAAGCTCAAGGGGTAATGTCAGTTCTTGTTGAATTCGTTCAGCTACTTTAATGGCTTCTGACACATTCTGAATTTCGTCAAGCAGGATTGTAAATTCGTCTCCCCCAAGCCGTGCAGCTATATCCGTGGAGCGTATGCATACTTCTAATCTATTTGCAATAGCAATTAGAAATTGGTCTCCTTTTAGGTGTCCGAGACTGTCATTGATTACCTTAAACCGATCCAGGTCGAGAAATAGTACAGCAAATAAATAATTCTTCTGCCGCTTGGCTCGCTGGAGTGTTTGTTTTAAGCGCTCCATAAAGAAAGCTCGGTTTGGTAGACCTGTCAGTGCATCGTGAAACGCATTATGTCGTAACTGTTCTTCTACCTGTTTACGTTCGTTAATTTCAGCTTCTAATTGCCTGTTAGCCTCTAAGAGTCCAGCAAATGAATCTTGTAATTGAGTAGCCATTTGATTATGAGCCTGAGCAAGAACTCTTAGTTCGTTGATACCCTCTACTCTAACCGTTTGGTCTAACTTCCCATTAGCGATTTCCTGAGAGGCAAAGCTCAAACAGAGAATTGGTTGAGTAATCCAATGAGAAGTAATCACTCCTGAGACTGTAGCCAATATCAACGCTCCTACACACAGCCAAATAGTGGTTCGGGTATTGGCTTCGATATGCTCCATAAAGTCGGCTTCTGGAACCACCACGATAATCACCCAATTTAGCCCACAGTCGGCTGTAAAGGGCATTAACTGGACGAATTGCCGTTTGCGATCAATTTCAAATTCTAGCTGTTGGCTAGAAGTGATATTTCTAAAGTTACCAATTTTTGACTGCAAATACTGTGTTGTCAGATGAGTGATCCGATCGCTGCTAGCGATCGCTCTGAGCCGTTTTGATGTCTTTTTTCCTCCCTCATAACTCAGGATAAAAGGTTGCTCTGCGGTTGAAGTTGCTACCATCTCTCCAGAATGCTCGACAATAAATGTCTCTCCTGAGCGACCAATCTTTAAACTGTGCAAAAACTCACTCAGTTGTGAGAGAGATAACGTTGCATTCGTCACTCCCAGCAAGCTACCTGTCTGGTCATAAAGAGGTTGGGTTGCACTGAACGCTAGCCCTAATGAAGAGAAAGATGGATAAATTTCTGTGCAAGTAGTTTTACCTGCTTTCACAGCATTTGTATACCAGGGACGAGTGCGAGGATCAAAAGTTGGGTTAACTTGAAGTAACTTGACAATATTACCTTGATTATCAGTGGTGTAAGTATAGTAATTGTTACCCGTTGATTGATCTTTTTTTCGGATAACTAGTGAACCATCCTTAAGGCGATCAACCGAATGAATATCTCCTTGTGTACTTGTAAAAGCGATCGGTCTTAAGGGTTTGAATAACTGCATTTGATGCCATAAATGCTGTTCTAAACTTTTTGTATCTTTTAAACTTAACTCACCAATATGGACAGAATTGGCATTAATCTGAGTGACGAGTTGGGGGATCTCTATGTAATCTGTGACATGTTGATGAATCCGAGTTATGACTTCATTCCGCAGCTGAGTAGCAACATCATTAACAGCTTTCTGACCATTTTTTACAGATAAGAATGCCGTTAAGCCTACAGCAGTAGAGATTTGCAGAACGAAAGGTACTACAAGGGCTACACGGAGTGGCACTCTCAAGAAGCCTTTTGGAATCGAACGCAAGAAATTTTGCTGTCGCATCTGTGCGATCTTAGCCTCCAGTAGCTTAAAAGCAAGTGTTTATCTTCTTGCCAAGGGAGTATTCTCAATCTGCTGATACAGCTACTTTAAACTGTTACCTCGAATTCTGATCAGTTAACAATACCAAGTGGCGTAGGCATCGCCCGTTCTACACCCTGCCTGTCCTGTGCTAGAGGCAAAAACAATCCTTTATTCGCCGTTAAGAGAATTGAGAACTATAACCCGCAAAGCGATCGCCCAATGCACGGTAGCTGTGGAGTAGCCCTACCACAGATGCGTCTACACCTAGTGTATTTTACACTCCATTGATGTCTCGGTTTTAAAACCAAGTCCAGTTTTGCGGGATTTGATACAACCTTGCTCAATTCTTTTTGTACTTAATAAAGAAGAGGTGTTGATTGCCAATCTTCCGAATCAAATTAAAGTACGCTTGGCGATGTTTAATAAGAGAACTCCAAAAAATAAATTATTCCGCTTGAGGTCGTTGACTGTTGACTGTTAACAGCAGCAATGGAATATTTTTTGAGTTGGAAGTCCCTAAATAGGCTTTGCTTGAAATTTTGGCGATGTCTATGACGAGCATAGCTGCAACACCTCATCCAGTAAGCTTAATTAGATGATTTGAGAAAAATTTTAGGAAACCCACTTATGCGCCATCTCAAATTTGCTCCGAGTTGGTTGCGATTTTTAATTATTTTTTTATTGGCGATGAGTATATTGTTTCGCTCTTTTAACCTTGATGGCAAAGTTTACTCGCATGATGAAACTTATACCTCATTGCGGATTTCTGGTTACACAATTAATGAAGTAAAACAGCAACTTTTTAATAATCGTGTTATTGGCAAAGAAAGCTTTGCTCAGTTTCAAGGGGCAAATCAACAAAAAAGCTTAAATGCCACAATTATGACTTTGGCAAAAGAAGATCCTTACCATCCACCGCTTTATTACATAATAGCCAGATTGTGGATGGAAATATTTGGTAACTCGGTGACGGCGATTAGAAGTTTATCTGCCTGCATCAGTCTGCTGGTTTTCCCTTGCGTTTATTTGCTATGTCGAGAATTATTTAATGTACCGTTATCGGTTCCTGGTGTAGCGATCGCACTCATGGCCATTTCTCCAATTCACCTAGTATACGCCCAGGAAGCACAAGAATATATTCTTTGGTTAGTCACCATCTTACTATCCAGTGCGTCTCTGCTGCGAGCAATGCGTCTGGAATCACAAGATAAAGATAAGCCAGTAAAAGAACGACAACGACCAGATTTATTCGCTCTTTGGGGCATTTATACCATAACTTTAGCCATTAGTTTTTATACATTTATTTGGACTGCATTTGTAGCAGTTGCTCACGGAATTTATGTAATAAGCACTGGCAAATTTAAATTGACTGAAACTGTCAGAACTTATCTGTTGGCTACACTGGTAGCTTTTTTAGCTTTCATGCCTTGGATAACAATTGTGATAGGTGACTTTTTTCAATTTTTGATTTCAGCAGATAAGACAACAATAGAGCCATCTTTGATGCCTATAATTCCTTTTATGCTGATGCAGTTAAACCGGATTTTTTTTGATATAGACCTTAGTCAAGATAATCTTTTGAACTATTTAATAACACCAATTATTTTAACTTTGGTAGGATATTCAATTTATTTTCTTTGCCTAACAACTAACTATAAAGTCTGGTTTTTTCTGATCGCATTGATTGTAGTGCCAGCACTACCCCTAATACTGTCAAGTGCTGGTGGCATACAATTATCTACCGAACCATATTTCATACCATCTTATTTAGGAATCCAAGTGGCTGTTGCTTACCTACTAGCTACGCAACTATATAATGGGAGCGTGTCCCGCCGGGGCATTTGGCACATAATTATGGCATTAGTAATTATTTGTGGTCTGATTTCTTCTAAGGTGAGTTCCCAGGCAGAAACTTGGTGGAATAAGGATATAAGCTATGGCAATCCCCAAGTTGCCCAAATCATCAATCAAACAACTCGCCCACTTTTGATTACTGATGCTTTGGGCAATAATTATGGGAATGTCTTTTCTCTGAGCTATCTTTTGGAACCAAAAGTGCGATTCCTGTTGGTGAATAACCAAAAAATTTCCAAAATTCCTGATGGCTTTACTGATGTGTTTTTACTCAATTCTTCAGACGCTTGGCGCGAAACAATCGAAAAAAAGTATAAATTAAAGACAGATATTGTTTACAGAGATGAATATTATTCGGTCTGGAAATTGGCTAAATCTCCTAAGTTGCGCCGACGTAATATCCCATCTAATAATCAGTTATCTTTGACATGATGATTCATTAAAAGGTTTTGTATGCAAATAGCAGATTTTTTTAGTCTTTTACACCCAGCGATCGCAATTATATTCGTGTTCCCACTCATCGGTACAGTGGTTAATTTTGCTTGGCAAACACGCCAACGCAGATTGCAAATTTTAGCCGGGAATAATAGCAAAATTCCCCAAGTGGTGGGTGGAGAACATAAGCAGTTAGGTGAAAGGCTAACTAGTGCAGTTGTCGGACTAACTTTAATCGGATTAAGCTACCCTATCGGCAAAAATATTATCAAAAATCAATTGTGGAACAAGCTACCTTTTGAATTTGTTTTTATTGTGCTAATGTTTGTTGCTACCAGCGCCTCTTTAATATTACTTTATCGGGCAAAACAACGAGTGTGGCGGGCAGTATTTGCCACTTTAACCGGTGTAGGTTTGGTAATACTAGGCTGTCAAGATGGAGTATATCGCCGCACTAATCAATGGTATTGGTCACATTATTATATTGGCATTAGCGCAGCACTGCTGATGATCTTTTCATTAGCAATTGCTCAAGATATTTTCAAGATAAGTCCAATCGCTGGCGCATCGTCCATACGATTTTAAACTGCATTGCTTTGTTATTATTTATTGGGCAAGGCATGACAGGAACGCGAGACTTATTAGATAGAAATTCCCCTGAGTTGGCAAGAACCCTATATTTATCAGTGTGATTTTGCTAATAAAACTTGCCCAACGCCAAATTCCCAAGCACCAAAGTGAACTCATCGGACTTAAACTTTCACAGGCAAAGCTTTGGTGATGAATTTACCTACAAGATTATCAAGCTTGATAAGCTTAGTTGAATCCTTTTGTGGGGTGTCAAAGTTGAAAACAATGGTGCTATAGTCCAGTGTGGTAGTGCCAGGGCTAGAGTTATAAATACCACCATGTCCAGACTCGTAACTACCAGAACTGAGTTCGATTCCGAAAGCTTTATTGTGTTTGATAGTGCTGTTGCCCACTGTTAGAGTGGCAGTATTATAGATGCCACCGCCAAAGTGTGCCTGATTGCCACTAATGAGGCTATAACTTACCTTAGCGACGCCTAACGGCTCGTTGTAAATGCCGCCACCGTAGTCGCTAGCATAGTTATTACTGATACTACTCTCACTCACCGATAGAGCGCCCTGATTGTATATCCCGCCTCCACTGGTAGCTTTATTGTGTTTGATAGTGCTATTTTCTACCGTAATGCTGCCAAATACTAGCACATCTGGGCTACGGTAGCCGGGGGTGATAAAGCCTGGATTATAGATACCGCCGCCGTATTCCGCAGTGTTGCTACTGATAGTACTGTTACTCACGGTTATAGTACCTTCGTTGTAGATCCCGCCACCTAAGTAGCCTTGGTTCTCACTAATCAGGCTGTTATTCACGGTTATAGTGCCGCCAATTGTAGCGCCGCCAATTGTAGTACCGCCAACATAGATACCACCGCCACCTTCAATTGCGGTGTTAGCACTGATGATACTGTTATTCACAGTTATAATGCCATCGCCCTCGTTAAGACTGATACCGTCATAGATACCACCACCATTGTAGATTCCACCGCCGTATTCCGCAGTGTTGCCAGTAATGATGCTTTTATCCACGGAGAGAGTAACACTGCTGTAGATGCCGCCACCGTTGCCGGCGTTATTGCTACTGATAGTACTGTTACTCACGGTTATAGTGCCTTCGTAGATACCATAGATACCGCCGCCGTATTCCGCAGTGTTACCAGTGATGGTACTGTTATTCACTGATAGGGTTCCAGAACTGAAGATGCCACCGCCGCCGTAGTAGCTAGACCTGAAGCCGACGCTGTTGTTATTGATGCAGCTGTCACTCACGGTTATAGTGCCAAAATCGTAGCCAAAAATCCCGCCGCCCCCATATTCCGCAGTGTTGCCACTAATGGTGCTATTACTTACGTTAACGGAGCCTATATTGGGGTTGCCGTTTTCCTTAAAGACATAGTTGTAGATGCCGCCGCCTTCTCTGTATGCAGTGTTGCCATTGATGGTGCTGTTACTCACCGATAGGATGCCAGAGCTAAAGATGCCGCCGCCGTTGCTGGCGTTATTACTACTGATGAGACTGTTACTAACGGTTATAGTCCCTTCACTGTAGATACCACCGCCGTCGTTTGCCGCCGAGTTGTTAGTGATGGTGCTGTTGCTCACCGATAGGATGCCCTGATTGAAGATAGCACCGCCGTATTCCGCAGTGTTCCCAGTGATGGTGCTATTGCTCAAGTTAAGGACTCCTTCATTGGAGATAGCACCGCCTCCTCCAGGGTTTTTGTAGCTATTGGTAATAGTCAGCCCGTTGATTGCAGCTGTTACACCATTGCCAATGTCAAAAACACGGGAAGCACTATTGTCACTAATAGTTAGTAAGCCTGGATTTATGCCTTCAATGGTAAGGTCATCTGTGATACTTAAGCTACTACCAGTCAAACTGATGGTATGGGCGAGTCCATCATTAAATAGTCCACCAAAATTGATGATGTCTTTTCCTGCTAGGGCATTGGCATCTAGAATTGCCTGCCGCAGTGAACCTGCATCACTGTTCTTGGTATTAGTCACGGTAAATATAGACACTGAGGTTACTCCAATGCTTGTATTCTATAAATTTAATAGCCAAAGTCAGTATTTATATTACTTAATATAGTTGAATTTATTCTCGCTTACTTACTTATTTATACATAAGCAACGAGCTTGATGTATTCTTTATATTTTGCGTAATAACCCAAGTTTCAGATTATTATTCAGATTATTAGAGGATGTTTGAAAAATTGGCAGATAATTTGACAATCAGGCTTTACTTGGCGGCATCTACGAGAAAGGGTGTCGCCGACTGAGCAAAGAATATGAGCAATCACCCCAAACTTCCGAGACTTCAAAATCTAAAATTGTCTCGGTCAATCATTTCTCTTGCATGTTGCTTTTGCGCCGCCCACTCCGGTACAAGGTGTAAGTAGGTCGGCGTAAATAATTATAATTGGGATAAGGTAGGGGCCAGGGAGTAGGGTGAGCCTTGTTTACTTTTGTTTACACAGTTTGGTTTTATTATGCCGACTTACTTAGCTGTTTCAGTGGTCATTTGTCGCAACGTGTGAACGCGCGTTTTGTGAGATGAGTTAGTATTTAGGCTATCGTCGAAGGTATAACATCGGTGAGTACACCTTTTTTTGGAAACGGCTTTGCATCAAATATAGGCTTTGCATCAAATCGACATTTAATTTCAATTTCAAGACTCTTTAGACTGCCAGTTATTTTTATCGCTTCGGCATCATCTATTACTGTGAACAAACTTTTCTTTTCTAGTTTTGTGTTTTTCACTCTTAATTATCCTAGACAGAATGCTGAGATAATACCATTCTTTTTCGGAAGTGCGTAGGCGCAGCCCGTCGTAGACATCGCTTGCAAGTATGAAGCACGAGCATGGACAATAGCTGATGCTAGCTTCGGGCTTTTTCATACCAAGATACAAGCGAGCAAAAGAGGAGCGACTTTTGCTTACTTTTTGCTTAAGTTGATACCAATGCACCGAACAGCCCGCCGTAGGCATCGCCTTTTCTTAGAGGATAATCGGATACTTGAGGGGAGCATTAGAGCAGAACTGTTTCACATCTTTTGAGTGCCGTATATTTACAGTTGTCCAATAACATACAAGAATATTGGAAATTAGTAGCTATACCTCGATCCATGAAAAGTTTCATCTGTTATGTTACTCTGCTCTTATTTGGCGCTAGCTTATTAGCTAATAGTCCCAGTACTGCCAATGAATCATCTATTACTAGCAATAGTTTCGTTGTTGCAGAAACTACGAGTAGTGAAGAATTCATTGTCAGATTTAACTAAAAATTGGGTCTAAGGTTGTTAATACAATATTATCTACAAGGCGATCGCGGATTGTTTTGAGTTGATCTTGATTCTTGATTGGCTCTCGCGGTGCTGGCAATTCGGTATTAGGCCAGTTAGGTAAACTATTACAAGGGCATAACAACGTCGGCATCCCGACGTTTCGCGCTGCTACTGGCATACTGCAACGGCTGCAAGGTACCATTTCCCAGGCTGGTATCAACAGTTCAGCAATGGTTTCATGCGTACCCTCTAGGTGACAATCACCGAGTTCTGACGAAAGAATTTTCTGCCAGCACTCTTCAAATTCTTCACTGTAGCGATCGCCACATAGCACAGATTGGGGCAAAACGCTTGCCTTACCGTTGATCGTAATCACTTTCTTACCCAACTGAAACCAGTAGGCAAGGTATCCTTTAACTTCTTGTTTGGTTGCCATATTACAATTTTAGATTTGAAATTCTAGATTTTAGAATAATTTGAATCAAGAGTTAAGAATCTTGACTCCTCATTTGTCCTTCTCCTCTAATTGGCAATGGATAACCAAGGAGGCCTAGATTGAGAACATGACCACCAGTAACTAAATAAACAGTTTGGCTAAGTGCAGCTAGCTGGCGCACTAAAGAACCCAAGCGATCGCGGAACGTCCTCCCAAGGGGATAAGCTGGTACTACACCCCAACCCACCTCTTCTGCTACAAACAACATATCAGCAGCAACCAGATCCACCGTCTCTAGTAACTCTGCAACGATGTTTTCCCAGCTAGATTCGTCCTCTTCTAAAAGGTTAGCGACCCAAGTTCCTAAAGAATCAACTAAAAGACAGGTATAGGGTTTAGCATCGGAGAGGGTCGCAGACAGTTCCACAGGTACAGATAAAGTTACCCAGTCTTGGGGACGACGTTGTTGATGTTCTAAAATGCGTTGATGCCATTCTTGGTCATCTAGATTATCGGTGGCTGTTGCTACGTAAACAACTGCTTTTCCTGACTGCATGGCCAGAGTTTCTGCCCATTCACTTTTACCAGATCGGGCTGGTCCTGTTACTAAAATGATTTTACCCAAAGTTGTTTCCTGAATATTTGAACAAAACAGAATTCAGGATTGAATTCTGTGTAACGGGTCTGAATCCCCCATTAATTGATTCTGTATTCTGTATTCTTTAACAATATGCCTATGGTTGCAATTTCTCAGCGCAGTTTTTTACTTAATCAGCGAGATTTTTGGTTTCAAATAACTTTTAAGGGATAAAATTAGCACCAGCATCATTGATGTCACAATTGGCAAAAGCCAAAAATCCCAACGACCCCATTCTTAATTATTCAACACCATCGGGGACAGCAAAATTTAGGATGTCTTTATGAACGCAGGCTTAAAACGCATAGAAGCAACTCTACACGATTTAGGGAATCGCGGCACTGCCTCTGCCGCTGAAACAGTTGATTCGACGACCAAACGGCCTTTCTCTTTTAGAATCAGCGTCGGAGCCAACGAACCCACAGAAAGTACACAAACTCCATCCTCTGAGGAAGAACAAATTGACTTGGGCGTAGATGCTGAGAGTGATTATTCTTCTGAACAAAGTTTCTTTCCTCACCATGACTCTGTGCAGACCTTTCAAGCACAAGACAATGGTGACAAAACACCCAGCCTACCCAAGTTGAAAACTCCAACCTTTAGTAGTCATCGCCACGGAGCCAATCCAGCATTGGCGATGAATCTATTGCAAGAAATTCAGGAAACTGTCGCCGCCTGGCAAACAGAACTGCAAAATATTTTGAAGCAAATTCAGGATATTTACTTAGAAGGCCCAATTGTTAATGGCTGGTTAGAATCCAATCCCACCGAACCAGAACCGGGAGGAACTTCAACACTGCGTCATGCAGAAGTTGACCGCCTGATGAACTACGTAGAAGAAATTTGCGCGACTGGTGGGAAAGTATCTTATCAATCATCTGTTACTGGCTACCGCCTCTGTGGTGTGGATGGTGCTGGTAAAGTTTGGTCGCGTCCATGTCCAGCCGATCAGGTTCCTAATGTTAGCATGGCGATCGCTCGTTACCAAAAGTTGCGTCAACTGTTGGGGCGCAAGCAAACTTTGGAAACCCGCCTGAGTCAACTAGCCCAAACACTTGTAGTTTTACACAGTCATATTCAACAAACATGAAGTTTTAAAGATTATCCGAAGAAACTCGGTTGGTGGGTCGGTAATTGTTAGTTTAAATTAACCTCAGCAGGTGTGTGTTGGATTTAAGATTTTTATTTAAAATCGTTCGACTGAGCGACTTGCCTTGAGCGGAGCCGAAAGGAGCCGAAGTCCCAAATCTCAAATCCAAAATAAAATCTATGCCAGACACCCAAATCTCCGCTATTATCTGTACCCACAATCGAGATACCTATTTAGGGGCTGCAATTGATAGTCTTTTAGCGCAAGATTTTGCTGCTGACTTTGAAATTGTAATAGTTGATAATGGGTCTAGCGATCGCACTCGTGAAGTTGTAGAACAAAGGGCCCATAATCCACGCCTGAAGTATGTCTTTGAACCCACCATTGGGTTATCTGTCGCCCGCAATACGGGTGCAAAAGTAGCTAGTAGTGATATTCTTGCTTATTTGGATGACGATGCCGTTGCGAGCAAGGGCTGGTTACAGGTTTTATATTATGCCTATTACAATAATTCTAAACTAGCGATCGCAGGTGGCAAAGTCACTCTCATCTGGCCCCAAGGAATTCAGCAACCACGCTGGCTATCTCCAGGGCTAGCTGCAAATCTGGGTGCATACGATTTGGGTGACAGTATCATCTATATCGAGCAACCTGGCTCAACACCCAGAGGCTTAAATTACTCCATCCGCCGCAGTTTCCTAGAAGAAATTGGCGGTTTTGATCCTCATCTCGGTCGAGTGGGAAAAAATCTCCTATCAAATGAAGAACTGCAAATGACCGAATTTGCCTTACAGCGTGGTTGGCAAGTCGCTTATCTTCCCGAAGCGCTGGTTGCTCATAATGTTGCTCCAGAACGCCTCCAACGCTCCTGGTTTTTAAACCGAGGCTGGTGGCAGGGTATCAGTGAATGCTATCGAGAACAACTCGCTGGTAAAGCTGGCATCGCTCAATTGCAGCGAGGTAGTGAACGGTTTGTGCGCGGCTTGTATAAGGCATTGCAATATTTTTCTGACCCAGCCGAACGGTTTGATAAACTTGTTTATGCTTACGGTCAGATTGGTTACTTAAATGCTGCTATTCAAGGTCTTTTATCTACATCTAATAAGAAATAAAGAAGAATGGAGAATTCAGAATTCAGAAGGCTTTTCTCTTGAATATACAATCTGCAATCATATTCAAGTCCATTCTAACTCCTAACTCCTAACTCATAAATATATGTCATCTAAAATCCCAGTTTCTGTATTAATCCCGGCAAAAAACGAACAAGCAAATTTGCCAGCTTGCCTCGCTAGCCTCAGCAGAGCAGATGAAATATTTGTAGTAGATTCTCAAAGTACCGATAACAGTATTGAAATTGCTAAAAGTCACGGTGTAAATGTCGTACAATTCGACTTCAATGGGCGTTGGCCCAAAAAGAAAAATTGGTCTTTAGATAATCTCCCTTTTCGTAATGAATGGGTGCTAATTGTCGATTGCGATGAGCGTATCACCCCCGAACTTTGGGAAGAAATTGACCAAGCAATTCAAAATCAAGAATATACAGGTTATTATCTCAACCGCCGTGTATTTTTCTTAGGAAAATGGATTCGTTATGGTGGGAAATATCCTGATTGGAATCTACGTTTATTTCAGCATAAAAAAGGTCGCTACGAAAACCTACATACAGAAGATATTCCTAATACTGGTGACAACGAAGTTCACGAACATGTAATTTTGCAGGGCAAAGTTGGGTATCTCAAAAATGATATGCTCCACGAGGACTTCCGCGACCTTTACCACTGGTTAGAACGTCACAACCGGTATTCCAACTGGGAAGCCAGCGTTTATTTTAATATTCTCACAGGTAAAGATGATAGCGGTACCATTGGCGCAAACCTATTTGGTGATGCAGTCCAACGCAAGCGCTTTTTGAAAAAAGTATGGGTACACCTGCCATTTAAACCCATTTTACGATTTGTTTTATTTTATATTATTCAACGCGGTTTTTTGGACGGCAAAGCAGGATATATCTATGCACGCTTGCTGAGTCAATATGAATATCAAATTGGCGTTAAACTCTACGAATTACGCAACTGTGGTGGTCACTTAAATACCGCAACTACCCCAAATAAAGGAGCAGGGGAGCAGGGTAGCAGGGGAGCAGAGGGAGAGCTATTGACTCCTAACTAATGACTAATGACTAATGACTAATGACTAATGACTAATGACTAATGACTAATGACTAATGACCCTTTCGTAGATTTACGTAAATATGACCAATCTTGGTTTGATCGGGGGCGTCCAGCTTGGTATATTTTATTATGGTGGCTTGTACAAGCGATCGCCTTTCCCTTAACTCCTCAACCATTAAATATCCTGCGTTGTGCTTTGCTACGACTATTTGGCGCTCGTATCGGTAAAGGTGTATTAATTCGACCCACCGCTCGCTTCACCTACCCTTGGAAAATTACCATTGGCAACTACAGTTGGATTGGAGATAACGTAGTTTTATATAGCCTTGATCACATCCACATTGGTGAACACTGCGTAATTTCCCAAAAAAGTTACCTGTGTACTGGTACTCATGATATCCAAGATCCTGCCTTTGGGTTGAAAACAGCGAGTATCACTATTGACAATGGTGCATGGGTAGCAGCAGATTGTTTTGTTGGTCCGGGAGTACAAATCGGAACTAACGCTGTGATTGGCGCTCGTAGTAGTGTTTTTACTAATATGCCTTCTGGGCAGGTTTGTTGGGGAAGCCCCTGTCGCCCTAAGACAGTTCGGATAAAACTTGATCCCTCCACAACCCCGTGATTTGATATTTATAGCGGTTCAACGGTTCTCAATTGCATGGAATATAGACTTCGTAGGGGCACAGCATTGCTGTGCCCTGAGTATGTGTTGCTTTTGGAAAGAAGAAAGTGCGATCGCTACAATGCACATTACTGGGTAACACTTATACTTAACCCAACGTATTGGGCTACAGGTGAATCGTCAAGCTAAAATTGCAAGTAGCATAGGCGTAGCCCAACCCAGGCACTGCCTACATTGAACCTTCAAATTGTAGTGCTATAACCTAGAAGCTATGTAGTTTTTACATACATAGCTGGTACTTATGTTTCCTAACTATAAGCTTTCCTTTATATAGGATTACTATTTGATTTTTGAACGGAATTAGTATTGTAGAGTGTGTTAGAACGGAGTTCGTAAAGCACTATTATCAAGGGTTTGATGCGTTACGCTGTCGCTAACACATCCTACGTATATTTTCAGAAATCAAACCGGATTCCTATAGATGTAGGCATTTCCAGAAAATAGGTTACTTTTAATTAAATTTTTTTGCTTTTAAGTTTAAAAGTTGTGCATAAAAACAATGCCAGAAGATGTTATATACAAAATCAGCAAGAAGATAATCTAATTAGCAGAAACTTTTGCCATTCTAACAAGTAGGTAATAAAGTGTATTTTGCCACCCATGTTTATCAAGTTCTTAAAGACTTTAAAAGTAAACAAATTAAATAGGTTTTAAATAAATTTAATAAGAGGCAAGGATGAATTTTAATAAAAATGAAACAAATGTCATTTTACTAGTTGATGACACTCCTATGAACTTAAAAATTTTATTAGATTTTTTAGAATATTATGGGTTTAAAGTTTTAGTAGCTGAAGATGGAAAAACTGCACTGAAGATAGCAGAAACTTCTTCACCTGACCTAATTTTACTGGATGTATTAATGCCAAAAATCGATGGTTTTGAAACTTGTAGACTTTTAAAAAGAAATCCAGATACTCAAGATATTCCCATAATATTCATAACTGCTATGAGTGACAAGGTAGATAAAGTCAAAGGTTTAAATCTTGGGGCAGTTGATTACATCACAAAACCTCTAGAAAATAAAGAGGTTTTAGCTAGGGTAAATACCCATTTGCATTTACGAAACCTCACAAAAAAACTTACAGAGCAAAATAAACGTTTAGAGATGGAAATCTTGGAGCGCCAGCGGGTAGAGGAAAAACTTCGATGCCATTCAGCTGCATTAGATGATTGGAACAATCGCTATCAAGCACTAATTCAAGCGAGTGGTCAGATTCTCTACGACTGGAATCTGCATACGAACGATATTAAATATGCTGGGAATGTAGAGCTGATATTAGGTTACTCTATGTCTGAGATGTTAGGAGGTTTAGACCGTTGGCTAGAGTTGGTTCATCCTGATGACAGAAAGTTCTTTAATGAAGAGATTAACCGCGTTTTATTGACAAAAGAGCGATTCCACCTAGAATTTCGCCTATGTCGCAAAGATGACACTTACATCACAGTTGAGAATAATGGGTATATCTTTTTAGACTCTACAGGCAAAGTTGCTCGGATGACGGGCTTTGTAATTGATATTACCGAACAGCAAGCTGCGCTACGCGAACGCAAAAATGCAGAACAGAAAATCCGTGAGCAAGCCGCTTTACTCGACATCACTACAGATGCGATTCTCGTTCAAGATTTGGTTAACCAAATTCAATTTTGGAATAGAGGCGCTGAACATCTCTACGGTTGGATGGCAGAAGAAGCAATGAGCCAGAATGTCAATCAGCTTTTGTATCGAAAGCAAAATTTGTGCCAACTGAAAAATATCAAGAAAACTCTACTTGAACATGGTTCATGGCAAGGCGAGTTAAATCAAATCACAAAACAAGGCAAAGAGATAATCGTTGCTAGTCGCTGGACACTGGTAAATGATAATGAGGGACAAGCCAAATCCATCCTAATTGTCAACTCCGACATTACAGAGAAAAAACAACTAGAAGCGCAATTTCTTCGTGCCCAGCGGATGGAGAGTCTTGGTACTCTAGCCAGTGGTATAGCCCACGATTTCAACAATGCACTAACACCAATGATGATGACAGTGCAACTTTTAGAGGCAAAACTCCCAGATGAGCAAAGTCAGCGATGGCTAAAAATTATGGAAACCAACATTAAACGTGCGGCAGATTTAGTAAAACAAATGTTGTGGTTTTCACGCGGCTCTGTAGGTAACTTTAAAACTCTACAGGTGCGGTATTTAATTTCAGAAATTGAAAATATTGTTAAGCAAACATTTTCCAGAGCTATTGAAATCCGCATCGATGTTCCTGGGCAAAACCTGTGGAATATATTTGGTGATGCTACTCAGTTGCACCAAGTACTGATAAACCTCTGTATTAATGCTCGTGATGCCATGTTTCATGGCGGTATCCTAACAATTTCTGCGAATAATTTCTGGGTTGATAGCCACTATGCCCGAATGAATATTGATGCTAAAGTGGGTTCTTACGTGATGATTAGCGTCTGTGATACAGGTATAGGAATTAAGAAAGAAATAGTAGATAGAATTTTTGAACCATTTTTCACAACAAAAGAAATGGGTAAAGGCACAGGGCTTGGTCTTTCAACAGTGCTTGGCATTATCAAAAGCCACGGCGGCTTTGTAAATGTAGTTACTGAAGTGGGCAAAGGCACGGAGTTTCAAGTTTTTTTACCCGTCACGCAGACAAGGGAGATAGATAGTAAATTAGCTGGAGATCATGAATTACTATCAGGGCATGGAGAATTGATTTTAGTTGTTGATGATGAAGATTCGATTCGAGAGGTTACTCAAACTTGGTTAGAAAAAAATGCCTATAAAGTTCTAGTAGCTAGTGATGGTATTGATGCGATCGCACTATATACAGAACATCAACAAGAAATTAGTGTGGTCTTGGTTGATATGATGATGCCATGTATGGATGGGCCAACAACTATTAATGTCTTAAAAAAAATTAATCCAGACATCAAAATTATTGGTGTTAGTGGATTAGCCTCCAATCATGAGATGATTAGAATCCTTGGTAATAATGTCAAAATCCTTTTGTCCAAGCCTTACACCTCAAACGACTTGTTAAGAAATTTACAGATGGTGATTAACACAAACTAGGTTTGTCATTTGTCATTAGTCATTTGTCATTAGTGAATGCCCAAGCAAAATGGTAAGCAGCAGTGGTAATATATTTTTACGGCTGCTCTAATCCTTGCTATTGATGAACAAATTACTGGATGAAACGCTGTCAATCAAAATTGCTGAACATATAAACAGCAGAGCTAGCACTCCGTTTGATAATGCTTACAAAGCAGCATTATCCACTGAGGGAGCAAAATATATTCAGGGATTTTTAGCTTTTGCCGGGAAACCATACAGACCGGTTGAGCACAGTTGGATTGAGATAGGTGATGCTTCCGATGCCCGTATTGTCGATCCCACATTACCCCACCTAAACAAAAATCCCCAAGAACTCTGGTATTTTGCAGCACAAAGGCTGACCGTTAAAAAACTGAAAGCCATCATTGAAGAATCTAAAGAAGATTATCCAGAAGATGATCCATTACCAATCTATGGTGATCCACCTTATGAATATTACGGTGATGTGATGTTGGGTGGTCAAGAATACTTAGCAGCATATCAAGCCGCAGAAGCTAAATGTAGAGAAATCAACGAACTCAACCCTGAGAGTAACTAAGTAATTCGTAATTCATAATTCGTAATTGCGAATTGCGAATTGGTTTAATATGATTTCCCATCGCTGCCAAAGTATTCTCTATAGGCACAAATTTTGTCTCCACGCACATCAAAAGAAACTGCTACCCGATTTCTGTAAGGCTGTCCAAACAAAAGCCCTTCATCCCGAAACTCAAAGACAGCCGTTGTTTCATTGCTCGTAACACGGTCTAGACTAGTCAGGTTCAAACCAGGATTGAAGGATTCAAAAACGTACTCAAAAAATTCTCTAGTTCGCTCTTTTCCCACATTTAAACCGTGGAATTTACCCATTGGAAACCAAAGAGTAAAATCTTCTGTGAGCATATCTAAGAATGGTTCCCACTCTCCTGTTGACATACCATGCGTAAGATTTTCAAATGCCTGCCGAGCAACTTTTAAAGTATTTTCTGAATCTTGTGTCATTTTCACCCTCGACCGGATATAAGCTAATACCGTGTTACTTAAAATCTGACCACTACTTTGCCACAATTTTGACCACTGAGGAGATATTCTACAGCGTTCGGTATTGATTCTATGCCTTGAAACTGTTTTGGATCAACAGCAACTTTGAGTTTGTCTGTGTAGAATAGGTTTAAAAGGCGATCGCGTGCCTCTGCCATATATTCTTTATAATGAGGCATGAGAAAGCCTTTGACAGAAGCAGCTTTCCAAAATAGCTGGTGGTAAATGCGTGGTTGTGTAATCTGTTCTAAATCTTTTGCGTATTCGGAGATAAAACCAACCACTACTAAGCGTCCTCGCACTGCCAAATTTTTAACGCAAGTATCAAATACTGCTTTGCCTACACAGTCAAAAACTAAATTAATTCCATTGGAGTATTCTTGCTTGAGGACTTGATTGAGGTTTTCTGTGCGATAGTTGATAATGCGATCGCACCCTAATTCTCTCAGTAACTTTGCCTTAGCCTCAGAACTGCAAGTACCAATGACATGATTACCAGCTAATTTTGCCAATTGCACCGCAATATGACCGGTTCCTCCTGCTGCTGCTGTCACTAGAACCACTTCATTACTTTTCATCTCTCCCACTTGTTCCAATGCAACCAAACCTGATACACCTGTAGGTATCAGGGTTAGTACCTCTGGCGTTGCTTCCCGCACCTTTACCGCTAAGTTTGCATCGATAAGCTGATATTCTCGATAACCACCACCACGCGCCGTAGTTATTACAGCATCACCTATTTGAAAATCTTTAACATTTTCACCTACAGCAACAACTTTTCCCACTGCTTCCACACCCAAATCAAAGGGAGGAATCAAGTTAACATAGGGAACATCACCACGACAAAGTAATGTGTCAAAGCCACCGTTAACGCCAGCAAACTTGTTTTGAATCAAAAGTTCACTAGACGCAGGTTTAGAAATAGGAACTTCAACAATTTCAATGGCAGATTTAAAATCTTGATTAAGTTGCTTTGCTATTAACTTTTTGTAAGTTTTTGCGTTCATTTACCCATATTAATTTAAAAAATATAAATGTAGGGTGCGTTATAGTTTCAGCTAACGCACCATCAACAATCTAAAGTGCATTACACTCAGCTTATAAAGCTTTATCCCACTCTAGTTGATGAGCTAAACCATACTTAATAAAATCTTCTACTTTAGCTTTATCGCTTTTACCAAAAACACCTAAGCTGTAAGGATTATCTTGCATACGTTGTGTGACTTGCTCTTTTTCAAATTGGATAACTTCCTCTCTAGGTTTATCCGGTTTAAAAAAGTCTACAACCAAGACAGTTCTATCATAATTAGTATAATTATGCGGGCAGTGTGGATAGCTATGATCTAAAACCAGGAATTTTCCTTCATGCCAATAAAGTTGCTCATGACATATTTTCATAGCCACATCTCCCTCTGGCACGATTAATCCTAGATAGCCACGATTCATGTGAGGGTTATAATTCACATGCAGCTTGATATCCAAGCCGGGATGGAATGTCCCAAAATATACATTTCTGATGATTTCATCATCACTAAAGTTAACTTTTTCTATTACTTTAGCCAAACTCGGAAAATATTTTTCTCTTAATATAAGAGCTTGTTGTGATGCATCATCTGTCGCATAATCAGAATATTGTATTTGATGAGCCTGAATATATTTTTCAATAAACATACCTTGAAATAAAATCCCAAAAGCACTGTATTTTGCATCACCCTTGGTTTTAATCGTTTGACTTTTAGGCCCCAAAATATCATAAGTTAACTTTAACTCGTCATCAGACGCATTCTTAATAAAGCGTGTAAATTCATCTCTAATCACTTGCCAGTTATCTTCAAAACTTTTGAGAAAAGTAAATCCTTTTGGGTCTATATGATACTCATTAAAAGTTTCCATTGTCTTTTCTCCTGAAGATGATTTCATAAAAAACCGTTATATAATAATGGGATTTGGTCTTCATCCCGATTCGATGTTGAAATTCCTGACTAAACTCATTTTAGTGTGAGGTCTACTGTGTCTGAAAATCCCGTATTAGATAAAATTATCAAAAATGTGCGGGTAGTTCGTCCCCATCAGGATGCAATCGAACTACTTGATTTAGGCATTAAGGATGGAAAGTTTGCTCAGATTGCCCCTAATATTAGCCCAGACACAGCTAAAGAGGTATTTGATGGCAAAAACTTACTAGGCTTTCCTGGGGTCGTGGATGCCCACATGCACATAGGTATCTATCAACCTCTCGACAAAGATGCTGTGACTGAAAGCAAAGCAGCCGCAATGGGAGGCGTGACTACCAGCTTAAATTACATCCGTACAGGGCAGTATTATCTTAACAAAGGCGGCTCCTACCGCGATTTTTTTCCAGAGGTGTTAGCGTTATCGGCAGGCAATTTTTTTGTAGATTACAGCTATCACATCGCACCTATATCTAGCCAGCATATTGACGAAATACCTTTATTGTTTGAAGAACACGGTGTCTCTTCGTTTAAAATATTCATGTTTTATGGCGGATATGGGTTGCATGGTTTGTCAGACCAGCAAAACCTCTTTTTAATGATTAATAAAGAGGAACGGTACGATTTCGCCCATTTTGAATTTATTATGCGCGGTCTAACTCGCTTGATGGAAAAGCATCCAGAAGCGCGAGATACTATCAGCTTGAGTTTGCATTGCGAAGTTGCAGAAATTCTCAACGCCTACACCAAAATAGTTGAAAATGATTCTAATCTTAGTGGATTACACGCTTACAGTGCAGCGCGTCCTCCTCATTCCGAAGGTTTAGCAATTTGCATTGCTTCTTATTTGGCCCATGAGACTAACTGTGCAAATATCAATTTGTTGCACCTGAGTTCGCGTAAAGCAATGGAAGCAGCTTTGACTATGCAAACTGCTTTTCCTCATATCAATTTTCGGCGAGAGGTTACAGTGGGGCATTTGTTATTAGATGTCGATACTCCCAATACAGTTTGGGCAAAAGTCAACCCTCCTATTCGTCCCCGTGCTGATGTGGAATACTTATGGCAAGCAGTACTCAACAATCAAGTAGATTGGATAGTTAGCGACCACGCTTGCTGTTCTGCTGAACAAAAAAGAAGTGCTAAATACCCGAATAATATTTGGTTAGCAAAGTCTGGTTTTGGCGGTACAGAATATTTACTTTCTGGTGTATTTAGTGAAGGTAGCAAGCGGGGGATGTCCTACAATCACATGGCTAAATTGCTATCTTGGAACCCATCGCGGCGTTTTGGTTTGTTAGAAAAAGGTGATATTGCTATTGGTTATGATGCTGATTTGGTGTTGATAAATCCTAATGAAAGCTTTGTGGTCAATGCTGCTGAGTCGGAGTCACAACAGGGTTATACACCCTTTGAAGGAGTAGAGTTAACTGGGAGAGTGAAAAGTACGTTTTTGCGTGGAAATTTGATTTACAACAATGGAGAGGCTATAGGTTCACCTATTGGGCGGTATTTAAAAAGACCTTCTAAAATGTCTACATAGAAACCTTGCTGTTTAAAAACTATGTGTTTATTAGTGTGGATATGACAAAACTGTTGAAACTTGTGATAAATCCCTATCAACTCTAACAAAGAACAAGCCGCCATCGTCGGTTTTGTGTCTAGGAAGAGTGCTAAAGCTAGGACAATAGCCAAAGTGGTCTTTTGCAAAACTGTAATTTCCTATATCACAGTATCCAACTAAACTATATGCTTCTTCATTATAAGATTGAATCATTTGATTCCTGCCATCATAATGTGGCAAGATAGCAAGCAACCATACTCCACCTCCGTTACTATCTTTTCTTAAGTACTTTTTTTTAGATACCTCAAACTGAACTGTATCTGTTTTGCCCCACGGTAGCAATTTACTGTCCAATGCAGGAATGAAGTCACGCAATCTAGCATCTGGATGATCGTTTAGTGCATATTTATACTTGAGAGAGCCGTTTTCCATCCAGAGGATTTCCGTTTCTTCATCACCCAGAACTTTCCAAGGGCCTACTCTGACTCCTGCGGGGATAAAAGAGTAGCCATGCTTGGTTAACTGCCACTCTCCCATTTGGATTGCACCCCTGAGTACAAAAATCTCTAAATCGGCAGTAAAAAAGCCAGACGGTGCTTCAAACTTCCGTGGTATTACAACTCTTGAGGTTGATGCACCACTGTCATGCCAAGTAAGTAATCGCTTACTTCCAAATGCTACATTATCTGGCATTCCACTAATTTGCCAACCGTGTTCTTCTGCTACGGCATTTGTATCAAAAAATTGGTATTGACGAGGTACATACTCTTTCGAGATTGCTGTGCGCCTTCCTGATAAATTCATGCGCCCTCTGCCGTCTCCACCCCAATTCTCTTTTACAGATGCTACATGCAAAAAGTCATCAGTTTGATTTTCTTCTGCGGAATTAAAAGTTATATTTTCTTCGCCCACGACTTCGCATTCTCCTAGTTATATGCATCTCTTTAGGCATTCAATTTTATATTGCGTTGACTGGCTTTTCCTCTAAAAATTCAATTGTTAAAGTAAATTACCTTTTTTGTGCTGCGTTCTGTAACCATTCAATCAAGGGTCTTAAAGTTCCTGGCAATGCTGCTTCACTCACAGTGACCGTATGCTGCTTGCCGTTATCTTCTACTGTTAACTTATACTGAAAGCGATCGCGTAAAGCTATGTACCATATTTTACCAACACTTTCCCAGGCATAACCACCAATCTCAACAGCCGCTAGATAAAAGGCATGGTTAGGAATTCCTGAATTGATATGCACTCCAGCGTTATCTTCAACACCTGTATATTTATCTTTCATATAGGCTGGTTGCGGATCTTTACCCAATACTGGATCATGGTATGCTGTTCCCGGTGCTTTTAGCGATCGCAGGGCCACACCTTTAACAGTTGGTACCAAAAGACCTTCGCCAATCAGCCAATCAGCCTCTTGTGCAGTCTGATTTTTGCTTTTTTGTTTCACTAAAGAACCGAAGACATCAGAAAACGACTCATTCAGTGCCCCAGGTTCGCCGTAATACTGTAAACCCGCTTCATATTGGGTTATACCATGAACTAGTTCATGCCCAATAACATCAATTGACTTGGTGAAGCATTGAAACATTTCTCCGTCGCCATCACCATAAACCATTTGGTCGCCGTTCCAAAAGGCGTTGTCATATTTTTCACCATAATGCACGGTGGAGTCTAAACGCAGTCCTTTGTCGTCAATCGAATTGCGATCGAATATCTCATAAAATAAGTCATAAGTAGCGCCAGCAGCATCATAGGCTTCATTCACTGCTACATCACTGCTTGGTGGATCTCCCTCACCGCGCACTAGTGTACCAGGAAGTTGCTGGCCATATTTTGCATCGTAGATGGTGCGGCACTTTTCACCTGGAGAAGGTGCAAATGAGACATTACCTATGACATCTCTCCGTCCGCGAAGCTGTGCCGAAACATTTAATGTCTGAAAAGCCCACCTCCGCTGCTGGGGGTTGCCATTTACAACAAGATTTTCCAACATGTGGGGCGGGATAATACAACAAATAGGGCATCTAGAGTTAAGTGGATGCTTATACTTGAACCCGGATGATTTCTTTTTATTTCGAGTCATCCAAAATATTCTCCTTTTGGAACTAAGTATTGGTAAATAAAGGAGCAGAAAAATGAATCCAAATCGCGTCTCTTTGGCAGGGCTATTTCGTTCTAGACATAAACCGCCCAGAACTAAAGTTCCTGGCTCATAGCCCAACTTCATTAAAGTGGACTAAAAGCCTTTATTTAGTCGTCTTTAGACAACTTTTGCTATTAGCCTCAGAATAAATTCTGAGGCGAGCTAGATGAGAATGAAATAGCCCTGTGTCTTTGGTTTGTTTTTGAAACCATTTTCTACTCTGGATTTTCGGATAGGTCTGCGGAGGATTGATAGTACCCTCACAGGTATTTCTGATGTGGAAATATTGCATAAAAACACAAGGCAAGCTTATACACCAAAAGTTTCAGCCTAAATCCTTGCGTGAGTTAGCAAAACCTCCTTTACAGACCTAATGTGTTTATATATTAGTTCTTCTCAAAAGAGATCATGTTATTTATTGCTGTTTTGTTACTATCAACTTCTTAATCGAATAAATACCTATTGAAGACAGGCAAATCCCAAATCTAGTACAGCGCTGTGTAAATCAAGCTACTATTTGAAAACTTGCAAAAGCCTTGATATACAAAACTTTTGTCTTACACCTTGTGGTAATAGGCATCCAAAACCTAAAATTTTTATAGCCAGCCACCAAACACCGCCAAACCATAATATTTCCAAGGTACTGCAACTGTCTTAAATCCAGCTTTGCTCAACATTTGTAAATGAGTATCTAAGCTAGCTAGCTGGTCTTGACTGGAGTAACCTTGGGTACTACTCACACCAATCTTCGCGCGAATATCTGTTAAATTAGTTCCCTGTTGAACTGACCATTCTTCTCGTACCGCCTTATAAACTTCTGCTAAGGCTGGTGATTCTGGTAAAACAGGGTCTGCATTCCAAAAGCAGCCGTCTTTACTGAGGCTAGCAGCAATTCGCTCAAATAACTTCAATTTCATCTCGTCTTGGAGATGGTGGATTGCCAAGGATGAGACACAGGCATCAAATTCGCTACCAATAGCAAACTTTTCTGGATTATCTGCCCAGTCGCCAAAGTCTGCTTGTGTACCAAACCACCTTTGCTGATATCCTGCTGCTGTGATTTTATCTTGGGCAAATTGCAGCATTCGAGGCGAGTAATCTAGGGCAATTACTTGGGCATCTGGATAGTGGTTAAGTATTTTTAGACTAAGTTCGCCTGTACCACAGCCTAATTCTAAAATACGCAGACTTGTGGAACGCACACAATGAGTAATTACTTCCAACATCTCATCGTATCGCGGTAACAGTTGGCGAATACCAGTGTCAAAATCAGCAGTGTTGGCGAATACTTCTCCGGGAAATAGCTGTTGCATGGTGATTGGAACAAATACGTATACTAATCAATATTAAGCTCTGGTATCATACATACCACCCTCTAATCAGCCTGACTGCTAATATTGGTCAGGTTGTGCAATCGTGGTGGCCGCCCACTGTCCATCCCCACTCGACTAAAAGTTGAGGGTTGGGACTTTCACGAACCGTTCAAATCTAATGCTATGGGAACAAAGCCTTCTGAAGCAATGGGGCTTAAAATAGGAAAACGGTAAACTCAGAACATAACAAGATAGCAACTCCTTTGGCTATCGGTTCACGCTCAACTTTTCCTTCCCATATTTGGGAAACTATATGCTACAGCTTCTAATGATTGTGTTTGTTGTTATTTTCGGTTCAGCGCTTTGTTCTGGTATAGAAACGGCCCTGTTCTCTGTTTCGACCCTGAGAGTCAGACAATTAGCACAATCAAATAATCGTTCAGTATTAACACTTTTAGCGATTCGTGAAAACATGAATCGACCGATTGCGGCTATTGTAATCCTCAACAATACTTTCAATATCATTGGCAGTATTCTCACAGGTAGTGTTGCTACTCAAGTATTAGGAGATAAATGGCTTGGTGTATTTTCAGGAGTATTGACATTTCTGATTATCATCTTTGGCGAAATCATCCCCAAGACAATTGGAGAGCGTTATTCTGAGCAAATCGCTATACTTGCGGCTTTACCTGTAGCTGGGCTTGCTATTGCTTTTACACCCCTAGTTTGGATTCTAGAAAATGTCACTGCACCCTTTTCTAAAGGGAAAAAACGACCAACCACGAATGAGGCTGAAATCAAGCTATTGGCGAAGATTGGTCATCAAGAGGGAATTATCGAAAGCGATGAAGCAGAAATGATCCAACGGGTGTTTAGATTAAATGATGTGACGGCATCTGATTTAATGACACCCCGAATTATGCTGACATACATCCACGGGGGTATGACTCTTGCTGAGGCGAAAGCAAACATTATTGCGTCTCAACACACCCGGATTATTGTAATCGATGATTCTCTTGATGAAGTCATTGGATATGCCCTAAAACAGAGTTTACTGACAGCGATGATTGAAGGAAGTAACGAGCAAAAAATTGCTAGTCTGACTCGAAAAGTCAACTTTGTTCCTGAGATAATTCGGGCAGATAAACTGTTGAAAAACTTCATAGAAGCTCGTGAACATCTTGCAGTAGTAGTAGACGAATATGGAAGCATCGCTGGTGTTATCACTTTGGAAGATGTGCTTGAGGTGATAACTGGTGAAATTGTAGATGAAACTGATAGAACTGTTGATTTACAAGAAATTGCCCGCAAGAAGCGAGAAAAAATGTTGCAGTCTATCAATATGGGGAATTAAGCTTAATTATGAGCAGCCTGAATCTGACAAATAATCTGCATTGTTTCCACGCTGACAGTGCAGACTCTTTGTAATAAATCTATTACTTGTTCTTTGTAATCTGCAAAGCGATATGTATTGAATTTTTCAGCAATTGTCGGATCTTTAGGTTTCTTTTCTTTGTATTGATCTAAAATCCACTCTAAAGCACAACGGTTGCCAAGGCGATATTCCCAAGCAATTTTGGGGACACCTTCTAAAGTTGTGACATCATCTAAAATAATGGTTCCATTGGCTGCATCGGCTTTGAGTTTTGCCTTTGGTGTCCTATTTTTAGCGAGAGGTAAATCAATTCGTTTTAAAGGATAGGGTTCGACGGTTTCATAATTGATGTGCAAATCCATCAACTGTTTACCCCAGTTAACCCATTGGTGAAAGTCATCATAGAAGGGTATGCGGGGAAATTCTCGTTTTAGGTTGAGTTCGTATTTGATGCGATAGGCGGGATTGTGCAAGACTGCGTAGGTGTAGTGAAAAATATCTAATTTGGTAATTGTCGAATCACCGTAATGGGTTTGGAATTGTGCTAATCCCCAGTCGGTAATGTTGTCGGTGCGGTTCCCTTCTTTGTCGTAGCAGTGCAGGGAAAGATATTGAGAATCTCCATTGTAGTGAAAGTCAGCTAAATATTTGGATGCTAATACTGAAAATGCTTTAGAACATGCAGTACCTGGCAGTGTAATTATCTTATTCAAATTATTTAAATTATTACCAAATATTTCATAGTGGTTGGATGTTAATCTGTCTGACAATCCCTTTTCAGAATAGTAATATTTCTTTATATAAGGTCTATAAGAAACTTCAAGTATCAATTTTTCATCATATTTAAGTTTGGCTTTATTGATGAATCGGCTTTTTAGGCTTTCACTCCATTTGATTGAGTAATCTAAGATATTATCTATATTTGATTTAGTCACTCTTTCATCGTTTGCTATCAGGCAATTATATTTATTGATAAAAAATAAAGTTTTTTCTTGTAATAAGTTATTATCATCATCAAAAACCCATTCATCCCTGTTACTCTTAATTCCATTGGTATAAAGTTTAAATAGCGCTTCTCCCTCTGCATTTATTTTTTCAAGTTTAATATTTTTATCAACTAAAGGTAGTAGGCTAGCAAAATCAGTATCGGCAATATTTATCCAGTTGTTACTTTTATCTCGCGTAATATGCTCAAAAGCAATTTGAGTAAATGTGTTTTCTCCTAAAAATTTAAGTTTATCTTCTGCTGTATCAAATTCTGGTCTGCGCGTATAGAAGATTTTGCATGGTGCGCCACTACTTCCTTTCGTCTTCACCATAAAAGTTATGGCGACACCGGTTTGAATTCCAAAAACATTATGCTTAGTACCTGATAATTTAGGATTAGCTCTTACATCCCCACCTAAATCAATAATATAAATTTCGCTGAAGTCATCATCAACAGCTTTTCTAAATCCATCAAAAGTTTTCGCATTGATAAAAGATGAATTTGTAATAAAAGCCAAAATACCATTTTCATTTAACTTGTTTGTTGCCCAGCGAAAGAAACGGGCATACATATCATAAACTTTGGTTTTTTGGGCATTACTATATTTGACGTAACTATCCTTAATTAGCTTGTCTATTTCTGGATAGAGGCGATTTTTATTATTATCATTTTCATTTGCTTGATTTGCATTGTAAGGTGGATTACCAATAATCACTGATATTTTACTTTCATTCTGCCGTTTAATTCTCTCTGTATTTTCTACACTTAGCGAAAGCAAATTCATTTGTTTGCCTTCAAAAGATGTATGCTCTAGTGTATCGACAAAACAAATATTTTCAAACTCTTGATACTCACCCATTTTTTGATTATAGGTGTATTCAATATTTAAGTTAGCAATGTAATAAGGTAAAATTGCTACTTCATTACAATGAATTTCATGCTTATATTTATATTCCAGAGTATTCTTAGGTAAATAATCAATCAATTCAGTAATAAAAGTTCCCGTTCCTGTAGCTGGATCTAAAATTTCAACATCTTTATCTGCAAGCAGCTTACCAAAATTCTTATGCACTAAATAATCTACACTTTCAATCATGAAGCGCACAATTTCATTCGGCGTGTAAACAATACCTAGCCTATCAGCCGCTTTCGGGTTATATGCTTTATAAAAATTCTCATAAAGCACTTTTAAAAACTTCTGCTTTTCATGATGATTGTAAATATTTGCAGCAGTTCTTCTAATGACACCATAGTAACGCTCAATAGTACCAAGAGTATTCTTTTTAGTGCTACCTGTAAAAAAGGTATCGATGATAGTTTTTAATTCACGAGCAATATTATTTTCTCGATGAAACTGAGATTCATTAAAGATACTGATAAAGATGTCTTCAGTTAAAATATGCTGAATCATCATTTCTCTAACATCCAGCAAAGTAACTTCAGGATTAATTGATTCTTTGCAGATACCCCAAAATTTAGCCCTCGCTATTTTAAAAGCTGCGTTTGTTTCGATTTGACTATCAATTAAGTCACGCAATGCATTTAAAACAGTCGGTAAGTCTTCCTTAAAAGTTTCAATCGCCTCACGAAAATCTCTAACTTCCGGGCGAACATAATTTATGAAATATGTAATTATCCCATCCAGTGCGTCAGCATCTTTCATCGGGACGCGCATGGTTTCTTGTCCACCCTGAATTAAGACCGCTGTTTGGGAGTCCTCGAATAGGATATTACTATCTGGGTAGCCTTTTATGAGCTTTTTGCTAATTTCTTCGTCGAGATTATCGTATTCATCTTTGCTTTCCCAGTAGCCCCAATCCAAACGCAAAGCATCTTTAACAGTGCCATCTGGATAAACAAGTTTGCCGCTAGGTGTTTTATAATCTAGTTCTGGAATAAGTCGAAATTCTCTAGGTTTGCAATATTCATTAACTAAGTTTTGAAATGCAACCCGAATCGATGTTTCTTTGCGTGAACCGCCATATTGAATAATTCTTTCTACTTCTGTGTGATATTGACTAACCAGAAGTTTAGACATACTTTATCAAACTTTCATAAATTTAAAGTATGTCAAAGTTAGCCTTAATTACTGCTAATTAACACCCGTAATCTCACACAACTAAAACATGAAGATTGAATAAAAATTAAAGTTAAATACTCCGTAAAAAGACGTGAATTTTCAAATCACATCGCGTCTTAATAGGAGGTTATGACAGATAAAGCCTAATAAAGATGTTAAATCTACTGCCGCTGATTTTAAAACATCAAATATTATACAATCATTTAAGTAAAAATACGGCGTACTCTCTTCTTCTCTGCGGTTCGACTCCTAAAAACGATCGCTCAATCATGAGCCTATCCTAATACCAATTCAATTAATGGTTGCAACACATCCTTGGGTAAAGACGCGATTCATCGCGTCTCTACAAGATGGTCTATTTGTCGCATTCTTTTTTCAGATTGGTATAAACTGGTGCGTTACACTGCGTTAACGCACCCTACTGGGGTACTAGCAATTACCTACTCGTCAATTTGACCAAGGCGGCGGATATTCAAAATATCGCTCATTTTCTTAATTTGGACAAACACTTGCTCTAGTTGAGAGCGATCGCGTATATCTATTCCTAAGTCGATCAATGCGGGTTGACCAGCAGAGGTTTTCACCTGAGCATGGCGGACATTGATCCCTTGGTCACTCAACCTTGACAGAATATCTTTTAGTACCCCTACGCGGTCAAGAGCTTCAATTTGAACATCCACAGGGTACGTATGCGGACGACCACTATTTTCAGCGCCTGGGTTCCACCTAACTGGTACTAAGCGCTCATACTCCACAGTTTCCAGATTATGGCAGCCTTGACGATGAATCGAAATCCCCCTACCTCGCGTCACCACACCAATAATCGGTTCGCCAGGAATCGGGGTACAACACCCAGCTAGATAATATACTAAACCTTCCACCCCAAAAATTGGCGAATCACTAGAGCGGGTGCTAGTTGGTGGTGCATCCCGCAAACCCTTTGATGTAGTTGGTTCTTTGGGAATAAATGGCGACACAGTGGAAACTGGTTGTTGTCCCTTCGCTACTTCTCGCCAACGATTTAGCACTAGGTTCAAAGTAATTTCTCCGTAACCTAAACCAGCAAGTAAATCGTCCACGCTATGATAGTTACACTTTTGGGCGACAGTCTCCATCGCATCCGACTTCAGCAAACTATCAAAACCAGTTTTACCAAGTTCCTTTTCTAACAATTCCCGTCCACGGGCGACATTTTCTTCCCGGCGCGATCGCTTGTACCATTGTTTTATCCGATATTTCGCCGCCGAACTTCTCACAAAGTTCAACCAATCCAAACTCGGATGGCAGTTCTTTTGGGTGAGAACTTCTACAATATCGCCATTGTGTAGCCGTGTTGAAAGAGATACCATTCGCCCATTCACCCGCGCCCCTGAACAATGGTTTCCCACTTCCGTATGAATCCGATAAGCAAAATCTACCGTGGTAGAACCGGGGCTTAAAGGCACAACATCCCCCTTAGGGGTGAAGACATAGACATCATCTTCAAATAAATTATCCTTGACGCTATCAAGATATTCTTGTGCATCCTTGAGATCGGTTTGCCATTCCAGCAGCTGCCGCAGCCAAGTAAACTTGTCATCTGTCGCTGTCAAATGGCTAATACTAGAACCTCCTGTTTCTTTATACTTCCAATGGGCGGCAATCCCATACTCGGCGATATGATGCATTTCGATTGTCCGAATTTGCACCTCTAAAGGACGGCCAGTTAGTCCAATTACCCCAGTATGCAACGACTGGTAACGGTTAGGTTTGGGCAATCCAATGTAGTCCTTAAATCTCCCAGGAATTGGGCGAAAAGCATCATGAACCACCGCCAACGCCCGATAGCATTCCTCATTGCTTTGAACAATAATCCGCAGCGCCGCCAAATCGTAAATTTCATGAAATTCCTTTTGCTGGCGGTGCATTTTTTGGTAAATGCTATAAAGGTGCTTGGGACGACCGCTAATTTCCTGAAAGCGGATTCCGGCTTGCTGCAAACGCTCTTGCAACATATTCGTAGCTTTAGCCAATTTCTCTTCTCGCGCCGTCCGTTTTTCGGAAACATGCTCCTGCATTTGGCGATAGGCTTCCGGTTCCAAATACTTAAAAGCCAAATCTTCCAGTTCCCATTTAATTCGCCAAATCCCCAAGCGATTGGCTAGAGGCGCGAATATATCTCGCGTTTCCTGGGCACTGCGGCGGCGGCTGGCCTCTGACATATATTGTAAAGTTCGCATATTATGCAAACGATCTGCCAATTTCACCACAATTACCCGAATATCTTGCGCCATTGCCAAAAACATCCGCCGGAAGTTTTCGGCTTGGCTTTCGGTTTTGCTAGTGAAATTGATTTTAGAAAGCTTGGTGACACCTTCGACCAATTGCCGCACTTCTGGGCCAAAGCGCTCTTCTATTTCTTGACTTGTAACTTCTGTATCTTCAACGACATCATGAAGAAATCCAGCTGCTATCATAGCAGCACTGCCTCCCAAGTCACGCAGCAATTCAGCTACAGCAACGGGATGAGCAATGTATGGTTCCCCCGATTTGCGGTATTGACCTTGATGCAGTTGGTAAGCAAATTCAAATGCGCGACCAATTAACACGGCATCACTATGCCTTCGGTCATCTTCAGCTTCACTGCTAATTGTCGATGACTCCTTCAAACATTTTTTTAACCATTCTGGAATGGCCAGATCAATTGATGAATTTATAGCTAGGCTGCTCATACAATTAGGTTTTGATAGGATCGGTAGATAAGTGAATGATAAATAAAACTGGCAGCATCACCGGAAGAAGATGCTGTCGCTTAGAGACGGGTAGAAAAACAATGTCAGGATGATTCTCCAATTGCCGACAGTATTCATCCAGTTTGAGTTTCAAGGATCATAAAGAAAAATAATCCATTGATGGCAAACAAAGCCTCAAATAACGATTTGAGGCTTTTAGTGCTGATAAGCTTTTAAGAAAGTTTATTGTAGAAGAAAAATTACTTGACATTAATACTATCTTAACTAGCACTGGATGTCTTTAAACCGTGAGAAATATTTGGCACTCGTAACCTTACTAGAGCAATTACGCTCCGATGCCACAACTACCCAAATTTTTGCACCCGAACTGCGGCAGCGTGTAGCCTCGTTGCAGCAATTCTTTGGGAAGCAGATTGTGCCTCTGGCTGATGAAAACTGGCGCGTGCAATCTTACCAAACGGAGATGAGCAAACAACTGCGCCTGTTGGAAATAGATGTGATGTTTTTGCAAGGAGCGCGGCAAGCATCTACTGCACAAACGAGACTTCAGACGATTAGCGATCGCTTGACCACTCTCATTCAATACTGTGATGCCATCCTGCAACCAGAAGCGGAAGGAGAAAAATAACAATTGTTCACCTTTTTCTCTAATTTCTCCATCATCTCATTTATGACCTATGATGGAAAGTTATTTTGGCAACAAGTTGGGAATGGGGAGTGGGGCATTGGGCATTGAGAAGAGGACAAGGAGAGTAAATAGCGATCCATTGGTGTCAACTTAAGCGAAAAGCTGACGGGAGCAATCGCCCTCATCCCCTAACCCCTTCTCCCATTTTGGGAGAAGGGGTATTTAATCCTTTACCTCCCCTCTCCCAGGTTGGGAGAAGGGGCTGGGGGTGAGGGCAAAACGTTGTCGCCAAGAGGGTTTCACGTTAAATTGACACCAATGATCGCGATCGCATTCCAATTTGAAATTCTCTGATTGCAAAACTACGTAAAAATACGGCTTCCAAATGAGTTTCTGCCGAAAGTCATAGAAGAAAGTTAATATACACGCATTTACCTGGATACTAAAAGTAAAAGCCCCACTCATTTTTGAGCAGGGCTATGTAAAGTTTTATTGCTAAAATTAGAAATCGTTATATTTAGAAAAAGTTCATTATTGTAATTACACTAACGCTGGTCAACATCATTAAAGCGCCCATAATTATAGATTCACCTAAGCGATTGGGGGATTTTGAAGTGTTCATTTTAAGTAAAATCCTTTTTATTAATTGTTTCTTAAACATATCAAAATCAGTATAAATATCTATAGAAGCATTGTAAAACTTAAATTACCTTAAAGTTTCTTAGTAAACTACTCATTTATCTTGAAGTATTCATTTTTTACTTGTAGTACGTAATTCTCCTAGTTTCCCCAATCCCCATTCTCCAGTTCCCGAATGTAGTAATTCCCGAACAGAATAATTACCTAAACTCCGAGCGGAATACGCGCCTTGATGGGGTAAAATAAATCTTAATCAAGATAAAAACATTTGAACAGAAGATTATCATGACAGTCCCCACGGCATCTATAAACCAAGCGATCGCTTTTGACTTAGACAAATTAAATGAGCAATTTGAAACTGCCACTCCTAAAGAAATACTGGCATGGTCTATAGAGAATATCCCAACGGGACTGGTGCAAACAAGCGCCTTTAACGTGGATGACATGATAATTACCCATATTCTTTACAGTGAACTGAAGCATCCCGTTCCTGTGATCTTTCTTGACACCTTGCACCACTTCCCTGAAAGCCTAGAATTAGTAGCCAAAGCTAAAGAAATTTACAACCTGGATTTGCAAACCTTCAAAACTCCAGACGTAGACACCCGCGAAGCCTTTGAAGCCAAATATGGTGACAAACTCTGGGATCAGGATATTGCTCAATTCCACAATATTACGAAAATTGAACCATTATTACGGGGTCTAGACGAACTCAACAGCGTCGCTTGGATTACCGGACGCCGCCGTGACCAAGCAGTAACCCGTGCGAATATGCCCATATTTGAATTAGACGGTAAAGGTCGGCTGAAAGTAAATCCCATAGCTACTTGGACACGCCAAGACAGCTGGGTTTATGTGGCTGAACATGGAGTCATCTACAACCCCCTCCACGACCAAGGTTATCCCAGCATAGGCGACCAACCCATCACCACCAAAGTAGGTGAAGGCGAAGACGAACGCGCCGGACGTTGGCGGGGAAGTGATAAAACAGAATGCGGAATTCATATTTAGTCATTGGTCATTGGTCATTGGTCATTAGTATTAGACAAAGGACTAATAACTAAGGACTAATGATTCATTTAGTCATTTGTCATTAGTATTAGACAAAGGACTAATGACTAAGGCCAAAATTATGATTAAAATCCTCCATCTCTCCGACATCC
Organism: Chroococcales cyanobacterium; assembly: GCA_038259325.1. Lineage (GTDB taxonomy): Bacteria > Cyanobacteriota > Cyanobacteriia > Cyanobacteriales > Nostocaceae > Nostoc. The sequence continues at coordinate 28,304 of JBBSOX010000028.1, read as the reverse complement.
ACATGGGAAGCGGCTTTTCCCACGGACGAATTAATCCCGCGACTGGATTAAATACACGGCTGGAGGATTTTGTCAATACTTTGTCTATATGTATTGACCGAGCGTTGGCAGATACTGTTGATATGGTAATATTTGGTGGCGATGCGTTCCCGGATGCTACACCACCGCCTTATGTACAACAAGCTTTTGCTAGCCAATTTCGCCGTCTCATGGATGCCAATATTCCGACAGTGCTGTTGGTAGGCAACCATGACCAACACTCCCAAGGACAGGGAGGAGCAAGTTTAAATATTTACCGCACTTTGGGAGTGCCAGGATTTGTTGTCGGTGACACATTAACTACTCACTGCATCGAAACCCGCAATGGCAAAGTGCAAGTAATTACCCTCCCTTGGCTCACCCGTTCAACTCTGATGACTCGTCAAGAGACTGAAGGTTCATCTTTAACAGAAGTCAACCAACTATTAACGGAACGTCTGCGAGTTGTTCTAGAAGGGGAAATTCGCCGTCTTGACCCCGATGTGCCAACTATCCTTTTGGCTCACTTGATGGCTGACAATGCTACCTTGGGCGCAGAACGCTTTTTGGCCGTAGGTAAAGGCTTTACTCTGCCCTTATCTTTGCTGACACGACCTTGTTTTGATTATGTAGCCTTGGGACATGTCCACCGCCACCAAAATCTGAATAAATCCAACAACCCACCGGTGATTTATCCAGGGAGCATTGAGCGAGTAGATTTTAGTGAAGAAAAAGAAGACAAAGGCTATGTGATGCTAGAACTGGAGCGGGGGAAGGCTGAATGGGAATTTTGCCCCCTAACAGTTCGGACTTTCCGCACCATTGAAGTGGATGTCTCGAAAGCAGATGAGCCGCAAGCGTTGTTAATGAAAGCGATCGCTAAGTATGATATTGAAGATGCTGTAGTGCGGTTAATTTACAAACTCCGCTCTGAACAAATGGATTTAATTGACAGTTCCTCTCTACATACTGCTTTAAGTCCCGCTCATACTTACACCATTCAAGCAGAATTAGTGAGTCAGCTGGCTCGACCCCGGATTCCTGAATTGACTGCAAGTAGCAGCATCGACCCAATGGAAGCCTTGAAAACTTACTTGAACAACCGCGAAGACCTCAAAGACATAGCAGCATCAATGCTGGATGCAGCACAGAAGTTGCTAGCCGATGATGTAGAAGTTTGGCTGGAAGCAGCAACTAGCGACTAGGATAGATGCAAATTATATATTTTCCTCTTCTAAATGGGGTTCTTTGACAAGATGTCAGAACCCTTTGATAGATTGTCCGATACAGGTTAGGATAATTCATCAATTAAAGGAAAAACTTTAAGCACGCTTAATCGCGCTGCGACATGAAAATCACCCAAATTTGCATTTGGGCAGATTTTGTGGGAGTTGGCTACTCTACTATCAATTGTTGTTTTTCTTCTAGCCGGAGAAAAGTTTGGACTCAGAAAATAAAGTTATCGAGCCTTGAATAAGCTATTGTTTACAGGTAAATCTTTTCGTTTTATGGCTTTTGTCTTACCGCTAATCACGTGGTGGGGATACAAGGAAGTACAAAACCAATTTGTACAGCCGCAAGCAGTTGTAGTGTTGGGTGGTTCAACGAAACGTTTAGAGCGAGAGAAGTTTACGGCTGAATTTGTCCGCCAGCATCCAAATATACCGATTTGGATTACTGGAGGAAGTCCACCTAGATTCACACAACGAGTGTTTACCAAAGCTGGTGTTGATCCCAAACGTTTACACTTGGACTATGAGGCCGTAGATACAGTTACTAATTTTACTACGTTAGTAGATGATTTGCAAGCTCGTGGCATCAAGAGCGTTTATTTGATTACTTCAGATTTTCACATGCGCCGGGCTTGTATCATCGGCGAAATTATTTTAGGTAGTCGAGGTATTTATTTAAAACCAGTGCCAGTTCCTTCAGAAAAACCTTCTGAATCTATCGAAAAATCTATCCGCGATGGAGCGAGAGCCATACTTTGGATAGCAACTGGTTACACCGGTGTAGATGCAGCTAAAAATAAACGGTAAATTATCAGTGGGAATTTGCATGATTTTGACTTAACTCAATACAGGCAAATTAAGACAATTAATGCTAATAATCGTGATATTAACTAAGTAGTAAGCTGATGCGCGTCTAAAGTATATAAACACTCTTGATGGTAGTTAACTGTTGACTGTTGACGGTTAACAGTCAACAGTTATCAATTTTTGCTCATTTGGTTGCCTAGTGTATACTTTACGTCCATCAAAGTTTTGAGTGGCGGCTTGGGTAACTCGAATCTATCTATTGTGTGGTTCAGGAAAAAAACACCCCAAGATATCTCACAATTTGATACCCTAGCTTAAACAGATTTGAGAAAAATTAAAGCGTGGAAATTCAACTTGGGCGGGGAAAAACAGCTCGCAGAGCTTACGGAATAGATGAAATTGCTCTAGTCCCTGGTAACAGAACACTAGACCCCAGTTTGGCAGATACTAAGTGGCGTATTGGCAATATTGAGCGAGAAATCCCAATAATTGCCAGTGCGATGGATGGTGTAGTAGATGTTCGCATGGCTGTACGTTTGTCACAGTTAGGAGCATTAGGTGTCCTCAATTTAGAGGGTATTCAAACTCGCTATGCTGACCCAGAGCCAATATTAGATCGGATTGCCTCTGTGGGGAAAGATGAATTTGTTGCCCTGATGCAAGAACTCTATGCCGAACCAATAAAGCCGGAATTAATTGAAAAACGTATTCAGGAAATTAAAGAACAAGGTGGCATTGCGGCAGTAAGCGCAACTCCAGCCGGTGCCAGTAAATATGGTGAGGCAGTGGCAAAAGCTGGGGCAGATTTATTTTTTGTACAGGCTACGGTAGTTTCTACTGCACATCTGTCACCAGAGTCTATAGTACCACTTGATTTAGCAGAATTTTGCCGTTCTATGCCCATCCCCGTGGTGTTGGGAAATTGCGTGACTTACGAAGTCACTTTGAATTTGTTGAAAGCTGGGGCGGCTGGGGTACTGGTGGGAATTGGGCCTGGTGCCGCTTGTACCTCCCGTGGTGTGTTGGGTGTGGGTGTACCACAGGCGACTGCGATCGCAGATTGTGCTGCGGCACGAGATGATTACTACAAGGAAACTGGTAACTATATCCCCATCATTGCTGATGGCGGTTTAATCACCGGTGGCGACATTTGTAAATGCATCGCCTGCGGTGCCGATGGTGTGATGATTGGTTCTCCCTTTGCCAGAGCCGCAGAAGCCCCAGGACGAGGTTATCATTGGGGTATGGCTACTCCCAGCCCAGTGTTGCCTCGTGGCACTCGCATTCGCGTTGCCACCACCGGTAGCTTAGAGCAAATACTCGTTGGGCCAGCTGGGCTAGATGATGGCACTCACAATCTTTTAGGAGCCTTAAAGACGAGCATGGGCACCTTAGGAGCTAAAAATATTAAAGAAATGCAACAAGTAGAAGTTGTGATTGCGCCCTCTTTATTAACCGAGGGTAAAGTTTACCAAAAAGCTCAACAATTAGGTATGGGGAAATAGAATTGGGGGCTGGGGACTGGGGACTGGGAAAAAGTTATTCTAATCCCTAATCCCTAATCCCCAATCCCCAATCCCCAATCCCCAATTCTTCAATAAATTTTTCCAGCCCCTAAACAATTGCTGGAAAAATTGGATATGTCGCCTACAATAGAGATAGCGGAGACGAATGTTTCCGTTCACTCCTCACACCACACTCCGCCCGGACTACTGTTCGGGCGGTTCCTTATGTTTATAAATAAAATAAGAGAGCTTCTTTGCAAATGTACATCCTCGCGCTGCCAAGCTGAGGTTTTTGCTATGGTAGAATTTTCACCAAGTTCAGATATTATTGGCGAAGGTTTTAGGCATGTCAACAGCCGCACAAGTTACCGATTCTAGTTTTAAGCAAGAAGTACTCGACAGCGATGTACCCGTTTTAGTTGACTTTTGGGCACCCTGGTGCGGACCATGCCGTATGGTAGCTCCTGTTGTCGATGAAATCTCCGAACAGTACAAGGGTCAAATAAAGGTCGTCAAAGTCAACACGGATGAAAATCCTAATGTTGCCAGTCAGTACGGCATCCGCAGCATTCCTACATTAATGATTTTTAAGGGTGGGCAAAAAGTGGATATGGTGGTCGGCGCTGTGCCTAAAACTACATTAGCTTCCACTCTCGAAAAGTATCTTTGAAACTCAATCGGCAATCAATTTCTCTTGAGTTATCCACGTTGGTTTAACTTTAGGTTAATTTTTATAAACAAGTTTGAGAGGCGCGAATTTCTCGTCTTTCAAACTTGTTTACATTTGTACACAGTTTCCGATTCCGAATATTTTTAGGAGTTTTCTAGCTCAAAAACAACTCCCTAATTCCCGTACTACCAATTTCCACCGCTAGCGCCGCCAACAAAAAACCCAAAAGTTGAGTCACAATCACTCCACCTTCTGCACCAATCCACTTGTCAATCAGATTTGCTAAACGCAAAATTAACCAAGTGACAAACATCGCCCCTACTATGCCCACCACGACAGCAATATGCGGACTCTGTGATTTCGACATCAGCAACATCACCGTCGTCAAAGTCCCTGGCCCTGCTAAAAGTGGTAAAGCTAGCGGAGTAATTGCAACATCGCGTCCTTCCTCAATAATCGGTTGATCTAATTCTCCCCGCAGCATTTGCAAAGCAATTAACAGCAACAATAGTCCTCCTGCTACTCGCAAAGAGCCGATACTGATTTCCAAATAATTTAAAATTATTTGCCCTGCAAAGGCAAATAGCAAAAGAACTACGATCGCAATGAGAATTGCTTTATCTATAACTTGGTTTCTTTGGTCTGGCATCATGCCCTTAGTCAAAACTAAAACAATCGGTATATTGCCCACAGCATCCGCCAAGACAAAGACAGCGATAAATGTTTGAATGAGAATAGAAATATCCACAGTAGATAGCTTTTATCAGGGTTTGATCACAACCTAATCCTTATCTTGCTCAGTTTTCTAGAACCCACAAGAAGATGAAGATCAGCAATAAAGTAAGTCTATTAAAGAAAAGGAACACTGACGCATTTCTAATTAAGTTCCACAGATGTTGAAGTAGCGATATATTTTGATAATCTATCTTCCATAAATCAACTGTTCGTTGTTGAATCTATGAAGTCTTATTTAGCCGCCGCTATTCAATTGACCAGTGTGCCTGATCTACAAAAAAATTTGGCACAGGCAGAAGAATTAATAGAGCTTGCCGTGCGTCAAGGTGCTGAATTGGTAGGTTTGCCAGAAAACTTTTCCTATATGGGAGAAGAAAAAGATAAACTCGCACAAGGTGATGCGATCGCTCTTGAAAGTGAGAAATTTCTCAAAAAAATGGCTCAACGCTTTCAAATTACGATCTTAGGCGGCAGCTTTCCAGTTCCCGTAGACAATACAGGCAAAGTTTATAACACCACTCTACTCATCGACCCAAACGGTCAAGAACTTTCTCGCTACTACAAAGTACACCTATTTGATGTTGATGTCCCCGACGGCAATACCTATCGTGAATCCAGCACTGTTGTGGCTGGTACACAACTACCGCCCGTCTATTTTTCCGAAAAACTTGGTAATCTAGGGCTTTCTATTTGTTATGATGTCCGATTCCCGGAACTGTATCGTCATCTGGCAGATAAAGGAGCCGATGTTATCTTTATTCCCGCCGCTTTTACCGCCTTTACAGGTAAAGACCACTGGCAAGTACTACTACAAGCCAGAGCCATCGAAAATACCGCTTACGTCATTGCTCCTGCCCAAACAGGCAATAACTACGGTCGCCGTCTAACCCACGGCCACGCTGTTATTATTGACCCTTGGGGTGTAATTTTAGCCGATGCTGGGGAAAAACCAGGAATTGCGATCGCAGAAATCAAGCCCACTAGGTTAGAACAAGTCCGCCGTCAAATGCCATATTTACAACAGCGGGTGTTCTAGAGTGTGGGGTGTGGGGAGTGGGGAGTGGGGAGTGAGGAGCAGGGGGCAGGGAGCAGGGAGCAGGGGGCAGGGAGCAGGGAGCAGGGAGCAGAGGGGAAAGAGAAAGAGTTTTTTATTCTCCCCCTTGCCCCCTGCCCCTTGTCGTCTTCCCAATGCCCCATTCCCAGGCTTTATGAATACAACAAAAAACCGGGTAAACACCCGGTTTCTGACAACATTAAAATCATTAGTTTTTTAGGAGCATAACAGGACTATGCCCCTATTTATTTGTTGTCAAAATTAAACTTTAGCAGCTGCTTTGGTGACAACGTTGAGTTCACCTTTAGCATACTTAGCAGCAAAATCTTCCAAAGAAATTTGCTTAATCTTGCTTGCGTTACCAGCTGTGCCAAATTGCTGATAGCGTTCAGCACAAACTTTCTGCATGTATGTAATAGAAGGCTTGAGGAAGTGACGGGGGTCAAACTCCTCTGGTTTTTTAGCCAAAGCTTCACGTACAGCAGCAGTAATAGCCAAACGGTTGTCGGTGTCGATATTTACTTTACGTACACCACTCTTAATACCTTTTTGGATTTCTTCTACAGGTACACCGTAGGTTTCAGGAATTGCACCACCATACTGGTTAATCAGTGCAAGCAAATCTTCAGGTACAGAAGAAGAACCGTGCATTACCAAGTGGGTGTTAGGCAGACGGCGGTGAATTTCTTCAATGCGGCTGATTGCCAAAATTTCGCCAGTCGGTTTGCGGGTAAACTTGTAAGCACCGTGGCTTGTGCCAATGGCAACAGCCAAAGCATCTACTTGAGTTGCTTCTACAAAGTCAACAGCTTCATCGGGGTCGGTTAGCAGTTGTGAGTGGTCGAGTGTACCTTCAAAGCCGTGACCATCTTCAGCTTCACCAGCACCAGTTTCTAGAGAACCCAAACAACCGAGTTCACCTTCAACACTTACACCCAAAGCATGAGCTACATTTACAACTTCGCGGGTAACATTAACGTTGTACTCGAAGCTAGCGGGAGTTTTAGCATCAGCTTCTAAAGAACCATCCATCATCACGCTGGTGAAGTTGTTCTTGATTGCTGAGTAGCAGGTAGCAGGAGCATTCCCATGATCTTGGTGCATGACAATGGGAATGTGAGGATAGGTTTCTACCGCAGCCAAAATCAGGTGGCGGAGGAAGTTTTCGCCAGCATAATTACGAGCGCCGCGTGAAGCTTGTAAAATTACGGGGCTATCTGTCTCTACAGCAGCCTTCAGGATCGCCTGAATCTGCTCCAAATTGTTAACGTTGAAAGCTGGGATGCCGTAACCGTTTTCAGCTGCGTGATCCAACAGCAGCCGCAGTGGTACAAGCGCCATAGATAGTCCTCCTAATGTGGTTGTCAGCTAGTCGGTCTGAGAAAAGCGTATTTATTACGCTAAATCTTAAGAGTTTTTTCAACTTATAGGAAATTATAACTAGTGTCGTGTATCTATGTTGAAAAAGTTTATGCCATCGTTACTATAACTATGTTCTATACTTGCTCTCTACTGCTGTACTATGCACCATCGTTGCTCTGTATTGCTGTAGATTTAGTTACCCTACAGTTAGTAGCTCTGGTAGCCCAGTATCCCAAATGGTCATTTGAAAGCGATCGCACTCCTAACTATTTTGGCAAATCTACAAGCGATCGCATCAAGCAAAAGGCTCTAGTATCTGAACAAATGCTGCGTGTTCAGGAGATTGCAAACCTGTTTGTAAAACACTCAACACGGACTGCATATTCCCCGCTAATAATTCTGCAACCCCTAACCACAACCCTGGAAAAATTTGACTTCGCAGAATACCATTACTATCAGCAGCCAACTCTAGATACTCACCTTGTTCCAAATAGAACCACGTCAATTTTTGATCGAGTACTTGCCAGACAATATATTCTTTGACTCCATTGCGACGATAGGCTTGTTTTTTAGCATGGAGGTCGATGGCGACACTACTAGCAGCAATTTCGACAATTAACTCTGGTGCGCCTTCAATATAATCATCTTCACTCAGCCTTGCTTGACCACCCGCTTCTGGATTGATTAGAAGTACAGCATCTGGTTGAGGTTCGTTATCTAAGTCTAAGCGCACAGTGGGTTCTACTCCCAAAGCTACACCAGGTGTTGCGACTTCGTAAGTACCGAGCCATGTAAGAATCCAACCGTGCGGTTGACCGTGACTTCTAAAACGCAAAGCAGCAGGCATAATGTAGACAATTCCCTCAATCAACTCGGCTTTTTTCAAGTTAGGCATGCCGTTGTAGCGACGCTCAAATTCATAAAGGCTAAGTTTGTCGCCATTTTCCAGAAGGGGAATTGTCCAATCCTGTGGAAGTGTTTTTACCATGACAATGGTGTTTTGGAATAGTCTATGCCTATACTACCGAATTGCAGAAATTTCTTGGATGCTGCGATCGCCTTCTTTTAATTTAATAATATTATGTTAATTTTATGGGTCGCCCGGGATTCGAACCCGGAACTAATCGGTTAAAAGCCGAGTACTCTACCGTTGAGTTAGCGACCCTTTCGCTGCATTTCGCAACTTTGCAATCATAGCATATACATCTATAGATTTGTAAAGGGGTTTAGAAAAAATTAGCAGTCAACCTTATAGATGCTGTATGGCTAGCTCCTGGAGCTAACACAGTCAGGTTATCACCAGTATTGAGAGAATTACGGGTGGCACTCCACGGTTCTAGACAGTAGAAGTCTTTGCCTTTGACTGTCCAAAATACCAGGTAGGTAGAGAAATCATCATAATCCAAGGTGAGTTTCAACTTCCGGCTGCCATCTATCGCAGTGGCCGATTTACTGGTTAGCTGTCCAAAAGCAAAATCAATTTCATCACGGCTAAAGTCAAAATTGCCATCAAAAGAGTGAAATTCCTTAGTTTGATTATCTTGATACTGCTTAGAGGGAATTTCAAGCTCTAGCTGAGTTTTATCACCACACAGAAAGTAGGGATGGAAACCAGCCGAAAAGGGCATTGGTGTGGATGACAAGTTTTTATATTGCTGGCGGACTTCTAAGGTATTACCTTGAAGTTCGTATGTGAAAGCCAGCTGAAAATCAAAAGGATAAACTGCTTTGGTTTGTTCGTTGCTATCAAGAACAACAGTGAGACTAGCTTTATCTCCAGTTTTCTGTTCTGTTACTTTCCACGGCAATTCACGTGCAAAACCGTGTTGTTTGAGAGTATATTGTTGCCCGTTGTGAGTGTAAGTATTATCTGGTAGATTCCCACAAATAGGAAACAAAATTGGATTCCCACCTCTGACACTCAACTCAGGATGAGTAAAGCGTTCAGTGTCCAGGTAGAAAATTTCTTGCCCTTGAATGCGCCAACGGGTGATGATACCACCGCGTTCGGGTACGACTTCCAATTGAGAACCAGCGCTTTCGTCAGACAGAATGTAAGTCTTGTACTGTTGCTGTTGAACTGCAATGCTAAACACAAATTTTAGTCCTAATTGGGCATTGGGCATGGGGCATTGGGCATGGGGCATTAGGCATACTCTAAATCCCTATTCCCTACTCCCCACTCCCCACTCCCTATAATTTACTCGTCTTCTGCAAACACAAAACGATATAACTCGCTTGGGTCTGGTTCTGGGCTGCTTTCGGCGAATTTAACCGCGTCGTCTATTACATCCTGAATTTTACGATCAATGGCTTTGATTTCTCCCTCATCCGCCAGATTTTGCTCCAGCAAATAAGCTGCCAACTTCTTAATTGGGTCACGGGCGAACCAAAATTCTTTCTCAGCTTTGCTTCGCATTTCATCAGGGTCAGCCAAGGAGTGACCCCGGAAGCGGTAGGTAAGCGCCTCAATTAATGTTGGCCCTTCACCTGCACGGGCACGAGCTACAGCTTCTTGGGCCACGGCTCTAACTGCTAGTACATCCATGCCATCTACTTCCACGCCCACCATGTTAAATGCACTGGCTTTTTTATAAATCTCTGGCTGAGAAGTGGCTCGTTCGTGAGACATCCCAATGGCCCACTTATTATTTTCGACTACGAAAAGAATTGGCAGTTTCCATAAAGCTGCCATATTTAGCGTCTCGAAAAACTGACCGTTGTTAGCTGCACCGTCGCCAAAAAAGCAAGCCGTTACTTGGTCAGCATTTTTATCTCCCAACACTTCGCGGCGGTATTTGCTTTGAAAAGCCGCTCCAGCTGCTACAGGAATTCCCTCAGCCACAAAAGCATAGCCACCCAGCAAGCGATGTTCAGCAGAAAACATGTGCATGGAACCACCGCGCCCTTTGCTGCAACCTGTGGCTTTGCCAAATAATTCTGCCATTACCTCTCTTGCTGGTACACCCGCACTGAGAGCATGAACGTGGTCGCGGTAAGTACTACAAACGTAATCTTCACCCGGTCGCATGGACTGCACAACACCGCTGCAAACGGCTTCTTGACCGTTGTACAAATGGACAAAACCAAACATTTTGCCCCTGTAGTACATTTCAGCGCACTTATCTTCAAACAAGCGCCCTAGTACCATATCCTCATACAACCGTAACCCTTCTTCCTTAGTAATGTGCGTAGTAGCAGGATTAAATGTGGGTAAAGTACGCTCTTGAACCATTATTTTTGAGTATCCCTTTGTACAACTTAAACTTAGGTCTTAAATAAGTTGGTCTGATAACACTTCAGCTTTTAACAGGCTAGCGTTTGCAAGACTCAACAATCAAACTTTATTTATGCACCAAAAAAGGGTCTTAGGGAATAGCTGAATTTTTAATTTTTGGTTTTTAACTTTTCAGCCCATGCCCAGTGAGGATTTGACTCTAACGACAATATTATCTATCGCTTTAGGTTTTTCTCTCTCACCATTCCCCTTCATAGACTAGCAATCAAGATAAACTGCTTTCTGCATATCCATTAACAATTTAAAAAAAAAGGAGGCAAAAGTCTCTATACCCAAATAGATAATTGTAATTAAAGGTAAATTATGATATGATTTCCCTCTCTAGTTATCAGGGTCAACCCCCAATAGTAGTATTTTATTAACCTCCTAGTGGGAAAGCCCCAAAAAAATCAATCATCAATAGATTCTTGCAACCACAACAATTATGCCGTAATTAAAAACGGTAGTTGTGGTTTGTGCTATCGAAGGCTGATAATAGTTGTGTTAAACAAAAATACTAAGAATTAAGACAAAAAATTGAGGCTTTCTAGGCGAAAGCAAAAAATTAGTACTAGAATGTGACTCAAAATTTCGGGAAGGTACAAAACAAGTTGTTGCAATATACACTTGTAGAGTAAATTCTATACGGCATTTTTATGGCACAGTTTTACAGGCCTGGAAAGCTCTAGGTGAATTATGTTGATCACGGTGCAGGGGAAGTAGGCTGTGCGAATTCCGCTAGATTACTACCGAATTTTAGGACTACCGTTAGCGGCAAGTGAAGAACAATTGCGACAGGCATACAGCGATCGCATTGTACAATTGCCTCGACGTGAGTATTCTCAGGCAGCAATTTCTTCTCGTAAACAACTCATAGAAGAAGCTTACGTGGTTTTATCAGATCCAAAACAACGCAGTACCTACGATCATCTCTATCTTGCTCACGCCTATGACCCAGATAACCTTGCTGCTGCCGCAGTAGCACTGGAAAATCGTCCAGAAAGCACCAAAAGGGGTATTGACACCCAGAGTCTAGGCATCGAAATTAGCCAAGACGAATTAGTTGGCGCTTTATTGATTTTGCAAGAGTTGGGAGAATACGAACTTGTATTGAAACTAGGTCGTCCGTACTTAGTAAATAAAAATAGTACTACAAGTGCCAAAAAGGGCAATAATTTAGCAGACGAAGAAATTTATCAAAGCGCTGAACATCCAGATGTTGTTCTCACTGTTGCCCTTGCTTGTCTAGAATTAGGTCGGGAACAGTGGCAGCAAGGTCACTATGAAAATGCCGCCATATCTCTAGAAACTGGTCAAGAACTGCTAGTACGCGAAGGGTTGTTCTCCACTTTACAGTCAGAAATTCAGGCCGATCTTTACAAGTTGCGACCATATCGAATTTTGGAGTTGCTAGCACTACCTCAAGAAAAGACCGCCGAACGACAGCAAGGTTTGGAATTATTACAAAACCTCTTAGAAGATCGTGGCGGGATTGATGGCACGAACAATGATGACTCTGGTTTAAACATAGATGACTTTCTGCGGTTTATCCAACAGTTACGCAACCACTTAACAGTTGCAGAGCAGCACAAGTTATTTGAAGCCCAAAGCAAACGCAATTCTGCTGTTGCAACTTACTTAGCTGTTTATGCCTTGATAGCGCGGGGATTTGCTCAACGACAACCTGCTTTAATTCGTCAAGCAAGGCAGATGCTCATGCGTCTGGGCAAACGCCAAGATGTACATTTAGAACAGTCTCTATGTGCGTTACTCTTGGGACAAACTGAAGAAGCAACTCGTGTTTTAGAACTTAGTCAGGAGTACGAAGCTTTAGCTTTTATTCGGGAAAAATCTCAAGATTCTCCAGACTTGTTACCAGGGCTGTGTTTATATGCAGAACAGTGGTTGCAACACGAAGTATTTCCCCATTTTCGGGATTTAGCAAACCAGCAAGCTTTCCTGAAAGATTACTTTGCTAATCAACAGGTGCAAGCCTATTTAGAAGCACTGCCAACTGATGCAGAAACAACTAATGAATGGGCTGTAATTAATTCCCAATATTTTCCCCAGACCCAAACAAATAAGCCCCATTTCCACAACAATTCAACTAAGACCTCAGCGCAATTTAATCACAGCAGAACCCCTGACCTAGATTTGCCAGAAACACCAACAAAAGAAACACCCGAATATTCAAACTTCTCACTACCGATGTGGGATTCATCTGGGAGTGTAAAATCAGAGGTTCCCACTGCCGAACGGATGAGCAGAGGTACTAATCAGCATTTAAACGGTTCAGGTAAGACTGCTGCACCCGGCCATAACCAAAAGCGTAGACGCAGAAAACCTACTCCATCTGCAAACCGAGAGCGTGTACCAGATAATCGTCCTCATTCTCGTCGTCCTCGGCGGCGGCGAACTTTTGCTAACACCATAGAAGGGAAAACACGGCTGGTATGGAGAGTGTTTATTTCTTTGGTGAGTATATTAGTTTTCTGGGTGTTAGCGACAACAACTTTTGGATGGTTAAAAAATCTGTTTTTTCCTCCACCCTCTCTGCGTGGTATAGAGTTGTTTGTAGAGATGAATCAACCACCAGTATCTATTCCTAATCCAAATGATAAACCACAAGTAACAGATGTCCCTTTAACAAATGCAACGGCAGAGGAAGTTATTCGGACTTGGTTCTCGACCAAAGCCGCAGCTTTAGGGCCCAATTATGACATTAGTAATTTAGATCAGATTTTAACTGGTTCCGCTTTATCTCAATGGCGGCTGATTGCTCAACAGTATCGGTCAGACAATCGCTACGGCAAATATGACCATAGCTTGAAGATAGAATCTGTTGAGAAAATTGATTTATTTGCAGATCGTGCCGCAGTGGAAGCTACGGTTAAGGAAGTGGCACAGTTCTATGAAAATGGTCAGTTTCAAAGGTCTTCTAACGATAATTTGCGAGTTCGGTATGATTTGATTCGAGAACGAGGTAAATGGCGAATCCAGAGTACATCTGTTGTGAATCAGATAATTAGATAAGTTTGAATTTTTCAACTCAAAATTCGTCAGAACTTTCTAACACCCTTAGTAAACTCTTCAACATCAAATAAGCAGAAGTCCCTCCCGGATCTTGATGTCCAATACTCCGTTCCCCCAGGTAGCTAGCCCGTCCCTTTTTGGCCTGCATTGGTATAGTTTCTTGCAACCCCCTTTGGGCTGCTGCTACAGCTTGTTGCATGGCTTCCAATGTTCCCTTACTTTCTCCTACAGCTTGCCCAAAAGCGTCTACAGCCGGAGATAGCACATCCAACATTGTTTTGTCTCCTAGTTGCGCTTTGCCACGTTGCAGCACGCCGTCTAAGCCTGCTTGGAGTAGCCCTAAAACATCTTGTTCTGTTAATTCTTGCCTACTAACTACTGCTGTACTGGCTCGTAAAAACCAGGTGCCATAAAGAGGGCCACTCGCACCGCCAATAGAAGAAATCAAGGTCATACTCACTGCCTTGAGAATGCTGCTGATGTCCTTGTCTGTAAGAGTTGGTAACTGAGCGCTTACCTTTTTGAAGCCGCGATCCATATTGATCCCATGATCCGCATCTCCGATCGCAGCATCTAATTCTGTCAAATATGCTTTATTCTGCTCTATCTCGGTTGCATAAGCCTGCAACCATTGTAATATCTGCGCTTGACTCAACATAATTCGTAATTAGTTAAATTCCCCAACGCCAACTCGGCGTTTTTACTGGTGCATCCCATAGCCGGATCATCTCATCATCTAATTTCAGCAGGGTAATGGAGCAACCTTGCATTTCTAGAGATGTGATGTAAGGGCCTATTAAGTTTCGCACAATTTGCAATCCTTGCTGTTCGCAGATTTGGGCGAGTTTGCGGTAAACAATATACAGTTCAGAAATCGGAGTTCCACCCATACTATTGACAAAAGCTAACAAGCGATCGCCTTTGGCAAATGGTAGATTTGTTAGTTCTACATCTACCCATTCTCCTTTGTCTTCATCCCACTCGCGTAATGTGCGGCTGTATGCTGCATCGTCAAGGAGCGATCGCATCAAAATTTCGGTAATCTCGTCTACTGGTTTGATAGCTGTGCGTTCTATTCCTGGTTCACCGTGAATACCGATACCTAATTCGATTTCGCGATCGCTCAATTCAAATGTCGGCGTTCCGTTAGCGGGGACTGTACAAGATGTTAGAGCAATTCCCATACTCCGTCCATTCAGATTTACTCGGCGACATAAATTTGCTATTTGTGGCAAATCATACCCAGCCTCAGCCGCCGCGCCACAAATTTTTTCCGCCAGTATTGTTGTTCCCACACCCCGCCGCCCTTGGGTATAGAGACTATCCTTGACTGCTACATCGTCATCAATCAAAATATTTAGCGATCGAATGCCCTCAGCACGGGCTAACTCCGTTGCCATCTCGAAGTTCATCACATCGCCACTGTAATTTTTGACGATATAAAGGATACCAGAGCCTCCATCAACAAGCTTTGCTGCTTCTAGCATTTGGTCAGGAGTCGGTGAAGTGAAAACCTCGCCAGGGCAGGCAGCATCAAGCATTCCTCTGCCCACGAAGCCAGCGTGCATTGGTTCATGTCCACTGCCACCACCTGAAATAATTGCTACTTTACCCGGAATAGGTGCATCGGCTCGATAGACAAAAGCGGGATCGTAGTTCAGTTTAATTAAATCGGAATGAGCCGCCGCCATACCTTCTAGACTTTCCCGCACAAAGTCTTCCGGCTTGTTGATCAGCTTTTTCATAATCCATGTTTGGTTAAAAGGGTGCTAAAACCCAGGTTATAGCGATCGCTGGTTTGTATGCAATAAGTTTGACCTCTCTCCTAAAAGGCTACGGTGTACACACAAGTCACTAGTTTTATCCCAATACGCTTGGGATAGCGAGAAAGCCCTCATGTAGAGACGCGATTTATCGCCGTCATGAGAGAGAATGTACTCGTCAATGATTCCTTGGCAGACTACTAACCAATAGTAACAACAGCTACTCATCGCATCGCCTAGAGGGGGATGAGACCAAGCACACTAAAAATTTATTTTTATAACTGAAAATTTTATCTTATTTATATGTTAAGTAGCTTTCAGGATGTTATCTGTATAATCTATTATTCAGTTTAAATTATCGAATGTATAATCTATCATTCAGTCTTATTGATTATTGACCTCTGTTACTTATTGATAGGTTGAAATTTGGCTATTAGGGCATCTCTTTTTAAGACATAAAATTCCACTCACCTAGTAGTTATTTATTAACGGAATTTGAGAAGTTATGTAGGCATACTCTATCCTAGACATTACCTAAACTTCTACTTCAAAAATCATGAGCCATTATATGGATAGTTAGAACCTTTACAGCACTATCCAATGTCTCAAGATTTATTAAATTCCTTTCAAGAAGCATACAGTAATCTCGAACTGTTTCCGTTAATGGAACGGAACGAAATGGAAAGATTTCGAGTCGAATATGGTGATGATTTGATTGCAGACCTGAACCAATTAGTAGAAGATAGTCCTAATGGAGATGGCAAAATTGTCTTTACAGGACATCGGGGATGTGGTAAGTCTACTTTGTTAGCTGAGTTTAGCAGACAAATTCAAGATAAATATTTTGTAGTTCTGTTTTCTATTGCTGACAAAATTGAAATGTCGGCGGTTAATCATATTAATATACTGTTTGCGATCGCAGTTAATTTAATGACAGAGGCAGAAGCCCGCCGAGTTGATATTCCACAATCTACTAAAGAAGCTCTTTATAAGTGGTTTGCTACCCGCACTCGCACTGAAGAATCAAATTTGCAAGCAGAAGTTAGTATAGGTTTTGACCTATTAAAATTGATTAGTTCTAAATTAAAAGCTGATGCTAGCGTTCGGGATGAAATTAAGCAAGAATTTGAACGCAAGTTGTCAGATTTAGTTGCCAGAATTAATGAAATTGCTGCTTTAATCCAAGCTGCAACTAAACAAAACGTTTTAGTAATTATTGATGATTTAGATAAACTTGACTTAGGCAGAGTTAACGAGATTTATCGAGATAACATTAAAGCTCTTTGCCAACCTAACTTTCAAATTATCTATACTATCCCGATCGCAGTACTTCGGGAAACATTTATCAGCACAATAATTGCTACTGAAACCAACGACCAAGTTGTGGCAATGCCTGTATTGAAAATATTTGATAAAGGTAAAAATCGCTTTCCTAATGCCCAACCTCGCCCGGAAGCAACAAAGATTCTTGGTGAAGTTTTACAAAAGCGGATTCCTAGTGAATTAATCGCGGCAGAGACGGCTGAAAAAATCGTAATTTACAGTGGTGGTGTATTGCGAGAGTTAATTCGGATTGCTAAGGAATGTTGCCGCATCTGTTTGCGAATGATTCGGCGAAATCCCGCAGGCGAAGTTATTATTGATGATAAAATTCTCCTGCAAGCAATCAATAAAATCCGCAATGATTTTTCTATACGTTTAGGAAAAGTTGATATAGATATTTTGCAGAGTGTCTATGAACAATTTATGCCCAATGACCCCAAACAAGCAGAGTTTTTGGATTTACTTCATGGGCTGTATGTTTTAGAATATCGCACTGATGAAACTTGGTACGATGTTCATCCAATTATTATCGAAAGCTTGAAAAGACAGGGGGCAATTAATGTTAAATGAAGAATTATTTGATCAAGGAGAGAATCAAGATGCGTATGATGATTTAATTGTTTCTGTTGAAGCTCAAAAACGGGGATTAAATTTACTAATTGCAGTTTGTGATGATGCTAGCTTTCGTGATGAGATTATTGCCCAGTATGAAGCCGAACTACAATCTGGCTTCCGTCCATATCGAATCACCTTAGCGCGTCAGGAACCAAGCCTCAAAGCTGCTCTTAACCAACTGGTACAACAAGAAGAATATCTCCGTCAGCATAACTCGGCAGTAATCACTGTGACGGGTGCTGAACAACTTTATTTTCTCAGGTTGGGAAATGAGCAATCGGAACAGGAGAAATTTTTTGGTTACTTACAGTGGACAAGGGAAGGATTACGGGAATTTCCGTTTGCGATCGTGCTTTGGGTAACTAACCAAATTTTAGTCAATCTGATTAAAAAAGCCCCTGATTTTTGGAGTTGGCGCAACGGTGTATTTCGGTTTGAATCTAAAAAGACGAGTGCTATTCCTGGTAAAGAATTAGAACATATACGCTTTGTTTTTAGGGACACAGAATTAGCTAGTACAGATACTAATGAAACTAATCGCTTTTTCTTACCCATTCAAGATTTACAAAGGCTAATCGAGAAAGTAGAACAGGAACAGGGAACTAAAGATCCTACCTTGGCTACCTTATATTCAAGCTTAGGTGATATTTATCGCAGCAGATTAGATCGGGGTGAGTCTCAGAATTATCAAGAAGAACAAGAATTAGCAATAAAGTACTGGCGTAAGGCAATTGAGCTACAAAATGAATCAGGTTCGCAAATAGACTTAGCTACTAACCTCAACAATTTAGCAGGAATATATCGTGCAACAGGACACTACAGCGAAGCTGAACCATTATATAAACAAGCTTTAGAACTAAGGAAACGCCTGTTAGGAGATAACCATCCGGCTTTTGCTACTAGCCTGAATAATTTGGCAGGACTCTACAAATCTACTGGACAATATAGTAAAGCAGAACTTCTATATCAAGAAGCTTTAGAAGTGAGGAAACGTCTGTTAGGAGAAAATCATGCCGATGTTGTTGCCAGTCTGAACAATTTGGCACTACTGTATGATGAACAAGGACGTTATGACGAAGCAGAACCTTTGTATCTGCAATCATTAGAACTCGAAAAACGTCTGCTTGGTGAAAATCATCCTTCTTTCGCTCTCATACTGAATAATTTAGCGCTACTTTATTATCATCAAAGACGTTTTAGTGAAGCTGAACCGTTGTCGCTACAAGCAATAGAATTAGATAAGCGATTTTTGGGAGAAGAGAATCCTGATGTTGCAACAGATTTGCACAATTTAGGATTGATATACCGCGCTCAAGGACGCTACGAGCAAGCAGAATCTTTGTTTTGGGAATCATTGGAACTCAAGCAGCGTCTATTGCAAAAGGCGCATCCGCTTTTAGCAGATACTATCTATGCTCTTGGTTATATGTACAGGGAGCAGGGGCGTTACAATGAAGCGAAACCCTTGTGTATAAAAGCCTTAGAACTTGATAAGCACCTATTGGGAGAAAATCATCCCAATGTTGCCGAAAGTCTGAATAATCTGGCAGAAATTTATCGTGAAACTGGACGTTATGCTGAAGCCGAACCGCTTTATTTGCAAGCTTTAGATATTTGTGAACGAGTTTGGGGTGTAAATCATATTCGTAGTGTGGCTGTTCGTGAAAATCTAGAAAAACTCGCCGCAGCAATGCAGAATAATTAAAAGGAAGTAGCGATTTGAATAATCTGTGATGAAAAACCTAATAACAATGACTTAAGGTAGGCAATTTATGACCGAAAACGAAAAGGATACAGAGCAACTAAATTTATTTATGTGGATCATTAATTTTGAATTTTGAATTTTGAATTTTGAATTCGGAGCGAAGCGACGTGACTCAAGCTATACCCAAATTAGTAACCTTTGAAGATTTTGCAGCTTTGCGCCCTGAAGGTGGAAGGTATGAATTACATGATGGCGTGATTGTTGAAATGGCACAACCAGTAGGAGACCATGAAGATATTGTTGGGTTTTTGGTTGAAAAAATTGCAGTTGAGTACGTTCGCAATGGCTTACCTTATTTCATCCCAAAAACAGCATTAGTTAAATCTGCTATTAGTCTGTCTTGCTATTCTCCAGACTTGCTATTACTCAACCGTCCTGCTTTAAAGTTAGAGCCTCTTTGGCAGAAATATTCTACGGTTGAATTTGCCGATTCTATTCCTTTAGTAATTGAAGTTGTTAGTACTAACTGGCGAGATGATTATCATAAAAAGCTAGGTGAATATGAGGAGATAGGTATAAAAGAATATTGGATTGTTGATTATTTAGCTATAGGGGGTAAAAAGTTTATCGGTAATCCTAAACAACCCACTATCTCTATCTATCAATTAGTTGACGATGAATACCAAGTTACGCAATTTAGAGGTAATGACCGCATCGTATCACCTATTTTTCCCGAACTAAACCTGATTGCTCAACAGATTCTTCAAGCTGGTAGTTCACAGTTCTAGCTACGACCGCGCACAAGTCTATACTTCTAGATACCCAACTTCTTAAGAAGTCGGGTATTTAGGGTAAGGGGGGCTTAATTGTCATCCAAATTTACTAGACATCTCCAGAAATTAATTATGCGTTACCTGAAACCCTTGTAGAAACGTTGCAATGCAACGTCTCTACATTTATTTTCACCAGATGTCTACTAGTTAACCCCGACGAAACCAGCTTGCTCAATTGCCCTTTGCCCTTGGTCAGTTAATAAAAATTTGCTATATGCATCCCCAATTTGCTGTTCTCGACCTTTATTCTGCTTAATAATTACAAATAAATTAGCAATCATCGGATAACTGCCATCTTTAATCGCCTGAGTATTTAGCTGGTTGCGCTGACGGGGACACTGCTCAGACGATACCAAAGGTTCGCGGTAGGGAGGAACTAGCTGATTAGAAGTACTACCCAATGGCAAAGCTTTGACACTACATTGAGGTAATACTGAACGGGCAGAAGCGTAATAGACACCGCCAGGGGTTTTGCTGAGTTGCCGCACTGCCTCTGTAGTAGAGTAGACATACTGCACATTAGAGCCAAGTGTTTGCCCCTTTAAGTCGCTGTTGCTAGAGAATATTACTGTATCTGCGTCCTTTGGTCGTTGCGAAAAAGGTGTAATGGCTAGGTTTGGCCCACCTACTTGATTCCAGTTAGTAATTTGTCCCAAATAAATCTGCTGCAATTGTTCAACAGTTAAACCAGGTACATTGAGTGATGGGTTGACTACCACCGCTATCCCATCCCTACCCACCTGACGTTGCTCAAGGGTGAAGCCTCGCTCTTTTGCCATAGCTTGTTCTTCATCTGTAAGGGGACGAGAAGACTGAACAAAGTCTAGTTTCCCATCAAGCAACATCCGAATGCCGGAGCTAGAACCAGGGCTATCATTAACAGGGTTTACATAGCGTAATTGTAGTTCAGGGCGATCGCTCTGGATCTGAGAATCTACTAATTGCCGAATAGATGCCCAAGCTGTGCTGCCTCCGTAGTTGAATGAGTCATTGGGGACATCAGCAACTGTCTGAAAAGTTGATCCAGTACTAGAGAGGGTGTTTAAATTTTGATTAGAGGAATTAACGCTGTTGCGGGACGCTAAATTCGGCTTGAGTAACCACCAAAGCAGTCCGCCAATAACCATAAGTGTCAGCACTTTCCCAATAATCAAACCTTTAAGAAAAAGGCCGATTTCACCGTTAATTAAAGCTTTTCTTTGATTTGTATCGTCCATATCTTTAAATATTGTTTATTTTATTTATCCTACAGGAATCTATAAATATTTAGGTTAAGAAGAAATCTGGAGTAAGCCAGTAAATAGCAAATTTTATGACCGCTGGTAGATGATTAAGTCTTTCTAATGCAGTAAGGTTCAATCTCCTCTTTACCAGTTTTTGCAATGGTGGAATTGCTTTTATAGACTCCTCTATTAGCTGCTGATTTAGCTACTAAGCTCTTGACATTTATACTAGTGAACCGTGGCTCAAGCAATTTTTCTCTAAAATTATTTAATTGAGTCGGTTGGTTTGGAGGCGATGTCCCTGTATTGATGAATGTATAGATTAAAACTAGTACTATCAAACTAGTGGTAGCACCAAGCCCTATTCCCAGCAACAAAAGAAAGTTTTTATAACTTAGTAAATAGCTATCATCAGTGTTTTGGTTTATGACAGCAGATTGTAAGGACTCTGACAACGACAGATCAGAATTTAGCGCTTGCAAAGCTTCTGTGGCAGATTGGTAACGCTGGCTATGGCGATCGCGAACCATTGTATCTAAAATATTTGCAAGACTATCACTTACCTGCACTTTATCACGCCAGAGAACTTGTCCAGTATTAGGATCTTCTTGTAGCTGTTCAGGTGTTAAACCTGTCAAAGCTTGAATGCCAATCATCCCTACTGCATAGATATCGCTGCAAAGTTTTGGCTTTCCCTTAGCCTGTTCGCTTGGCATATAGCCAGGAGTCCCAACAGCAATTGTTAAGCCTGCTCCTAAAGCACCAATTTTTTTAATACTCCCAAAGTCAATCAGCACAATTTTCTGATCGGAGTGCCGCCGCATTAAATTTTGGGGCTTAATATCGCGGTGAATGATGTTATTTTCGTGGACGAAGGACAGCACTTCTAGGATGTCTTTTAATAAATTTAAGACTGTATTTTCGTTAAGACGCTGACCTGGCAAAATTTCTTGAGTCAATGCATGACCATCAATAAATTCCTGGACTAAATAGAAATCCCCATCTTCATTAAAATGGGCAAACAGTCTAGGAATTTGGTCGTGGTCATTACCTAGCTGGTATAAAACTTCCGCTTCCCGATCAAATAGGTTTTTAGCGATAGGTAGAACAGCAGGATTGGGATCTTTTGGGTGGAAATGTTTGACAACACAATGGGGCCGTCCTGGTAAATCTAGGTCTACGGCTAAGTAGGTATCACCAGATCCTCCGCTTCCTATGTGTTTGACAATCTCAAAGCGATTCCGAAGTATTTTTCTGGCGGGAGAATATTGATGCCTTTTACGTATAGTGCCTGCTAACAAATAAGTATTACCAGTTCCTCCGCTTTCTAGCAGTTTGACTGTCTCAAAGCGACTCCGAAGTTTTTTTCTAACTAGAGGGTTCTGGCTCATGTGGCGTATACTAATTGTTAATTTACTGACCATTTAGAGCGTTGGGTGAGGCTATGAATGCCTGCCGCTAGGTTTGTTAGTATTTGAGGTAGTCAGCTTCTCAGACGAGCTATGCTTTTGAGCATTTTTATGGTTAGCCGCTTGATTGGTTCATCTAACATATTTATAAGTATCTTAATATAAAATTTATTTCTGGAATAGCTCACTAATTTTATCACTTAAGTAAAGTTTATACTAGTCCACAGTACCTATAACTCCGGGCAGAAGACAACATTCAGTAGTTAAGAGATTTATTGTTCAACTGTTGGGTTTGATTACTGACAAATCCTTGAACAGTGGAATTTAAGCACATAAATTTTCCTCCAGTGTCTACCACAATTTTATACCAGATTTTATTCATCACTAACCGCGATCGCGTTGTCATATCAACGTAAGTTCGACAAAATTAAAATAGAGCAACAGCAAGAGCAAGTAAGGCTTTAGAGTAAAACTCAAGTGCTGAATTTTGAGTTAAATAGGTGTAAATTGTCAATTTTTTAGATTTATTCAATAGTTTCTACAAAACATCCAACTTTTCCAACATTTCCTACCTTTTACTCGCGGCTTTATCACTTACAATAATTCTGTTGCATTTAGCGAAACTTATAGTGGAAACCGCTACTTTTGATCTCGTTGACAAAAGTTTGTGGTTGATAGACCTTTTTGGTTGATTACTTTGTGCTGATGTCACAGACTCGATTGCGAGATTGATGATATTTTATTTTTGCACAAACTCTTTTATCCCAATCGCGATACAAGCTATGACACTCAATTTATATTTACTGCGACATGGAGAAACTACTTTTAGTCAAAGTGGTAATTTCTGCGGTGAAACTGATGCAGAGTTGACTTCTGAAGGAATGCAGATGGCATCCGGTTTTGCCGATGTTTATCAAAAATTGAAGTGGGAGGCTGTTTATGTTAGCCCGATGAAGCGCACAATTGCGACTGCCAAGCCATTTTGCGATGCTATCGGTATGGATATGCAGTTGCGTGACGGACTTAGAGAAGGTAGTTACGGCGAATGGGAAAGGAAAAGTAAATCGTTTGCCCAAGAGAATTACGCAGAAAACTATATAAAATGGGTGACAGAACCCGCTTGGAATGCACCACTAGGTGGAGAAACTGCGGTAGATATTGCTAACCGTTCTATGCCTGTAATTGCTGAAATTCAAGAAAAACATCCCCAAGGTAATGTTTTAGTAGTTTCTCATAAAGCCACGATTCGGATTATGCTTTGCAGTTTACTGGGAATTGATTTGGGACGCTATCGCTATCGAGTGAATATTTTGGTCGCGTCAGTAAGTATGGTTAAATTTGACGTTAATGGGCCTTTGTTAGAAATATTAGGCGATCGCCATCATATACCTGATAGTATTCGCTCTCGTCCGGGAACATAATAGTCCCTTAAACCAATTCGCAATTCGCAATGACGCTCGCGGACTCGCTACCGCTACGCTAACGCAATTACGTTTTGTGTTAGCGCAGCGTAAAGCCTGCGGCATAGCTACGCTTAGAGCGAGTCTGCGTTCGCGCAGCGTCTCGTAGAGAGCGTCCGGGGATTTAGATTTAGGCGTTCAATTCGCGCTGCCTATCTTGCTGGGGACTTAAACCCCTAAAGTTTGTTAAAAAAAAGCCCCCTCGTGGGGGCTTTTTAAGCTGTTCGCGTGGAATGAACAACTAATAATTAATACTCACAGTAGATACAGTAATCCGAACAAAATAATCCAAATTACATCAACGAAGTGCCAGTAGATTTCGGCTGCTTCAATGCCAAAGTGCTTTTCGTTACTGTAGTGACCCGGAACGCGCGATCGCCATAACACAGCAACGATTGCCAAAACGCCGATGGTAACGTGCAATCCGTGGAAACCAGTCAAAACGTAAAATGCACTAGCAAATAAATTGGTAGTTAAACCAAATTCTAAATGGGTATACTCATATACTTGACCCACCAAGAAGATAGCACCCATCGCAGCAGTAATTGCTAACCAGATTTGTGCACCCCGCGTATCGTTCTTTTTGATAGCAGTGTCAGCATTGTGCATGACAAAACTACTAGAAATTAGATTGATAGTGTTGACTCCAGGTAACAATAGTTCTAATTCTGGAGTACCTGCTGGCGGCCATGCAGGTAAGGTAGCACGGAAAGCCAAGTAGGCTCCGAACAGTCCCATAAAAATCATCCCTTCAGCAATCAGGAAGACAATTAGCCCAAACAGACGATGGTCTGGATGTTCTTCGTGATGACCGACGGACGCTTCCGCCGCGTGATGATTTAGTTCGGTTTTAGCTGGGTCAATAGTTTGACTTTGCATGAATTTTGATAAGTGGGGAATGGGGAATTGGGCATTGGGCATTGGGCATTGGGCATTGGGCATGGGGCATGGGGCATGGGGCATTGGAAAGAGAATTAATTAACCAGTCCCCAGTCCCCAGTCCCCAGTCCCTAGTCTCTAGTC
Source organism: Chroococcales cyanobacterium (assembly GCA_038259325.1). Taxonomy (GTDB): domain Bacteria; phylum Cyanobacteriota; class Cyanobacteriia; order Cyanobacteriales; family Nostocaceae; genus Nostoc. The sequence goes on along the minus strand of JBBSOX010000028.1, from coordinate 3,257 downwards.
CCCTGTTTATTTTCGGTCTTCGGGATTAGCAGCAAAAGCTGGGTCGGGTTCTGCTCTTAATACTGAATTTGGCCCGCCAGATAAGACGGGATTGGGATCATATAAAGGTACATCTTCGTTAGCCCTTTCCAAACCGTAGTCGTATGGGCCTGTAGCTAGTACTGGGGTTTGATCAAAATTCTCGATCGCAGGTGGTGAGGTTGTCATCCACTCTAAGGTCAATGCTCTCCAAGGATTATTACCAGCTTTTTCGCCGTATAACCAACTCCAAATGGCATTGATGATGAAGGGGAATGTCGAAATTGCGAGTATGTAAGAACCATACGTGCAAATTTCGTTCAATGTTGTGAATTTGGGGTCATATTGAGCAATACGGCGATTCATGCCCATTAAACCCAGCTTGTGCATGGGTAAAAAGGTCATGTTTAAACCCACAATGGTCAAGGCAAAGTGAACCTTACCCCAAAATTCGTTCATCATTCGTCCCGTCATTTTCGGGAACCAGTGGTAAATGGCTGCAAAAATCCCTAGTACGCTACCGCCAAATAGGACGTAGTGCAAGTGAGCGACCACAAAATAGGTGTCGTGAACGTGAATATCAAAAGGCACTGCTGCCAACATCACGCCACTGATCCCGCCGATTACAAAAGTGCCAACAAAGCCGATGGCGAACAGCATGGCGCTGTTAAGACGGATTTTTCCACCCCACATGGTGGCTAACCAGCTGAAAATTTTAATTCCCGTGGGTACGGCAATGATCATGGTGGTGATCATAAAGAACATCCGCAACCAACCGGGGATACCACTGGTAAACATGTGGTGCGCCCAAACAATTAGCCCCAAAAAGCTGATTGCAAGAGACGAATAAGCGATCGCTTTATAGCCAAAAATCGGCTTGCGGGAATGGATGGGGATAATTTCTGAAATTGCCCCAAAGAAGGGCAAAATCATGATGTAAACCGCAGGGTGAGAGTAAAACCAGAACATGTGCTGGTATACTACTGGGTCGCCACCGCCAGTTGGGTTAAAAAATGTTGTCCCAGCAATTAAGTCAAAAGCCAGCAGAATTAGACCAGCTGCTAGGACTGGGGTTGATACCAAAACTAGCGCCGAAGTGGCAAACATTGCCCAGCAGAACAAAGGCATTTGATGAACGCCCATGCCAGGGATACGCATCTTCAGCAATGTTACGAGGAAATTTATCGCCCCCAAAATTGAGGACGTACCTAGCAACAGGACACTCATAATCCAAATGCCTTGCCCCACTTGTCCTGTTACCAAACTCAGGGGAGGGTAGGAAGTCCAACCTGCATCCGGTGCATCGCCTACCGCTAAACTGGCAATCAGCAATATACCCGCAGGGGGGATCATCCAAAAGGCAACAGCATTCAGCCGAGGAAATGCCATATCTTTTGCCCCAATCATCAGAGGAATTAGATAGTTAGCAAACCCTGCGCCGGTTGGCACGATCCATAAGAAAATCATGATCGTGGCGTGCAGTGTAAACAGACTGTTGTAGACTTCGGGGGTAACAAAATCTACCTCTGGAGTTCGCAGTTCTGTGCGAACCAAGTCAGCCATTACACCGCCAATGCAGTAGAAAATAAACGAAGTGACTAGATATTGAATCCCAATCACCTTATGGTCGGTTTGAAAGCCAAAGAAGTCTTGCCATTTTCTGACCCCTGGTTCCTCACTAAGGGCGGGGATATTGGCAGTTTCTTGCAACTGAGCTTGTGTCATAGTCATTAGTCATTAGTCATTAGTCATTGGTCATTAGTCACTGGATTTTGACTAAATAACATATTGACTAATGGTGAACTTGATGGAGGATTTCTGGCTTAATTCCCATGTCCTTGGTGTAAGGAGCAAGAAAATCATTTGGGGATAGATTCGCTGGGTTAACAGCAACGGCTTGATTTAGTGTTTCTTTGCTGGCAACTAGCTGTTCTTGCATCCATTTGTCAAATGCTTCTTCTGACTCAACAACTACTGGCGCTCTCATTGCACCGTGGTATGGGCCACAAAGTTCGGCACAGATTAGGACATAATCTCCTGCTGTTTTGGGGGTGAAGCGAATCTCGCTTTGCCTACCTGGGATCGCATCTTGTTTCAGGCGGAACTCTGGAACCCAAAAGGCATGGATGACATCGTTGGCTGTCATATTGATTTCCACTTCTCGCCCGATGGGTACGTGCATTTCACCTGTAGTTATACCAGTTTCAGGATAGGTGAAAATCCAGGCATATTGTAAACCTGTGACATTAACCTGTAATCCTGCTGGTTTACCTGCTTTATCAGGAGTGCCCCCAATTGTCGGGGCAACAATACCGACACCTGGGGCATTCCGCAGTTGAGGAATTTGGTCAGCATTGCGAACTTCTGCGGTAGCTGGGTCTTGCATTGCCTCATCAGATTTTTCTTGATTGAGGTTGGGTTCGGTGCTAGGAGGAGTATCGCTTAAAGTTGCCGCCATAGCACTTCCAGGCATTGCCATTGACTCCTGATTCATCATCGGCGCTTGATGGATAGCATGGGGATCAAAGCCACCGATTTCGTTGTAGACATCAAAGCTGTAAACAGAAATACCGATAACGATAATTGCTGGGATCGCCGTCCAGAGAATTTCTAGAGGTACATTGCCCTCAACTGGTGGGCCGTCTTCATTGTCACCTGCACGCCGACGGTATTTAAATGCAGAGTAAATTAAAATACCTTCCACGAGCAGGAATATACCTGTAGAAATGATCATCATCGCGTTGAACAGACCATCAACTAATTCGGCTTCATCCGTGGCTGCTGCTGGCAACAGCCCGTGATTTTGACCGTACCAAAAGCTGGCGAGTGTTAGCACGATGCCAATGAGTAATGTCCAGATTGAACTTGGAATCTTCACGGCTTACTTAATTGAATTTACTACGTTATCTTAAAGCTGCTCACTTACTAAGGTAGTCTAGGCCAGAAGGCATGGAGTACAAAGGTCTGAAATTTTTATTAATTTTTTTAACTATTTTACTAATTTTGAGTACAAGGTGACTATCAGGAGGCAGGGAGCAGGGGGCAGGGGGCAGGAGCAACCCAGATGTATTTAAAGTATGAGATTTAATGACTGGGTTTTATAGAACCCATTTGATATCTACTTCTGGAAGCAGAAGCATTGCAACTAGCTGGATTTTCCCATTTTCTGGCAGAAAACGGTTTTGCTGAACAGGCTCTATCGTTGATCACTGAACGACGGCTTACTTCAAAGCCAAGTA
>JBBSOX010000027.1:0-64283 GCA_038259325.1 Chroococcales cyanobacterium | reverse complement strand
TGTCTAGTACCTGAATATTGATCCATTGTCCTAAGTTATACATGATGTCTTACTATATCATGTATATACATGGCCGAATGGCTGATTTTTCAAGATTTTTTTTCTTATCCCGGTTTTCTGTTCCGTTGCTACTCACGCCCCAAGTAAAAGAGTTTTGATTTGCAATTCGTTTAACTACGGTAAAGGAATCTGGAAACAGTCTTTGTAATTGTGTAGTTTAGATATGAATGGTGTAATATTTCGGCTTACCTCGACCCCGCTCGGCACAAGTCGGTCAGTACAAGTTCGTAATTTGTAATTTTCGGGTTTCATGCTGCTAACGATCGCAACGACACACTTTCCAGCAACAGAGTTAGGCTATCTGTTGCACAAACACCCTGACCGTTGTCAGTCTTTTTCTCTTTCCTTTGGACAGGCGCACGTCTTCTACCCGGAAGCAAACACCCAGCGATGCACAGTAGCGTTGCTGTTGGATGTTGACCCTGTGAAATTGGTGCGGGGACGCAGTGCTAGGCTGGAACAATATGTAAATGATCGCCCTTATGTTGCTTCTTCATTTTTAAGTGTAGCGATCGCTCAAGTATTTAGCACAGCTTTAGCAGGTCGCTGCAAAGAGTTGCCAGAACTAGTACAAACTCCTATTCCTTTGACAGCGAAACTTTCTGTCTTACCCTGTCGCGGGGGTGAAAATTTTCTGCGGGAACTGTTTGAGCCGTTGGGTTACAGTGTGAGTGCTCAAGGTCATATTTTAGACGAGGAATTCCCGGAATGGGGGCAGAGTCAATACTTTAGCGTCGAACTTCAGCACACTTTGCCCTTAAGCGACTTATTAAGTCACCTCTACGTTTTGATTCCAGTATTGGATGACGATAAACATTACTGGGTAGGCGATGAGGAAATCGAAAAGTTACTGCGTCATGGCGAAGGTTGGTTAACTGCACATCCAGCGCGAGAACAAATTACCAAGCGCTACTTAAAACGACAGCATCGCTTAACTCGTCTGGCTTTAGCCCAATTAGCAGAGGAAGATAATCCCGATCCTGATAGTGCTGAGGAAAGCCATGCTGAGGAAGAAGCAGCGGTAGAAAAGCCCATTAGCCTGAATCAGCAGAGGATGAATGCGGTGATTGCTGCTTTGAAGCAAAGAGCTGCAAAGCGGGTGATTGATTTAGGCTGCGGTCAGGGAACTCTGCTGAAACTCCTGCTTAAAGATAGTTTTTTCGAGCAAATTACGGGTGTCGATGTTTCCTACAGGGCGCTAGAAGTCGCTCAAGAACGATTAGACCGTCTGCATCTCCCCCGCAATCAATGGGAACGTCTGCAATTATTACAGAGCGCACTCACCTATCAAGATAAACGGCTCAGTGGCTACGATGCGGCGACGGTGATTGAGGTAATTGAGCATCTCGATTTACCGCGTCTGGGGTCATTTGAGCGAGTCTTGTTTGAGTTTACCCAGCCCAAAACCGTGGTGGTGACAACGCCCAATATTGAGTACAACGTCAAATTTGAGAACTTGCCTGCGGGGAAACTACGACACCAAGACCACCGCTTTGAATGGACGCGCGCAGAGTTTAAAAACTGGGCAAATCGGGTAGCAGAACGCTTTAGCTATACTGTGGAATTTCAACCTGTAGGCACAGAGGATGCAGAAGTCGGTTCACCCACACAGATGGCAGTGTTTAACCGTAATTCCTAATTTCATTTTATTTATTTGTTCCTTTGCGCCTTTGGCATCCTTAGCGGTTGGTTAAAAAAATTATGAAAATAACTATTCCTGAACTATCCCTAATTGTCCTTATCGGAGCTTCTGGTTCCGGTAAATCAACTTTTGCCCACAAGCACTTTCAACCCTTCGAGGTACTTTCCTCAGACTTTTGTCGCGGCTTAGTTTCTAATAGCGAAAATAGCCAGTCCGCCACCAAAGATGCCTTTGAGGTGTTGCACTTCATCACTGCCAAGCGCCTAGCAGCAGCTAAACTGACTGTAATTGATGCTACCAACGTGCAGATGGAAGATCGCAAACCTCTGCTGCAAATGGCACGACAATACCATTGCTTTGCGACCGCGATCGTCCTCGACTTACCAGAAGAATTATGCCATGAACGCAACCAACAGAGGAGCGATCGTCAGTTCGGCTCCCATGTAGTGCGGCGTCATAGCCAAATGTTACGGCGTTCTTTACGTGGTTTGGAAAAAGAAGGTTTCCGTTATGTCTATACTCTCAACTCTTTAGCAGAAATTGAATCTGTTGAAATCGAACGCCAACCCCTTTGGAACAACCTAAAACACGAACACGGTCCCTTTGATATCATTGGCGACATTCATGGCTGTTACGACGAACTCGAAACATTACTCCAACAATTAGGCTACCAAATCTCTTCATCTCCCCCTGCTCCCCTCTGGGACACTCCTACTTACTACCACCCCCAAGGACGGAAAGTTATTTTTTTGGGTGATTTAGTAGACCGTGGCCCGCGTATCTTAGATACAGTCAAGCTGGCGCAAAACATGGTTATGGCAGGTACAGCTATCTGCGTTCCTGGTAATCATGAAAACAAGCTACTGCGGAAACTACGAGGTAAAAATGTCCGAGTCAATCATGGGTTAGAGCAAACCCTACATGAGATTGAGGCGTTATCCGATGAAGTGCGCGAACCCTTCACCAAAGAACTGCAAAAGTTTCTGGATTCCTTAATAAGTCACTACCTCCTAGATGACGGACGGTTAGTGGTAGCTCACGCGGGTATGAAACAAGAAATGCAGGGACGGGGATCTGGTGCGGTGCGCGAGTTTGCTCTGTATGGTGAATCCACTGGCGAGATTGATGAGTTTGGCTTACCTGTTCGCTACAACTGGGCGGGAGAATATCGAGGTGAAGCGATGGTAGTTTACGGACATACTCCTGTACCAGAAGCAGAATGGCTGAATAACACTATTGATATTGATACAGGCTGCGTCTTTGGCGGCAAGCTCACTGCCCTCCGCTATCCAGAAAAAGAATTGGTGAGTATTCCGGCTGCTCGTGTATACTGCGAACCTGTGAAACCTTTGGTACAAAATACAGTCACACGCACATCTCAACAGCAACTCGATGATGTCCTGCACATTGAAGACGTATTGGGTAAGCGCCTCATCAACACGCGACTTAAGCCCAACATTACCATCCGGGAAGAAAATGCGATCGCAGCTCTAGAAGTGATGAGCCGTTTTGCTGCCAATCCGAAATGGCTGATTTACTTACCCCCCACTATGTCCCCTGTGGAAACATCTTCAACACCGGGATATTTAGAACACCCAGCACAAGCCTTTGCCTACTACCAACAGGAAATTACTGAAGTAGTTTGCGAAGAAAAACACATGGGTTCACGGGCGGTAGTGGTTATTTGTCGGGATTTAGTAGCTGTCGAGAAACGGTTTGGTGTGGTGGATGAAAGTATCGGTATCTGCTACACCCGCACAGGAAGACGCTTTTTTGATAATCCAGCATTGGAGGCGGAACTATTGGCGCGGGTAAATGCTGCCCTTTCCCAAAGCGGCTTTTGGGAGGAGTTTAATACTGATTGGGTGTGTCTAGACTGTGAATTAATGCCTTGGTCAGCCAAAGCACAGGGACTACTGCGAGAACAGTATGCACCTGTGGGAGTGGCATCAAGCCTTGCTCTTAATGATGCTGTTAACTTATTGCAACAAGCAAGCGATCGCAACGTCGAAATCAGCAACCAACTCAGCCATTACCAGCAACGTGCAGAAATGGCGCATCAGTACATCACCGCCTACCGTCGCTACTGCTGGTCTGTTACCGATATTTCTGATCTAAAGCTCGCACCCTTCCACATCCTGGCAACAGAGGGAGCCGCTCACATCGACAAAAGCCATTGCTGGCACATGGAGCAAATCGCCAAAATCTGCCAATCAGATCCCGCCTTACTTTTAGCGACTGCCTATAAAGTGATAGATTTGACTGACCCCAGCAGCCAGGCGGAAGGTATTCATTGGTGGGAAGAACTGACTGCTGCGGGTGGTGAAGGTATGGTTGTCAAGCCAATGCAATTCATAGTCCAAGGTAATCGCGGCATTGTGCAGCCTGCGGTGAAGTGTCGCGGACAAGAATATCTGCGAATTATCTACGGTGTGGAATACTCAGCGCCGGAAAATCTGCAACGTCTACGGCAACGTGGGTTATCTCTCAAGCGTTCTCTAGCGATGCGGGAGTTTGCTCTAGGTGTTGAAGCATTGGAGCGATTTGTCTCTCATACTCCACTGCGTCGCGTGCATGAATGTGTTTTCGGCATTTTGGCGCTAGAGAGCCAACCTGTTGATCCGCGACTTTAGTTTTTAATTATAAGGCATGCTGAATATAAAGTATAAGTATGAAATGACTCCACACTCTAGTTTTAGAAGCGATCGCTATTTTCTGAACCTGTTCAAAAGCTATTTGATTCGGGCATTCCACCCCGCCAAGTCGCGTTTTAGCCAACCCATCTTTGAGCAATTCTTCCTGAAAACTAATCTCAGCCTCACCCTGTCCGTGAACGGACTGTGATGCTGTCCCCATCTATCACTTGTGTAGCGTCATGCCAAATATTGCCAGGATATGGCAATTATGATATTGGGTATTTAAAATCAAATATTACATCAGCATTAAAATTTAAGGTTCATTGCTTTTTTAACAAATTAAGTATGAGTTCAATCACCGAAACAATTACGATTAATGTGGAAGCTGATGATAATGACCAGTATGTTTGTCAATTATCGTCTTCTGTTGACCAGCCCACAGATAAAATTCGTTGCTGTGGTCAAACCAAAGAACACGCTATAGCTATTGCATTAGAAAAGTTAGCCAGTGAATATCGTCAGATTGCCGAGTCGGGTCAAAACCAAGATTGGCTTGCAGTAGAGCGTTCTGAGTCAGGAGAAGTAATACAAAAGCATTATCATGTGATTTTACATTATGAAAGGATTGGGATAGCAGAGTCTAAATTTGAAGCTATGCAGGACACATTAATGGGAAATACCGTAGTTGAAAATGCTAAAGTTACCTTGATTGAGATTGATGCAAACTTACCAGTCTCGCCCTTAACTTAATGATGTGCTAGATAATTCCAATGAATCGGCAAGTAGGAGAAAACAGTAATGCAAAGTATCAAATTGCGTTCTCACTCACGTAGGGTCTGATGGGATCTTACGGTCGTGATGCGTAAAGCCCCCAAGCATGAGGCACAAAACCAATAAGTTTTGTGCCTCATGCGTCTTTCAAGTGGGGGATATAAGCGAATGAGCCAAATTTATTTGGCTTTAAAAACAGTTTGCTTGTTTTTAAGATATGATAGGTATATGTTAAACCTGACTTATACCTATCGCCTAAAACTTTCGCAGCAACAGTCACAAACCTACGACGCATGGCTAGAAACCTCTCGTAGAGTTTGGAATTTTGCGTTGGGAGAACGAAAAGATTGGTATAACTCAAGGTCGTGCAGAATCGATGCTTGCAGTTTAAAGAGTGAGTATATCATTCCTGCTGACGCGCCCAGACCAACATTTGCATCTCAATGCAAAGCTTTAACTCAAGCCCGCAAAACGAATCCTTATCTTAATGCCGCACACTCACAGATGTTGCAGCAGGTGTTAAGAAGATTGGAGAAGGCATTTGTCGGGATGTGGGAATCGGGAAGAGGTTTTCCCCGATTTAAAAAACAAGGAAGAATGCGCTCTTTATTGTTTCCACAACTAGGGGTTAATCCTATTCTTGGGAGTAAGGTTAAACTTCCTGGCATTGGCTGGGTGAAAATGCAATTATCCCGACCTATCCCAGATGGGTTTGTTGCTAAACAAGCTCAAGTGGTGAAGAAGGCTTCGGGATGGTATGTAATGCTCACGCTACAAGCCCAGGTTGATGTTCCAAGCTTTGCGCCACACGGTCAACCTATTGGCATTGACTTAGGGCTAAAAAGTTTTTTAGCTACATCTACTGGAGAACAAATCGCTAGACCGAGATTTTTTGTGGATCTCCAACGCAAGCTGAAATTGCTGCAACGCATGGTTAGCCATAAGAAATTAGGGTCAAACAACTGGCGGAAATCTCAACAGAAAGTATCACAAATACACGAATATATTCACAACACTCGCAAGGATTTTCATTTTAAGTTAGCACATCATTTATGTGACCAAGGTGGAATGATATTTGCTGAGGATTTGAACTTTAAAGCGTGGGCTAAAGGGATGTTTTCAAAGCACACTTTAGACGCAGGCTTTGGTGAATTCCTCTCAATCCTAGAATGGGTGTGTTGGAAGCGTGGGGTTTATTTTGCTAAAGTTAACCCAAATGGAACCAGCCAAACTTGTCCTAATTGCAACCACCACACTGGGAAGAAAGATTTAAGTGAGCGAATACATCGTTGTGGTGAGTGTGGATTTCAGACAGATAGAGACGTTGCAGCCGCTATGGTGGTGATGCAACGTGGTCTTGCAGCCGTAGGGCATACGGTCAAGATGCTTGGCGAGGGGTTAAGCACTAGCTCCCTTTTGACCCAAGAATCCCCCCTTTTATAAAGGGGGGAGTGTCAAATTTAGAAATCCCTGTGGGGATAAGGGACAAAGAAATAGAAGTGACAGTAACCTATCAACAGCTAGAAGCATCAGCACCCTTAAAAACACCCGAAGAATTGGGATGGCCAGCAGGATTTTTTGAGCAGACTTACGGTAGTTGTCAAGATGATCCAATTGTGATTGATTATGACCAAATCTTCTCAATCACCTCATCACTCATCTGAATTTGGTTTTTTCCGATATTACGTTTGAGCAAGAAAATACCTGCATCATGCGCTTGCTGACCACCAGCACTAAAGCAAGCATCCTCGATAATTACTGGTTCAATACCTCGCTCAAAAGAGTCAATTGCTGTCTTGAAAATACAGCTATCAGTTTCAACTCCACAAAGATATATTTTACTGATTTGATTAATTAAAATAAAACTCGAAAAACTTTCCGTAAATGCAGAGTAGTAAGGTTTATCAAAAATATTATATATATATGGCTGAAGTTCACCAATAATGCTCGTTTCTGGTTCGTGTATCAAGCTTGACCAATGAATTAGCTTCACATAATTACTATCAGCAGTATTGATAAATTTTGTAAATCCAACAAGTTTACCAGCCTCTAAAAAACGCTCAATTAGATTAATGACAGTAGGAATAATATGTCTGCATTTTTCAGGCATAAAACCATTTTGCATATCTACTACAAGAAGGATTTCGCTCATTTGTGACCCTACGGATTACAGTACATACATTGGGCTTGATTCGCAAATTCTATACCATTAGGAAATAGTTTTTCTTGATTAAACCCACATTTTTTACATTGATAAATTGTGGTTAGTGGTAAGGTGGTTGCAAACTGACAAAATTCACAGTTGCGATGATTCTCTTGGAAAGTGAGCGATGCCTGCGGCGGGCTACTCGGCGTCGCAATGATTACGTTAAGGGTTTCCTAGGCGTGCGATACACTACACTACTCGCGATCGCTTGAAACTGAAGGGGGCGATGGCGTTTTGCCCAGCATAGGCGATGCCTGCGGCGGGCTACTCGGTGTCGCATTTTCACCCTAGCCAACAAATAATAACCAAAATCTGTATATGTACTAAGATGCTAAGAGAGCTATTTCTCCTTTCTTAAGCAGAATTATTGCCAACTTTCACTATGATAAATAATTGGTTTAATACAGCTCGATTAGGGATGTTTATTCATTGGGGACATAGTTCTCAGCAAGGATGTGAGTTATCTTGGCCGTTAGCTGGGGGTGTATTCAGCCTGCCTTTTTGCAAAGATATCCCAGTTGAGAAATATCACTCCACAGCTAATACTTTCAATCCACAGGAATACAATCCTCAAGAATGGGCATATTTAGCAAAAAGTCTAGGAATGAAATATGCCATATTAACAGCCAAGCATCATAATGGTTTTGCCCTATTCCATACCCAAGAATCAGACTTTTCAATTGCATCTGCACCTTACAAAAAAGATATAGTACGTGAATTTACTGAAGCGATGCGCTCTGTAGGATTGCGTATTGGTCTTTATTTTTCGCTTAGTGACTGGCATCATCCTGACTATCCTGCTTTTACAGAGGCAGATAAACCTTATCGCTTTGACCAGCTACCTCAACCTACAGCGCAACAGTGGGAGCGGTATATCCAATTTATGTTCAATCAGATACGAGAATTATTGACCAACTATGGTCAAATTGACATCATTTGGTTTGACGGAAGTTGGGAACGCACTCCAGAGCAATGGCAGGCTCAAAAATTAGCAAAAATGATTCGTGATTTACAACCTAATATTCTCATTAATGATCGTCTGCCAAATTGTGGAGACTTTGAAACTCCTGAGCAGTTTATTCCTCCTCACCCACCTGCTCATCCTTGGGAAACCTGTCTGACTATTAACGAGAGTTGGGGATACAATTCAGATGATTGCAACTTCAAATCGTCTCGTCAATTGATTCATACAATGTGCGAAGTAGCAGGCATTGGAGGCAACCTCTTGCTTAATGTTAGTCCAATGGGTAATGGACAAATCCCTCCTGAGCAGTTACAGCGTCTCAAAGATATAGCAGATTGGATGGAGAGTCACTGTGAAAGTATACTGGATACAACCCCAGGATTAGAACCGTGGCAATTTTATGGCCCCTCAACTCGTAAGGGCAATTGCATTTATCTACACCTATTAATGAAACCTTACGAAACAATATCAGTTAGGGGTATACCAATAAAACAAGTAAAATCAGTGTCTGTTCTTGCTGACGGTACAGCACTAACCTACACAAGTCGCTGTGCAATTATGGATTCTATTCTTAATCCCAATCCGTTAGGAGAATTAACAATTGATGTACCAGAATCAGTAATTAATCTATACGTTACAGTGATTTGTATTGAGATTGATTCTTAAGTATTTAATGTAAATTAAGTAACTCTATAAAATTGTGTATTTAATTCAATAAGTGCGTCGTTTACTTTCCTCTAAGAATGAACACAACTAAGGGCGATGGCACAAAGCGATCGCAGAGTTAGACAATTTGGGAGAACCAATATAATTCCTGCGATATGTGAGAAAATGCACCCACCACGGCGATCGCCTCCTCTAATCTCAGTACTCTAGTAATATTGAAGTTATGCTAGCTGGTGCAGCACTACGTAAAACAGGTTCTAGTTGGGAATTTGCATCAGAAGCAGCATTAGAAGATTTTGTTTGGGATAACTTGCAGCAATTATCAGGCTTAATACCTTTAAAACGACAGTATGCTGTTAAGGGCGAAATCTGCGATATCTTAGCACTTAACGAAACGAGACAATTAGTAATTTTAGAACTCAAAAATACTGAAGATAGATATGTAGTCCAGCAATTAACTCGCTACTACGATAACTTACTAGACGAAAAACCATTTCAAGAGCAAATTGATTACAGCCAGTCTGTCCAGTTAATTGCGATGCCTACGGCGGCAAGCTACGCACCCTCATTTCACAGACATAATCTAATTGACCGCAAACACACAAAGTTGATAATCGATTTTTTGCAGGTTACTGTTGCCCAGATTAATCAAGACTTTCACTTGCAGTTACAAGATATTGATACTAATCAAATTTGGTCAATTCCGATTCCCTATCAGAAACTTGATATTAGCAGTGTATCAAGCAATATTCCAGACCCACCGCAATTACTTTTAGATTGGCTTGGTGCTTGCACTGGGGAGGAACAACAAGCAATTCTCAGGCTTAGAGAGAAAATTCTTAGTTTTGATGGGCGAATCAAAGAAGAAATTGAAAGTAGAAATACTATTAGATATGGCAGAGGTAAAGCTAAACCAGTAGCCGAACTATGCTATCAATCTAAAACTCGCCAGCTGATTATATTCCTGTGGTTGCCTGTGCCAAGTTCATTATTTGGTAATAGTAAAGAAGTGATTGGCAGAATTAGATTATGGACAGACGGTGCTTCTGTTACTGATGTTGGTCATGTGCCGGAAGGCTTGGGCAAGATGAAGCTACAATCCCAATGGGATGCTGTGCCACGAGAAAAACGACCTCATTTGATGCAAAGTCTTTCATATAAATCATTAATCCCTGTTCCAATTAACTGGTATAGCAACTTGCGGGATACTTGTAAAATTTCTAATTCGTTAGAATCACTAATAGATTTAGCACTTTCCAAGTGGTTGGCAAGAACTTAATTTCAATACTACACCGTTTTAGCAGTAATTCTTAGAGGAAACTTGTAGAGATGGGATATAGCTGGTAGACAATGGGGCAAAGCGATCGTCCCCACACCATTCAAGCGAGGAAAACCAACAGCGTAGGCGCAGCCCGTCGTAGACATCGCATACAAAAAAGCCCAGTCATCTCATAACTGGGCTTTTAGCTATCTCAATCAATTATTGGAGGTAGAATAGTTTCACACTATGCAGCAGGTTGTTCTAGATTCACCTTGACAACTTTGTTCTTTTCTTGATCAGTTTTTGGCAGTGTCAAATTCAAAATGCCGTCTTTATAATCTGCGGTGACATTAGTATTTTGAATCCGAACAGATAGAGGAATTACACGTTGGAACTTGCCGTAGTAGAATTCACTTCTTGTAGTACGATTGTTTTCGGTTTTAGTTTGGGACTTGCGCTCACCACTAATGTGAACAGCATCTTCAGTGACTTGAATATCTAGGTCTTTAGCTTCCAGTCCTGGTAGTTCTAGTTTGAGATGAATAGCATCATCAGTTTCTTGCAACTCAGCAGCCGCAACTCTGATAAAATCTTTGTCAAGCCGTGCAGATGGTACTCTGGTATCTCCAAATAAGCCGTTGATGTGACGTTCTAAAGCGTTCAATTCTTGCCAGGGGTTGTAACGAACTAGTACCATAAGTTTTTCTCAGATTAATTAGCTTCTGTTTAATCGTTTTTGCACTTGGGTTTGTGCTTATGTATTCATAATAAGTATGGTTATAAGTCCTGTAAATTCGGTTTTTATCACCAAATAATTGATGATTACCGCACAAAATTAAGCAGTAAAAAAGATTACGGTTTACTCTAATTGCTCAGTTCGGTAAACCAGAATAAAAACTATTAATACCGATAAGAATCAACTAATTATTCTGCTGTTGAAGGGGATAGTGCAGTTAGGCGTTGCTTATATTCCCAAAACAACAACACCCAAGCTCTAGTCACTTAGTTATTTCCTCACATCCATCGTTCAGGGTTGTACTGATTAAAATACATTGAGCAATCAGTTACAGTGCCCTCTGTTTACCACTAGGAGGAAATATCAGCGTTCGAGTTGGGTGTTGCTGTTAGTTGACGAGACAGATTGCAATACAACAGCGTCTTTACCTCTTATTAAATTAAACATCGGCTGTCAAATCTGCCTATGAAGCTATAGGGCTTCAATTAATAAGTTATCACTCTATTAAAAGAGCAGGTTTACTTTGATACTAAACTTTATTTTTTCTAACTAAACGGTTGCCCCCAGCGCTCCCAATTCTCTTTGTTGAATGGACTGCGCCACTTCAAAATCAGACTCAATTCCAACTCCTGCCGTGCGCGTCGGTCAATAGGCGTGTCCCACCAAAAAGCGGCGTTTACTGCTGTTTGCAACCCATAGCGATAATGTAAATCCTGGTAGCTGGCTATGTAATCCTTGCAGGCGTGTATTCCCTTCCACCGCTTGTTACTTCTGCAAGTTTCCCCCACATACAAAATCAAACCAGCCGCAGAGTCAACGATGAAGTAAAGACATGCATCGCCGGGGCTGTCTGCTGGCATTCGGTAAAACGAGAGCGATGCCTACGGCGGGCTACGCCTACGCACCTGTAACTGCAACGGATCAATCCGGTCTGGGTCGCAGTAGTTGGGTGCAAGGTCTACTGAATGTTGCCTGCTGTGGTGGTTTGCTCTCCCTCACCCGTTGCTGATAGTCCAAAATCTGTGCTTTCCACTTCAGTAGGGCATCAGCGCTCATCAAAAGTCCCTCTGCTCTACGTACTGCCGTAGGCTTCACTTCTGGAAATAAGTTTAGTTGGTTCGGTTCCAAGGGGATTACGGGAAGCGTGCTACTAGCTGATTATCCGCCAGAACTGACAAATTAAGAGCATTTGCCTTTGGTGTCGCCAGAATAAGGAAAATGGTAGAGTATATAGCGATCGCTACGCTAAAAATGTTTTTAAGATATGGCTGACCAAAAAGATAAAGCTCAAGAAAAAAACCGCCTTGAACAGCTTCAAGATGAACAAGGCAACACTGATTCTAAACACTCAGGCGGTGCTGGTGCTTCTGGCGGCAATTCGGGTGCAGGTAAATCTGGTACATCAAAAATTTCTGCCACTGGTACACCTGATGATATCGAAAAAATTGATCAGGATCAGGAGTAAAACTGACTCCGATAAGTCAAGGTTTCACTAAGTAACTCAACTCAACAATGGTGGATTGAATACCTTATTATTCAGTCCACATAAGCTTTCCCAACGTGATCATCAGAAGGCTGTCAAAGAATTATGATCTTTGATATTTAATCCGCACTTGCTTAACGTCAATTTGCTCAGACTCTAAAAATACGAATTTTTCTACTTCCTGTAATCCCAAAGTTTCAAACTGTGCTAATTCTGAGTCTGATAATGGCCAAGGTGGGCCATCCGGTTCAGCTTTTATGTCTCGAACACGAGTAATCAGCAAAAGTGTCCCACCAGGAGCAACGACAAAGGCAACTGAAGAAATAACGCAAGAACGCACATTTAAGGGCAGAGACTGAATATTACGACATTCAAAAACAAAATTAAAGGCTTGATGCCATTCTGGGGGAATTGCTAATAAATCTGTAACTACATAGTTAACGGTAGAATCAGGAAATCGCTCTTGACACCAAGCAATCGCTGTCGGTGAAATATCAAAGGCGGTTACTGCAAACCCTTGATGAGCTAAAGCTTCGGCATCGTCTCCTAAGCCACAACCAATGACTAACGCCTTTTGTCCAGAAGCAAGCGGTTGATGATTCGTCAACCAATCTTGTAGATAAGGGTGAGGAGCTAACTTTGCCCAAGGAATTTGTGTTGCATCACCTTGAGCTTCGGCATACAAAACTTCAAACCACGCTGATGGCTCTGATTTTTGTAAAGCAACACTTGCTAACTGTTTAGCATGAAGTATATTTTCTCTTTGTTGTTCAAACATAAAAAATGACACGCCCTAAGAATTGTGGGAAACTTCGGAATACCCTAAGTATTATAGATTTTGCGAAGTTTCGTAATATTCCTAGTAGCCAGAATTTTTGTTCAGAGTGAGTTTATACTCTAGTTTCCTCTGCGGGGACTAGGGCGTGTTTTCAAACTCCTTGTATCCTAAAAAAGATGCGATCGCTGATGTTGGCTAATCCATCACCAAACTGGAAGTTGCGTAAGTTAGATAAGGCTTGCTTGTGGTCTTTCAAGTTTGGCATGAGTTGTTTTGGGCAGTTTTAATGCTGTGCAAGGCTAAAACGCATTTCATGATGGCCAAAGAATTTACTCTTCGGTAAGCGCAATCGATGGCCGGTTAGTTCTTTGGAAAATCAAGATAGCGGTGATGATAGCTCCAGCGATCGCAGTTAAAATTATGATGGCAGTTTTCCACAATGGCTTGATGTTGCTAACTCTGTTGTCGCAATATAAGGATTGCCATTTCAAAATTAAGCTCAATTCCAACTGTTGCCGTAATAGTTGAGATAAATCAAGTAGTTTATCTTGTTCTTTGGTGTCAGAAACTTATCCGGTATGGACAAATTGCTTTCAGAACAGCTGGTCAAAAGCATTTATCAGGAACTACTGCCTAAATTACAAATTGAAAGTGTCAATCCCCGTAATCCCATTCAGGTCAGCTATCTTCCACAACCCTGGCTACTGCTTGGCAAAGGAAATTACGCCGCAGTAGTTTATCATCCCAATTACCCTGAGTGTGTAGTTAAAATTTATGCCCCAGGACGACCAGGCTTTGAAGAGGAAGTAGAAGTCTACCGTCGTCTAGGTTCTCATCCGGCATTTTCTGAGTGTTTGTACGCCAAAGATAGCTTTCTAATTTTAAAACGGCTTTATGGAACAACTTTGTACGATTGTATGCACTTAGGTTTACCAATTCCTAAGCAGGTAATAAGAGACATTGATGAAGCTCTTAACTATGCTCGACGTTGCTCCCTCCACCCTCATGATGTCCACGGTCGTAATGTCATGATGTACCAGGGTAGAGGGTTAGTTGTAGACATTTCAGATTTCATGCATCTTGAAGCCTGTTCAAAGTGGAATAACTTAAAAAAGGCTTATTACTGGTTATATCGTCCCGTGTTGCGCCCACTTCGATTGCGTGTGCCATACTCCGCCTTAGATATAATCCGCAAATCTTATCATCTGGCAACCTCTTTCAAAACTTCCTGTTGTCAACTAGTTATAAGATTAACTCATTTCAAATGTTTAAAACGTTAGGCTAATTTATTCTTGGAAACATTAAGTACTACTGGGTTCCAAAGCTATTTATACAAGTTCTTATTTGAAGGCTACAAAGTAAGTGACTCCAGCTAGATTTTAAACACTACTGCCGCTCCTAAAACAATTGCTGCATCTGCTATTAGACAACTTTGATTGGATGGGTGACGACAGCCCAATGGCTATAACCTTCCTCGTTAAAAGGAATCTTGTCAGGTTGAGTATTGCCTTGGTCGTCGGTGGCGCGAGCACGTAAACCATAGCGACCTGGACGTGCATCCCATTCTAAATCCCATCGCACCCATGCTTTGGTAATATTGGGTTCTCGTAGACTGACTTTGCTCCAGGTTTTACCATCGTCTAAACTGACTTCAACAAAAGTAATTTTCCCTTCACCTGACCAAGAACGTCCGCGAACAAGACGTTTTCCAGTTGCTATTTCACCATCCCAAGGTAATTCAAAGGCACTTTTAACTTTCTGCTCCCTCAAGATTTGTCCCATGACTCCTTTGGCTTTCAAGTCCTCTGAAACAGGGTAGTCTTCCCCAATTAAGACATACTTCTTTGTGTTGTATTCAGAAAATAGGGGTGTCTCTGAAACCCGAATGCTACCAACCCATTTGGTGTGAGCAATCCCCACCCAGCCCGGAACTAAGACCCGAATCGGAAATCCGTGATCAATAGGAAGAATATCTCCGTTCATTGCGTAGACTAACAGGGTATCTTCTTCTAATGCCTTTTCAATGGAGAAAGGACGTTGGATTTTCTTTTCATCTAAGCTAACAGGCATAACATCACGGGCTGTAGGCTTGAGTCCTGCTCGTTTCAACACATCGCTCAACAAAACGCCAGTCCACTCAGCCACCCCTATACCTCCTAAATTCCAAGGAGTGCCTTCTATCTTTTTGCTGTGAGACTTTTGAAAGAAGTTTCTACCATTACCAGCACATTCAATGGCACGGATCACCGAAACTGAAGGCATAGAGAGAATTTCATCGTAAGTAAATGTACGCGGACGTTCAACGCCGGAGCCTTCAATCCTTAACTGCCAGGTTGCTAGATCGATATTAGGGGTCGGATTGTTATTGCGGACAAAAAACATGGCAGTTGGGATGAGATATCCTCGTCCGTATAAGGCTTCCCAGCGCATTTCCAAATTACTGCCATTCTCAACGAAAAACTCTGGTGGGGTTGGCTTGATAATAGGTGAGGGTTTAGCTGTCTGTGCCTGAACTCTGTTGGTCTTGTCAAGTGAAGGCAAAAGCCCGACAGTCGCTGCACTAGCGCCAGCCGCTAATAATTGCACTAGACGGCGGCGGGAAATTCCAAGCAATTTTGCTCGTTGCCCAACAAATTCATCAGCTCTTGCCAGATCGTAAAGCTTTTCGTTGATTAGCTCTTTTTTAGCCATACTTAATACCTCTGTTATTAAAGTTATTACAATTTAGAAGTATAGGGAATTATTAAGATTTAAAAACTAATTATCTCGTTGACCTAGTTTGAGGTTTACTTCAATGCTTTTCATAAATATTTTGTAACATAAATATACTATACCTTTAGAAAGGTGGGATGCTACATATCCTACTGAAATCACAAATCAAATACGCAAAGTAGTTGTTAGACAAATGCACAACCCTAAAGATAGGGCAACAACAGAAGATGTTCTTGAAGCAATCCGGTTAGGCGTTCCAATATTTAAGCCGCAGTAAAACAATACTGATATCACCTTTGCGTACTACTCTAAATTCAAGAGCGCATCTATATTAGGGTACAAGTCGTGCGATGGCATATCCGCCTAGTCATCGCGCTTACGCCATGACTGATACCCGCTTATCTGGGGAAAAGCTTTCTTACCCCAACCAAAAATTTCTGCATTTGCGGCTCATTTTTAAGCTTGTCTAGTGTGTTGAGTTCAAAGGGCAGCAACTTATTATCGAATAAAACATGAATCTGGCGATGGCAGGCAGAACAAATATTTGCTGTTGGGACTGGGTTTTGTTTTTTGCGTTTGGTATTTTGTCGCGGAACCAAGTAATGGACAGTCAAAGTTCCATCTCTCTTTGACACAGTTGGCATTGCTTGTGTTGATTATTTGACACCTGATGAATGATAAAACCCTATCTAATCGGATAGCGATTACTAAACTTAAGACTAACCGACTCAACATAAAACTGCCCTGGCTTTTGCCCAGAGCAGTTTTTGATAGATGCCAATTACTTTCTGATCAAAACCCTTCGGCTTGTTCTGTTGAACCCACTTTTAGCAAGAATCGCAAGCAAAGCGAACGCACCTAAACCAAACCAATTTTCCGGCTCAGGAACAGATTGCACCCCTAAAGAGGCAGAGTAAGAAAGCTCATCAGTATCAGGATCATTTTTTAAAGGTATGCTGTAACTTGCTTCAATAGTTTTCAATCCCTCTTGCGTCCAGGGGATGGAAAAGATGCCGTCTTTATTCACATCTTCTATTGATTGCCCCAAATATTCCACCAAAACATCTTTTATTGGCGCTCCGTCAAATAAAACCTGAACCTCAAGATTTTCTCCTGTTGCAACCTCAAAGGGATTTTCCAAAGGAACAATTTCGAGTTGAAGACCAAATGGCTGCTTTATTGCATCAGACCAGCTATAGAGGCTTTTGGGGTAATTAAAAGAGCGAAAGGCTTGAGTGTATTCGGTTGTTGCTTCTTTTTTAGAGATGTTTAGATACTGATTATCCGGGGTGACAACGTAGAAGCCTCGGTCTACAAAGGCGGATAGTGCTGCAACGTCTTTATTGGGAATGATAGATATTCCATTTGGAAAATTCTTGATTTCAATAGGGACAACTGCTTTGCTTAGATCGTAAGCTGTGAGTTCCTTAACACTTGCCGGAGCATAGGGAAGTACTGACTCTTCCCCCTCCTCTGGATGACCGAACAATAGCGGGATATCTTCGCCCTGATTGCCAAAGTAGAGAGAGTGAGCTACAGCAGGCTGAACCATTATCGGTAAAATGGTAATAGTCAAAAGCAACTCTCTTAGCCGGATTGTAATCATTTTGCTTCTCGCTAATGTGTCGTTTTCGTATTGCTGTCGATACAGTTTTTTTGCACCAAAAATAACTTTATTCAAGCATGACAACGCAGTAAATAATTTGTTAATAAAGATAAAATCTCTTATGAGTAGCGATAGCGTAACTATTACTACTTACAAGGTATTTTTTCTTACTATCTGTGCTTGTCAATTTCTAGACTAAGTTATTAAGTAAAACTTTGCCGTTCTTTGTCAAAAAACACAATGCCCCCCTTGGGCATTTGTAAGTTGTTTTCCAAGAATAAGAAAAATTTTGTACTTATGCTTGCTGTAAATTGGTTGAGAAACATCTAAAGAAGGGACAAGAGGATACTGCAAAATTTCAATTGCTATTTTATATATTTTTTATAAAAAATCCTATTCCTATTTGTATAGATTTTCTCAAATATCAAATATTACGATAATTAACATATGTAATTAACCACTTGTGCTAATTGATAGGCTTCATGAGCAGCCAATCGGGTAAACCATCGAACCTTTGAATATCAGAAGCTCTACTGATGTAGATAGGCTATTGGATCGTCTAACTTCCCAAGTTAATATTTCAAGGCGAGTTATGAACTCACCTGAATTAGTAGATGCTGTAGCAGCAAAGACCAACATTACAAAAAAGCAAGCATTGGAAGTCATTAGCGCTTTTTTGTCAGTTGTTACTGAGGCTGTAGCCAATGGTGAAAAAGTAACGCTCATTGGGTTTGGCTCCTCCCTTGCGACGCGTTCACGAAGTGTGCCGTTCGTGAAGCGTCTCCGACAGGAGAAGGTATCGCTACTAGCGTGAGGGGCGTAATCCCAAAACCAATGAGCCAATGACTATCCCAGCTACCAAAGTTCCTGCGTTTTCTGCTGGGAAGCTGTTTAAGGAAAAAGTAGCGCCATAGATCAATTGCTTTACCACTAGCAATTTAATCCGATGCAAAGCTCTAGCAATTCCTGTTCTCAAGACAGGATATGGCAATGTTAGGGGAAATGTGAGTGTTAAATTGCACAGGACTTACGCAACTGGCATAGTGCGATCGCGCTTTGCATTTTGGGTATTTTAAAATAGCGTTTACTGGGTAAAGCCATGTTTAAAGGATTTGGTCGCCGTCAGAAAAAATCGGTACTTGAGGACAATGAACTGACTTAATTGTATTGTGCAGCACCCAGTTACGAAACTTTGGCAGACTTGGATATCATTTACAGGTCATGATATCCAGTGCATTACTGCCCATAATCAGCGAGAAGATGCTAATAGAGTGGCTAGACAGATGGCTTTGGTAAGCCTTGGCATCAGAGTTGTTGCCCAACTATAGCCAAACTTGACTTAAAAAATGGACTAGCAGGGAGATGTCCGATGGGAGCCTCCATTTTAAAGATTAGGTCAGTATACTGCTGCCAAGTGTAGTTTAATCGCCATTCCACAGGAACACTAAATTTAACGTAATCCTTTTAAAAAATGAAAGGGTTAATGATATATTAGTACAAAAGAACTATTGAAATGTTTTGCGGTAGTTTGAAACTGCAATATTGATTAATAATTCGCATTGAATAAATGAGGAATATGCAATGACAGATTCTAATTCCTTACTTTCTTTGTATGAAGAATTAGTGCAAAACCATATCAGTCAATTCGACCCACAGATTGCAGATTTGCAACAATTAGTAAAAGCACGAATGCAATAAATTCGTGACGCAGAACAGAGCTTAGTAGAAACACAAGCAATAGAACTTAAACGGATCACTGATGCTCTGGCTACTGATGCTCGTTGCTTGTTGTCAATGCCAGGATTAAGAGCATTTGTACAAGAGTTAAAACAGACTAAAAGTAATAATTGGTACACGCGCAAATCAGAATTTAGTATTGCAGAAGATCCAACTACTTGGTTATTGGCGATGCTCAAACTACCGATAGGTTTGAGCAACTACCAAACTCACGAAGACCTGAATGGTTATGATGACGAACGTAACTTTATCGGGTATAGCTATACTCTGTCTCTAAAATTAGGTTCAGTTGAGCATTCGATCAATGAAATACCATTAAAACGCATATATAACGTGAACGAGTTTAGTGAAACTTCTATAAAAGGGCAAATTGAGGACTACATTTATGGTGACGTAAAATATTTACTTAGAGATATGGAATATCCAGAGGAACAAAAACAGCAATTAGCGGCTGAAATCAGCACATTAGTAGGTTACTCCCTCAAAATATTCGCACTTAAACCTAGAAGAGCTATTTTTAATTATTCATCCATAGAGGAAGACTGATGCAATTGTATTTGAGCTTGTCAGCCTATGGTGGAGTTTCAACCCGTGAAGCATTAACAATATTTTGGAATGCAGGAATCCGGTATGTTGAGCTAGCAATTGGGCCTCGACCTGATACTGATTCAGCGCAAGCAGTAGAGGATTTTAGAGAACAGGGAATGGTGTATCGAGCGCATCATGCTTTTGTTTGCAGCGCACGCCACTATCCTTTCAATCTAGCTCAACCTCAAGATTGGAAATATTTTGAACGATTGGCAGATTATCTAGCTAGTATAGGTGTTACCGCTTATTCAGTACATGGAGGAAACTTTTGTAAAACCACTGAACGCGTTTTAGCATACACAACATTTGTAGAAAATATTCATCGTCTTCATCGGGTTTGTCTAACGCGAGGTATTGTTTTGGGTGTAGAAACAATGTATCCTACACTCACAAATAGCACTGTTGAGAACCTTTTGGATAATGCTTCAGAACTTGCTCAATTTTGCCAAGATGTTCCCCAGGTCAAGATAGTTGTGGACTTGGCCCATCTCAACATTTGGCGTGACAAAACCGAAATACTGTTGAATGAATGGTTGGGACTTCCACCAGAGAAACTTTTAGAAATTCACATTTCAGACAATGATGGACGGCAAGATATACATTCGCGGATTACGGCCAATACTTGGTGGTTATCTCAGATTACTAATTTTCCAAAGGGAATTCCCTTGGTGTTAGAGAGCCGATTAAATCGATTGCCTGTTTCAGTAGTGCAGCAAGAGTACAACCGGATCGCTGCTTTAACTTTCCGATAGTTAACTGATAATAGTTTGTAACAAACCACTTATATTCTGTGATTGCCAAGGCCAAAGCCCTAGTAACCGAAATCTTTTAAGTGCTGCTTGATATGACTGCTCACTATTATATGCTTCCTCAATATACTGGTTATTGTAATAGCCGTAAACTATCAAGCTTGCATCGATTGCTTTCAAAAATGGTTCGGGTGCAGTTACAGAATTTAAACTTTTAAAAGACTCACTAATATATCTATGTATATAGTCGAGAAAATTATTAATTTCTTGGCGTGTAAACTCTGATTCACATACTTCATTCTGGATTCGAGGTATGTCTGATTCATCTTCAAATACTTTATATAGTCGATAATATATCCAGCCTTTAGCATCAAAAATATGCAATAAATAGAAAAAATTTCCTATTGTTTTATTAATAGTTAGTAAGAATGGGAAACTAAAAGAGCCTTTGCAACTATCAAATGAATCACTGCTATTTCCAAAAAGCCAAGTTAACGTGATAAACGACTGTCCTAGGTTCAAATTGTCTTGGCTTTTATTTTCAGACAAGTAAATATTGTTGAAGAAAGAATCTTCATCTTTAATAAAAAAACTATTTTTTTGAAGCTTTCTATATTCATAGTCATCTAATCTCCACAATTCATATTTAATTGCTTCTAATTCAAACTCGCATTTGATTCGCTCTTTAATTTGTCTAACTACTTGCTTCATGTGTTTTGAATCAATTTAGTAGGAATTATATAGTATTAATGTACTATTATACTGTTTAAATTTATTTTTTCCGACAGAACTCATGAAAATCCCCGTTAATGACACTTGCCACTGCTCTAGGCAATCGTTCATTTCATAAAAGATGGTAGTATTTGAGAGTATTTATCGTGGCGTTTAAGATGGCAATAGAAATGTATCCATCATCCTTTCGTTGCGATTGTGGACATGAATCGTATTTCTTTGAAAATACGGTTAGGGATATGGAGAAATTGAGCGCAACTAAACAAGTCACTCTAAGCGACACCGAAGATAACAAACACACAATTGTTTTTTCTAAGGGGAAGGCGATAGAGATAATTTGCTCCAAACTAGGAGACTGTAAAATAACCAAGTCACAGTAACAGTTTTGATGGAAAAGTGAACTACTCGGATCTACACATCCACCAGCCAGTCACAGACCACAGGCTGAAAATCAACTTCTATGCGTTCGTCCTTGACGTTGGCGCAGCTATCGCCCCAAACCCAAAACTTTAATTGCGGTTGCTCCCTAATTCTATGGGGGCAATCACTCTTTTTTTAGTAATTGGGGAGAAAGTAGCGAAGCTGCTATAAGCCGCCATGCAACGGCTGAAAACGCTACCCAGAGAGAGTTTCAGAAAAATTTTTCAACTTTTACCCGAAAATGAGATTTTGACCAATTGGACGCACACTTAAAGCTGTACCATTTAAACCTCACTGATTTTTACAGCCTGAAACCCCCATGGCTACGTTACTAAATGCAGTACCAAATAGCCTAAACTTCAATTGATACAGCCAAAACAAGCTTTTTTTCCGTTTTTTGGTAAAAAGAGCAATTTTATTTTTGTAAGCCTTTCCTAGCAAGACTTACAGCCGTTGCGTGGCGGCTCGTGTCAGACTCGCTACTTTTACCCCTAATTGACAGCAACCTTTTAAGAGTTAATAAGGCGAAGAAAGATGACAACAGACTTAGTTACTTATTACAGATAAACAGACTTAATTAACCAACTGGTTGATAACTACGGCGCACACTTAGAGAAGTTAGACAGAGAAACAAAACTGTTATTACGGGTAACTTTCTTAATTTACGTCTCATTACTTGACAGGTTAGCTAGGTTTTGGTGTAAAATTGCAAGTGATTGCTCAAAGAATTGACCATCTGGCAAAGCTGCCCAATTAATTAGAGTGACAGCAATTGTCATACTGTCTAATTTTTCTGGTGCTTCGGTTTCTAGATAGCGCTGCAAGATAGTTAACTCATCAGCGACAAAACCAGGGTCAAGGCGATCATCACTGTTAGACTCATATAAAAGGTGCGAGCGCATCAATGCACCTTGATCATTATCTGGACTTACCAAGCGTAATGCAACAATAATCTCCTCACCTGTTTTCACAGACGGAATCAGCAATACCCTGGTTGAGGTATCGAACAAATCTCCTGATTGTACTAGAGAGCCATTCACAAAAATTTTGGCATCTTTTGCCCACCAAGTTAACCCCAGCCGTAATGCTAAATCAGTCAAAGGATAGCCATGCAAATCTTGAGGGATAATAAATTGTTGAGCAAGCCATAACACTTGACCACCAGCAGGTATGGTAATGTGTCCTTTGACATTGAGTTGAGCGATCGGCCAGTTCAAAATTTGTGTAGAGATGCTGATATTGGCATCGGGAGTATCTGAAGAGCAATACCGCCAACTGATTTGAACATTGAGCCGAGCCATTTGGTTCAATCTTTCAATAGCTTCAGAAATTAGGCTACTATCCATTTGGAAAATAAATAATTTTTATTGAGCGATGAGTTCTTTCAAAGCTAACTCTACACCTTTTTGAAATGCTAGATGCAAGCGACGTATTTTTGAATCCATCTGGCATTTCTTGGTAGTACTGCAACAACTTTTCTGGCCAAGATTTTTTCTCATGAACTTTACCTTGTTGAAAAAAAGGCTTGGCTGCTATCGAGATCCTCATCTAGAGCTAATGAGGTTTTATCGCAACATCTGGTTTAGAATTTTATCTGAGCTAAAATTCTTTTACTTTGGTTCCACTCTCAGATAAAACTGTGTACCCACAAACTGAGTAGCTCTATTTGTTGGATCTACGTTTTCTGTTACCTCCGTTATACCTACAGCAATCAAACCTTTACCAAAAATTTCGCTTGTTGCTGCGTCAAGTTGTTTTTGTGTTGCACCGGTTTGACTCAAATCAATTGACGAAACTTGAGCAGTCTTGGGTTTATTTAGAACCAGATTATCTGTGGAGAAGCAAGGAGTTGTGATGCAACGAATACCATTGTCTTTTAAGGCCACAAAAGTACCTTTTGCTGGGGCATTTGTCGCTGCATAGAAGGCTTCTTTTACTCTCAAATTCCCAAACTCACCAAAGGGAGGAAATGTTACTGGAACGATGTTACCTCTGAGAACCACACGGCTACCATCATCATTTTGAATTTTTATTAGTTCGTAAGGCGAGACTTTCAGGGAACTCCAATCAATTGCAGACACATAACATTCGGAGCGAAAAACACCATCTAAGCAAGGAGTAGCTTTCAAGTTGACAAGCTTTATGAAATATCCCCCACATATAGGAGAAGCACATCTGCGAAAATCTCTCCGTACCGTGTAATATCCCCACTGTGGAAACTCTTTATTTTTGACAGTGGCGGCAACAGAATCAGTAGTCTCTGGAGCAGAAATATTTTGCGCCGATACTTGGGAGAAAAATCCGTTGGTGACTATTATTGCACCTAATAGAGGAATAATTGAGGCTTTGTAGTTAAGCGATATTTTGTTCATGGGAGTTTTAAATTTTATTTAAGGATTCAATACTTTTGTTAAAATAAGAGTTGAGAAAAATATTGACAAGTACAAAAATTATACCACTAGAATCTATGTAGATTATTTGGCGAATTGTTACAATTTTCAGAATGATTGAAGAAGAATTCAGCTATTGTGAATACATCCGTCAGAATGCAAACAGTGGGGATTCAGAACTGCTACCAAAGGCCATCAGACATAATTTTCTTCGCAGAGATAAAAGTACTATGCCCCAAAGCAGAAGTCAGAGGGAATCGTATGGTTCATCTGTCCAGCGCTCCTGCTACAATTGCGACACTTCTTCAATTCAATTGCAGGAATTATGTCAACTCTCAAAAGAAACGTTCCACTAAATAAGCCGCATATTCCATACCATAAGGTACGCTTACCCCAGCAGTCATTTCATTAGCAAAGTAGGTGTTTTGATTACCTTGCAACATTTCTAATCGTTGATAAATACCATCATTGAGGTCTTCGGCTGAAAAATGAGAAAACCACTTCCAAATTAGGGGTTGGCCCATAAGTGTCACTTGAGTACCTCCGAGCTTTTTGACGCAATCGGCTACGTTACTTTCCAATTCTTCAACAGTTGTCGTTTCATCCATGAATGGATAAAAATTGTAGATTTTACTGCCTGGCTCAACCTCGTAGATAGCTAATGGATAACTAGTTGGTAAAGGCTGATTTAAAGTATTTCTGATTACGTAGAAAATGTTTGCAGGTAAACCCTCTACTTTACAGGTAATAACCGCTCTTTTTATTGTACGTACCCTAGAAAAAATATCTGCTTCTTCAGCACAAGCATCAGCTACGCCAAGAAAGTCATCTACAGGAGGGAGCAATGCGATTTTGTTAGATCGGACTTTAATTCTCAGTTACAAAGGTTGATTCTCAATAAAAACAGTTATTTAGCTGCGATCGCACCCCTAAAAAGGTGATTTAGCACCCGAATTTTAAGCACCTCACAAAATCGCATCGCTCCCCGATCACGCTGACAAAAGTTATGAGAATTAAATATTAATCCAACAACTGCTTAACTTATCTCAAATTCTAATTAGCAGCGCAAGATGTAGGGGTGAGTGAGGAGCTATAGGGCGCGTGTCACCCTTTCAGCAGCAACCAACAAAATCACACCAGTCACAACCCGCTAGTAAAACATTTTTTTTACCTGGAGTTACTCGTGTCAAGCTATTAAATTTTTTCTTCTCTACAGAATCTCTATCTTGAATTTCAGTTTGGTCGATAGTGTTATTAAATTTCAGGGCATTGTCTCCTGATATATTTTTCAAACAGCCTCTAAACTCCAGTTAGTTTGGTTTTTTCGTAAAAATTAGATACATAGACAGCCCAAAACAAAAACCGATTATACCCCAAATTGGAATTTTAGCAAGTACTGAGGATAGAGGAAATACTTGAGTCTTCATGAGTTGAATAACGGCAGGAATAAGACTCATCATTAACCACATGAAAAAGCCAAATAAAGCCCCTGTGAGAATCCACGTCTTAGCAGTTGGTTTTGATTTGGCTGAAGTTTCTAAATTCGCCTGCATTAATAGATGGCGGTTTCTAAAGAAAAATCGGTAAGGGAAATACCACAGTGGCGTTAAAATTATTAGAACAACTAACGAGAAAACATTCCAGAGGCGTGGTATGCGCTGCCCACAGTTTGGACATATGTAGCCCAACCAAACCCCAAACGCACGTTGCTTAGAGAAACGACGAGCATCATGCATCGACCTACAGTGGGGGCAGGGGATGTAACACCTTTCGTAAAGTGGTAATTGGCAAGTTTGGCAGATGAGTGTGACTTTCGGTACACACTGACCTAGTAGAACCTCACCCACTGCGATTCCAGGATTCAGAACCCAATGTAGTATCAGTGGGTGAGGTAATTTCCAGACCTTAAAATGCTGTCCCCCACACTTTGGGCATGGTGGATAGTTAGTATTCATAATCTGTTCCCAATAATGAGTACCAACAAATTTGCTATCTTATGCCTTCATCACGGCACAATTCTGCATTTTCGCAGTTTGACTACAAAACTTTACAGTTCAATCCCTCCATAAAAATCTTCATGTAGAGGATGAAAATAATTTTGAGACATAAGTGGTTTCATTAGTATTAGCTACGGGCGATAATATAGCCAAACTCGAAGCCGCACCCAACACTTGTTCTTCTGATACCTCTAGGTACTTCTGTAGGGGTAAATATAGCGTAGCTGACACCAGGGGCAAGATAGGCTGAAAGTATTACTGTATAAGCTTTCTAACTGTCGCTTTTTGATAAATCATCTAAGCCTTGTTTGCTTCTTGTTAGAGAAGACTGTAACAAAAGAACAAGGGTTTCAGTCTTGTAGTTTTCATACTACAAACCTCGATTCTAGGTAATAATTGTACTATTTTGCCCCTAGTGTCAGCTACGCTATATTTACCCCTATTTCCCTGATCTGTAAGCTAAATCGAATAAGCATTACAAGTCTAGAGAATACCTTACACCAAGCGAGGTGCGAAAGCTGTTTGGGCGACTGGCAGCACAGGCCGGGCTTGATATCAAAGTTCACTGTTACATGATGCGCTAATCGACCCGATCACTGCGGTAATCACTATGGTCATTACGCCACACAATATGTCTTCAGGAAACACGAAGAAAGGCTGGAACGCATTACCTTTTTTATATAGGCAAATGCCAGCAACAACCGTCCCAACACTCGCCCCTATCAACATGGCTCTTGTTGTACCGGAATTTGTCAACACTACGACTAACCCAATACTCAAACCTAGTATAAAGCCACCAACACCCCCAAATGTACCCATTATGATGGCGAGTCCTTTCTTAGCGTCAGGTAAACCTAACCACGCTGTAATGTACATCAGCGGTGCAAAGCAAAGCGTTCCGCAAAGTCCGCCAATAAGTGTACTTCCAATTACCCGTAAAACTGGTTGCATAAGGTTAGCCTTAAACTAGGTATAACATTCTTGCAAAAGATAAAACACGTTATTTTCATGCTAAAAATGTGCAATGAAAAGAGAAATACTCAGTAACAGTAGAAACACTAATACCAATTTAATGTGAAGCTGCGCTAAATGAGTAAGTCTCTATTCTTGGCGCTCTTGGCGATTCGTTTAATATTCTGTGCATCTTCATACAGAATTCGTATAAAAGAACAATAATGTTAGGTAAGTTTTTTTAGGTTAAGTTATAGACAAGATTATCAACTGGCATAAACTAAACCTTGATAAACAAAAAAGTAAATATTTTTAATTGAATTTTATTGAGGTAAAAAAAATCCAAGTACTGATCTGACTGCTTGATATCAAAGTTCACTGTTACATGATGCGCTAATCGACCCGATCACTGCGGTAATCACTATGGTCATTACGCCACGCAATATGTATTCAGGAAACACGAAGAAAGGCTGGAACATATTACCCGTTTGATATAGGCAAATGCCAGCAACAACCGTCCCAACACTCGCCCCTATTAACGTGGCTCTCATTCTACCGGAGTTTGTCCCCACTACAACTAACCCAATAACCGCACCCAGTATAAAGCCACCAACTCCCCCAAAAATTGCACTTATTATGGCGAGTCCTTTCTTAGCGTCAGGTAAAACTAACCACTCTGTAATGTACATCAGCGGCATAAAGCAAACTGCCCCGCAAAGTCCTGTACTTACAATTAATTGTAAAACTTCTTGCATAATAGGTTAGCCTTAAACTAGGTATAACATTCTTGCAAAAGATAAAACACGTTATTTTCATGCTAAAAATGTGCAATGAAAAGGGAAATATTTAATAACAGTAGAAACACTAAAATAACAATAATGTTAGGTAAATTATTTTAGGTCAAGTGATATACAAGATTATCAACTGGCATAAATTAAACCTTGAGCATACTATTTTTTTATTTACAATCCATTCTGTTACTAACACTATTGTTTGGTTTTTAGCTGCATGGTTAGATTATATTTACTTTTTTACCTCGGTGCATTGTTAGTCATTACCACCCATTTATTACTTATATGTTTTCTTCCCACTGTAGTAGGCAAAGTCATACTAATTGGTTTTTGCTTCTTCCTCATCTGCTTTAGTTTTTGGCTAGCGCCACTCCAACTAAGTCCTGTTGGGGTACAGCCGGGATACGCGCAAATTGGGACACATTGTAAAGTTATGTTACGCAGATGTTTGCAAATGCTTGATTTTGCGTTGTTTCAACACCAGTTCGAGTACGTTACCCCCCACGAAAACATCCCCTAAAAAGGTCATTTATGGGCAAGTTTAAGGGACTGAATAGCGTGAAGAATTGATTTTAGCGTACAAAAATTTGAATATCCCTTACCATTTTGGGGCAAGTTAGTAAATCACTAGACTACGTTGCGTAATATTTGTTTACAACGTGTCCCAATTTGCAGGTATCCCGGCTGAACCCCCAATATGCCGCCAGCCTGCTAAGGGTTGAAAACACGCGAATAAATTTACTGTCCCGTTACGTTTATACTCGAAATCATAACGTTCAGGTTGCTCTGGCTCTGGTGGTAAAGGAAGTCTTACTTCTTCTACTAATTGATATGGGCGTACCCTTCGGGAAGCTTCGCAACATCAAAGCAGAGTACGGGGCGTTTAGGATCGTAAGGCTCATTGTACAAATCCAGTACATCTTCCATTCGGAAAACATATTCAGCATTTACTTCAGGAATACACCACTGTTCTTTCAACCAAGGTTTAATTTCATTTTTTTTAAAGTCTGACGTACTGTTTCATCTGAAATTGAATCTATTATACCAACGTTCACTAAATGATCTGCTCCCTAATTGCATTGTCCAACGTACTCTTCCAACTGGTGGATTAGAACAAGCAGTTGCAATCAAAAATGCTTCTTGTTTTCCATCTAACTTTTTAGGTTTTGGTGGATGAACTTCATCCTTTAAAGCAAAATCTAACCCCCCAACGACAAATTTTTCTCGTATACGTTGCACTGTCGCAACATGCGCTCTAACTATGCCAGCGTAGGCGTAGCCCGCCGTAGGCATCGCTTGATCCGTTTCTCTATCAGTTGCCATTAGAAGAATGTTTGCACGGGTTATGGTTCTTGCTTTGTGCTTACCTTTTTTTATTATCGATTGCAATTGAGAAACTTCATCTTCATCCAAGTCAACAATGTACTTTTTCGCCATGTTACACCTCGTTTTTGGCTATTTTACCAATTAGAGGTTTTACTTAGCAAAGTTCCCTTGGCAGACTACTAGGTTTATTCTTCATCCCGACTTACTTAAAGCTTCTGAGTATTTTTATTTACTAGTATCAGAACAGAATTATGTAACCTATGTACTACGTCATGAAGTGCGGAATGTGGGCTAAAACTTTGTTAAGGGAAGAATAAAGCTATCGTCTTATGTAGTCTGACAAAAGCTTACGGTTAGCTTTAGCCATCTGGATGGCATTAACATACCCCTTGGGTATCGCGTATTTGGCTATCTGCCCAGACTGGGGTATTTAGTTGATTTCTGAAACGCGTCAAAAGTGTGTCAGCATTATAATTGGCTTACTTTTTGTAAATGAGTTTTGCAAAGCGATCGCGTTGCTTCCTGGCTGGCGATCGCTTTTGCGTTATCACTACCTCAGTGTAATCAAAAAACTCTAAAAACACAAGTTGGTGTTGTAAATTAAAGGGGAGCTAAATGACAGAGGAGGTCTGCTTTGTGAAACTGTCCTATGTATCTCGTTTTACTTGGGATGAAGAAACAGCACAGCGATTAAGAAAACTACGGGGTAAAACTAGCCGAGATAAATTAGCGATTCAAGCTGGTCGCAGCAATACTTTTATCCAAAACCTTGAATGGGCAAACCCTGGAAATAGACCAGAATCAATTTCCAAAGAAGATGCGTTTGCTATTTGTAATGCGCTTGATCTACCTATTTGGAAGTTATTTCCAGCGTTAGTAATCAATCCTGAAAGTTTACAAGAAATATGCAAAACTCTATTGACATAATACAACACCGTGTTGTAAGTTGTATCTACAAGAGAGGAATTGAGCGCGATGCCTCTCAGAGAAAGGAAGAAGCGCTCAAAACTCAAAGCAATCAAATTGAATTAGCAACAAAACTATTAGAAACCAATAGCCGGCGGGATAAGTAGCCGCAGCCTAAAACTTGTAATGGCCAAGCCACCGCGAGATGATTCCGATGACCTACCACGTCTAAAAACTGGTTGTAAAAACTTCAATCTTTTCAGAATTAAGGCGATTATTACTCCTCAGTATGTAATCGCCTTTTCAATTGTTTCGACATGGCTATGGCTGTACAGAGGGCACGATAAATCCGATATCTTCTCTACAGCTTTCTACTGCCTGGTGTTTTGACCATCAGTTAATACGCTTTACCCTTGAACACTTTTATAAGGCTTCGCCAATTCTAGATTGAGAGTGTTGTGCTGAAGGCACAACAAACTTACCCATAAAAATAGAGGCGATCGCGCACCGTCCAAAGTCTGTGATCGCCTCTAATCTAAACTCACAAACAATAAAGTCCATGAATAAAACAAGTGTAGCATTAGCAGAAATCGAAACAGTAACAATCAGCTTCTACGACGAGGAAGTTAACGCTGGTGGCAAGCTGATTGGAACTATCAGCCATGACGACGATTTGACCCAGCCGTGGGTGGTGCTGATTAACGATGTTATCGTATACCGAGACAATACCCAAAAGAGATGCCACAGCTATATCGTGTGGCACTATAAAAAGAACACACTGCCATCACCTCAACAGGCTGTAGTTGTTGAAGAAATAAAAGCTTGCGAACCACACAAAGAAGCAAAGTTAGAGGTTCAGACTCAAGAAGTCACGACTTCAAAGCAACCAATTCTACAGCCTCCTACCGAATGGGACTTTACCCCGCCCAGATTTCAATCTCTCCCTGCTGCCATCTGCCCAGATTGTGATGGTCACGGCTGCGGCAACTGCTCGTATCGCGGTACTCGTGCAGAAGACTTGTGTACGCCAGTAGACGGCTACCGATTCACCTATGTAGGACGCAATGACACCCAGACGGCTCACAACGTCTATCTAGATGGTGAGTTTTTGGGAATCCTCTTCAAGGTCAGAAACGCTGATGAAGTCTGGGAAAACGACACCAAGACGTACTATTGGCAGCGTAGCAATGGCATGAAGTATTGGAGCGTCAGAGAGGCTGTAGAGGCGCTGCGTGGAGCGACGACTCCGGTTGAACTGCCTCTTTTGAGTGGGGAATTGGTAGCGGCGTAAAAAGTTAGTGGGTGTTACCAAAAAGGTAATTTGGTAACACTTACTGTTTTCAGTTACGCCTACGAGATAACAAGATGACACAAAGATACCGCTAAAATCGTAGTAGAGGATGTCAGCAAGGAGGAAAGATGACAGACGATGTTAGATTTGACGATATTTACCTACGCCTCAATGAACTGACACAAGATGTTACAAACTTAAAAATTCAAGCAGGAACCATTGGAACATCTCAAACTGCCATAGCAAAGACTTTGACGCTGGCAACTGGTTTAGCTTCGGATATGCGGCAAGTGAAAGCAGATATTAGAGAAATGAAATCTGATCTGAGAAACTTAAACGCAGGCTTAGAAGAAGTTCTCAGATTATTGCGTTCGAGAAACAGCCCAGAAGAATAGTTTACTTAATACAAATTACTAAGTTTTCAAGCGCTTTTGCTAATGCAAGAGCGCTGTTTTATTGGCTCTACGCTTCACATATCACAATTAAACGGCTACGCCAAGACAAAAGTGAAAATGCTTTTGGTACAAACAAATGACCCCTCAAGAAAATGCTGAACTACTTGCTGCTTTAATGCGCCAAGAGGAACTACTCAAGCAATTAGTTGCAGCAATCAATAAGCCGAAATTGGGATTGCATTCGGAAGCTGGCAGTTGCGGGGTGAAATGAGCAACCGTGCAGAAAGTTACGCGCTTGGAATTGATGAGCCGTTTTCAATATCCCGATCGCTAGGGATAAACCTGTACCAATTGATCTATCTGAAATTTAAAAGCCTCAAATCCTTACTGTGCCGTACAAAAAAGATGTACCAAATAACCTATAGGTTAATTGGTACACCGAGAATTGTAAAACATATCGATTTGCAGAATGCTTATCCAGTAACGATTACAGCCTTAGCGTAACTTTCTGTACGATTGCTCATTTACCCCCGTTGCAAAATCTACTGCAATCGTCACAACGGCTATCTGTGGTATACCCTAAACAACAGTGAAGCAAGTGCGATTACCCAAACAGCCTTAACTGGATATCTGCGAGAACTAAAATTCGAGAAGTGTGAGCGCAGAGGAAAGGAAGTTTACAAGTTGCTGATTACAATTCAAGCAGACAGACTTTATATATTAGAAAGTGGGCATGAGACTCACTTTGCTAAATGTGTATTAGCCGCGATCGCTACTCTGACTCCACAACAGCTTTACTGTCCGCTCACGCTACAGCCTACTCCAGGAACAACCGATGAAAGCGTCTTATTCTGTCGGGTGTGGGTAGGTAGCGAATTAGTCATGGCATCTTACAACGAGCAAACAGAGTGGGGACAAATCTGGCAACAGGCAGTAGAAGTCACAAAAGCTGCCAATGAAATGGCATTTTAACGAAGTTGGAAATAGAGCTTGGGCATGTAATTAGAAGTTACTCAAGCCTTGTCTACAGCCAACGTGTCCTGTTTACCTATTCACAAATAATCTGATGACCACAACAATCGTTCACCCCAGTATCGAAAACTTACAGCAGTTTTCTGACTTATTCGACATTGAAAAACTCTTGAAATCTGACGGAATTCTGCCGTGGCTTTTGGCTAACGGTTGGGATTACAGCGACGAATCTTGTTTGATCGCAAATGTTATTGATGAGTCTACAAGTATAGATGAACTTTGGGACTCTGAAGAGTTTGATTTTCAAGCACTGCCAGATGAATCAAAAGAAAAACTAAACCTGATTTTCGAGCATTTCTATCTTTGAAAGAATGTCTAAAAGAATCGAATAACTACATTATGCGTGAAAAACTCTCCAGTCAGACTGATTGAATCGGACTGGAGAGAAAAATCGATTCAACACTAAATTATGACACATTCCAACACTAATCAGATGCAAAACAAATTGGTCAGAGTGTACGATGCGACACTATTAAGTTCATCAAAGGTCTACCAAATCAACGGTACGCTTTGTCGATATCTGGGTGATACAGGTAGTATACAACATCCACAATATCTGTTTTTACCTCTGCCTAATCAAAGGAAAAAAGCCAGCTTTCCACTAAACCGAAACAAACTAATGACTCGCTGTTATGAAGTCGAAGGTATGGTTTATGAAAAGCCTGTAGTGCAGGATAATTCACAACAACTTCAGCTATTTTAAGCCATGTCAACACACAAACCACCAGTCATTAAAAGGCATATTCGGCTACAAGAAAGCTCTACAAAAGTAATCTATAGAGCTACTACAGGTATTTACAAATTGAGAAATAGTCACAAAGAAAGCTTCGCTGAATTGAAAGTGAAAAATAATGATTGAGGTAAATAATAATGGTACAAGCAATCGACAACCCTATTGCTGCGAATTTCCTAACTGATGCAGTAGTGGAGCGC
The DNA here is from genome assembly GCA_038259325.1 of Chroococcales cyanobacterium. Lineage (GTDB taxonomy): Bacteria > Cyanobacteriota > Cyanobacteriia > Cyanobacteriales > Nostocaceae > Nostoc. The sequence continues at coordinate 30,524 of JBBSOX010000027.1, read as the reverse complement.
CACAACTTCTCCCAACTCAATAAAACCCGCATTAGGTTTAGGATTCAGTTAAAGAAAAGTACAAAGTCTGCTGCTCCTAAATGGGCAGATGTGCTAAAAGCTGAAGTGTCTGAAATTGAGTCAGACCTGGTAAAAGTTACTAATTCTGAAGTCGGTCTACGAGGTATTAAGGTATTCAAAAAGCTTGATGAAGCTGCTACCCAACTGAGGCAAGAGATTGCTTCAGTTCAAGAGTGGATGTCTGCTGATACTGGCGATTGGGTTTGTCCGATTGATTTGGCTCCACTTGTCTGGAGTCAACTGCTTAATATTAGAGATAATATTGCCCCTGGTTTACGCAATCAATTAAAAGCTGATTACGAAGCGGGACTTGTAGATTACCAGGAACGGATTAACCAGTTCCTCTCACTTAATACTTGGGAACTACCCCAGGATAAGCAAGAGTCAGTTAAAGCCAACTTAATAATGGCTTTTCCGACTCTGACTGACCTTGAAGATTATCTCCAAGTCATTATTGGTCGTCCAGTGATTATCCCTGCCCTGTCTGAACAACTCGACCACAAACAAGCCGAATGCTTGGAGCAAATCACGCGATTCATACAACAGTATGACCAAAATCTGGAGCAGCGACTAAGGGAATCGGCTTTGGCTGGTGGTGAACAACTTGCCGCGCAGTTACTTGAAGAGTTGGCTGACTGGGAGCCAGGGCGTAAACCAGTCCAATTTAAAAAGAAGATGGAACGCCATTTAATGAAGGTTCAGATACTGCTAGCGAATGCTGACTCAGAGGCTGGCAGCAGTTTAGAGGCGATGATGGCGCACATTGACTCGATTGTTAATGATCCGGCGATTGAGTCGAAGAATCTTGGTAGTGAGGGGCGCACTCAATTGCAGGAAAAGATGCAAGAGATTCGCACCAAGCTATTAGATGAACAACGCAATCTCCAACAGCTTGCAAGCTCTGATGTGGGCTTGTCGAAAGCTACCGTGATGTCGTTCAAGTTCAGGTAAAAAACAGTCTTGGGCGAGGGTGCATTCGTCCAAGACTAAGTACCTTAAACGAAAAATCCATATACACATTTCAAAAGAATACCGCACTTCTACTATAGAGGCAAAATTCTCATGTCACATTTCTCAACAGTTAAAACCAAACTTACTAACCGCGAATGTTTAGTACAAGCCCTCACGGATCTAAATCTATCACCGCAAGTTCATGAAAAAGCACAATCACTAAAAGGATACTACGGTGGTTCCCAAGGGCAAAGTGCTGAAATTATCGTATCTGGTCGCACCATAAAAGCCCGTGCAGACATCGGGTTCAAATGGAATCAGACAAGCGGCGTGTACGACGTAATATACGACAGCTATGAAACAGTTCCGAAGTTGGGACAAGACTTTTTCAGCAATAAGCTAATGCTGGCTTATGGACAACGCATGGTGAGAGCTAAAGCCGCCGAGTTACAAGAAAAGTTTGGTGAATGTGTAATTAGTGAAGAAACGAACGGCACTGTGCAAACTCTACGTCTTACCTTTGCCGGACATCAGGAAGTTCAACAATATGTAAGGAGATAATTATGGAACGTTCAGTTTTAATTCATTTCGACTCGGCTACAGGTGAAATTCGAGTAGAAGCTCTTGGATTTGAGGGATTGTCTTGTTTGTCAGCAACCCAGCCATTTGAAGAGGCGTTGGGGGTTGTACAGGGCGAACGTGAATTTAAGCCGGAAGCTCAAACACAACGTATAACAGCAAATCATCAACAATACCAGCACCAGTAATCAGTGAGTCAGTAGTCAGTTATCGCTTAAAACTGACTACTGATTTTGTCACAATGGCTTCGCCAAAACTAATTGAAGTTATTTGAAATCCGCCATGAAACTCTCAAATCTGCTCTCCACACTAGATTCACAAATCCCTATCGCTGCGGTTGATGTCCTGTCCCCCGATGAGGCAACTATCATTCAGTGGCTGACAACCGAAGCTAAAGAAAAACTCAACAGTCCAGTTTTCTTTTGGAACCTCGGAGTATCCAGCCTGGAGCAATGCCTGATTGCACCGGATGGTGGGCTAGTGTTTAAGTCGGTGCCGGAGTACAAAAGACCTGCTCATACAGATCCGTTGCTGTTCGTATTCGACTATATCAATAACTTTGATGGCGTTGGCGTGTTTATTCTGGGGGACATACACCCATTTCTTGGGAAGAACTCGCCACAGATGAGTTGGGAAATCTTGACCAGAGTGAAAAACCTTTACCACCGACTCAAACCTACAGAAAAACGGATCGTGCTGCTGGGTCAAAACATCGAACTACACGATTCTTTGGTAAGGCTCATCCCCTACTGTGAAGTGCCACTACCGAACATTGGACAAATTCAAGACCACTTCGAGTCATATTTGGTTTTTCTTGAAGAATCTGCTAGTGAGCAGGATGTCACATTTCGAGTGTCCTTGAGTTATGAAGAAAAAGAAACCTTTGCACGGGCAGCGCTGGGATTAACGCTAGAAGAAATCAGCGATTTTCTGAGGCTAACAGTCAAAGAGCGTCTGAGCCGGAATGGTATTTTGATTGATGCCACAGTCACACCTCTGATAGTCGAGTACAAAACCCGGCTGTTGGCTCAGATGGGAATTGAGTTAGGCAAACCTGCAACTATCCCCTTTGGCGGACTCGATTTACTGCGCGAATGGCTTCTTAGGCGGCGGCGACTGTTCACTCAAGAGGCGCGTAAGCTGCATCTGCCGCAACCCAAAGGCGTATTGTTGGCGGGGCCTCCCGGAGTTGGAAAAACTTTGCTAGCCAAGAACATCGCTAACATACTCAATCTACCACTTCTGCAACTAGACATTGCTTCCCTCTTGGGCAGTTTAGTAGGTGAATCCGAAGGTAATGTGCGTCGTGCCTTGAAAACTGCCGAGGCGATCGCACCCTGCGTTTTATGGGTGGACGAGATAGAAAAAGCACTTTCGGGGACTGGTGACACCAGTGGAGTCTCACAGAGGATTCTGGGCAATATTCTCACGTTTATGTCCGAATCTCAGTGTGGTGTGTTCGTTGTTGCTACCTGCAATGACCCATCAGCATTACCGTCTGAGTTAAAGAGGAAAGGCAGATTTGATGAAAATTTCTTCGTCGATCTGCCGACAGAACCAGAGCGAGTACAGATTTTAGGAATTCATCTGCAACGCTTTGGCATTCACCTGGAATCAGAGTATTTGGAAGCAGTTGCAGCCAACACCGCGAAATTCTCCGGCGCTGAATTAGAAACTCTCGCATCTGAAGCCGCACTGCTGGCATTCGATGAGGGTAGACCGCAGCAGGTAACGCTTGCTGATCTGGAAATCTGTCGTCAAACCATTACCCCGCTTGCGGTTCAGGATGCGGCGGCAGTCGAGCGAATGCAAGCGTGGGCATCCACTGCACGACGGGCTAGTAGTCCCGTTGTTGCGGCGAAAACTCAATCGCTACGTGCTGCTAAGTTTCGGAATATGAACTGATGAGAAAGCGATTGTCTCCTGATTCTATGGGGGCGATCGCTTTTTCAAATCCAACAATCAATTAAATAGAAAGTGAAAAACAGATGACAACAGATTTAGTAACTTACTACGGACAAACTGAACTAATTAACCAATTGGTTAATAATTATGGCGCATATTTGGAGAAATTGAATAGAGAAACAAAACTGTTATTACGAGTAACTCTTTCTACTTATATTGTTATGCAGCAAGAGTACACTCCATCTGAATATCCAGTATCTACAGCTCTTGAAGATGGGTTGTGTGAGCTAGTGATTCCTGATTCTATTCCCCAAGATTTGTATGATGTCTGCTCTGTTCTGAATGGGCTAACAACTCTGGAGGCTGAAACCTTACTTGAAGCACTACAACACCAAATCCGGTGGGGCAATGCCCAAAAGTTAGCGAGTTGATAGGGTAAGAAACATGGAAATCTATTTAGTCTTTGTTGATGCTATGCAGAACAGCAATAAGTTTTGGTCTGCTAAAGTTGAAAACAGCATTCTAACTGTAAAGTGGGGGCGTGTTGGTTATCAGGCACAGACCAAAGTCCACACGTTAGCCAATCATCAAAGAGCAGTTAGCAAATTCAACAATCTGGTAGCCGAAAAGATGATGAAAGGCTATAGAAGAAGTCAGTCACAAATCGACAGTAATTGTGAAGTTTCTGAAATCAACAGAGCGATTGAATTACTAGAGATTATTCGTCCTTATGTAGAGCAGAGAAATTTTTCAGTTGCCTATATCAATGCACTAAATCAATATCTAAAGATTGTCCCAACACCTTTGGGTATGCAAATTGAACCATACAGGGTATATCGCTCAGTAGAAGATGTTGATTATCAAATGGAATTACTGAATTCTCTGTTAGCGACACCTGCACCAATTGTTGCTGCGGTGGCTGTTGTCCATGCCCCTGAAGCAGCAGAAACTAAGGTTGTCAGTCTCAAGACTATCAGTAAGAACTTCTGGCGACATTTGTGATTGTAGAGGTGCGGATGTAAGCTTTTGATAAGAGGAGGAGCAAAAAACAATGTCTAACGCAGAAATACTACATTACGATTATTCATCTGAAGAGGACGAAGAATTAAGTTGGTTGTGGATAGCAGAAATGAAAGAGCCAGGACTACCTGAACCTTATTGCTATTCACTGCTTTTTAGCGCCAAAGGAACTCATGCAACAGCGTTAATTAAAAATTTTCAGCCTTTATCTGGAGATGAAGCACAAGGTTATGCCAAGCAATTAGCTTTTGGCTAAATAAAAAATAGAAGCTAAATATCCCCCAGTGCAGTATGTGCTGGGGGACATTTTAACTGACTTTCAGCTTAATCGCTTGTTTGTCCTTTTGGTTGTTTCGTATGACATCGCTTAACCATTAGAATATTTTTTCTGAATATGGAAATTTTATGTAAATTTAACCACGTTGACCTGACGAAAGTTTACAATATAATTACTGAAACTAATCTAGCTATAACCAACAGGCTTTGGTTTGACCTATGACTGATAACAAACAAATTGTCTCTCAACTCACTCAACAAAAACCAAGACGTGTTTTGGTTGTAGCTCCAAGTGAACTAGCTATCCATCATCGTCACAGAGAATCCTTTCAAACACCGCCTAGTTTAAGCAATTGTATTCTCAAAGTCATCGCTAAATTGTCCATAGTCAGTGCTATGTTGTTTGGCATCAGTGCGTTGGGCTACTGGGGACTAGAAATCGTTGGAGCTAACACAATCCCGACAATAGAAGAGAGATACGATTGGCAAACCCAAAAACATATTTGTTTCGGTTGGATGCTAGTTGCTTTTTCTAGCTTCCTTGGGAGTGCTTCTTTTAGTCACGAGTCCCATTAATCAGTTCCAAGAGAGTTAAGCAGCCTTAAAAATTAATGCGACGATAGATTTCAGTCAGGGGAATTTCTACGTTTAAACTGTGCAGAACAATCGTCCTCTCAAGGTGAGAGTGAACTTGCCATAGCCAGCGATCGTTACTGTTACCATCCCGCGTTATGATACTGCTCAATGTATGGTTCAGTTTGACTCACAAGCAGATATTCACAAAAGCTAGCAATCGAGCGATATTTTCTGAACTTGTCCCCTCGATCATAAGCTTCAGTAGAAGGGGATAAAACTTCCACAATCAGTATTGGATTAAGAATTTCATCGTTGCGTAGACGCTCTTGCGGCTTGTCGTAGACATTGCCATTGAACTCTGGTTCGCCATTAACAACCATCAAATCGGTATAAGTCCCATACTGATATTCAGAAATCCAAACTCGCAAGTCGTTATTATACAAACGGAAGTCGGTAACTCTCAGTAAAAACCCCAGGTAAATTAAGAAGTTGCTGGCGATGTCTGACGACAAGCCGCTTCGCGTCTACGCGCTATGAGATTCCGAACCTCCCGACATAGTAATAATCTCTCCGTTGCGGTATTCATGGCGTTCGGGGTTTGTTTCTTCCATAGCCCGATACTCGTCTAACGTGAGGCGAGTCGTTATTACATCTGGGGGACTGGTTTGAGCAAAAACCATAATCAACCTCTTAAATAATTAGCTCTAAAACTATTATCTGCAAAGGAAAGAAGAATTGCTATTGAACGGTGGAATGCCGCAGCCTCCAAGTGTGGCTACGATGTGCTTACATCAGCTGCTTACTGATGTGTTTTATTAGACTTATCCAGAAATGGGAAACGCTTGCAGTGAGAGAGTCTGAGGAAGAATTGTTAGAAGGCGATCGCTGGACGAGCAAAAACGAAAGAATGAGAGGCTGTTTGAAAAGTCGGTCAGGTTGTAAAAATGTACTTCACTAGATTGGGAAAGCTATATCATAAATCTGCTAGCAACCTGGCTTTTCTAAGAATAAATGTAAGTACCGTCTCTTCTCTGGAAATAATATCTGCTGTAATTTCCATACCTGGCTGAATAGGATATTGACGATTACCCTTTATTAAATAAGCTTTTTCTGGTTGTATTGTTACCTCGTAATAAGAGCTACCTACTCCAGTATTGGCTTCATTACTTTGAGGTGTAATAGCATCTGGAGATATTTCTCTAACAGCAGCGTTGAGTGTGCCATAATCTGGATAAGGATAGGCAGAAACTTGTAGTTGAACTTTGCCTTCGGCGCAATCTGACACTTTTTCTTTTTTACAAAGCTGAACTTTGGTAATATCTTGGGATGTGACACGAGCTTTTACTACGAGGGAGGCATTACTAGGAGCAATTTCGGCTATTGATTCTCCAGAGCGGACTACTTGACTGTTATTTCGTAGATTCAGTTTTAGGATTGTGCCTGTTGCTGGGGCTTTAACTATGCTTTTGTTAAGGTTGCGCTCAATTTGTTGAAGTTCTTTATAATCACTGCTGAGTTGGTTCTGGATTTCAACTCGACGTTGAATTAATTCGTTTCGTTGTCTATCTAAGGTAGCAAGAGTTGACTCACCTCTGGCGCGTTCTTGAGCAATCTGCTCTTGTGCCATTGTTATCGGTGCAGCACTGGGATTGAGGGCAGCTTTAGTACCTTGCAGTCGAGCTTGGGCAGCAATAAGCGCTTGTTCTTTTTCCTTGATTTGCAACTGAGCAACAGCACCTGTACTGGCTAACTGCTGATATCGTTTCATTTCCTCTCTTGCTAACTCTAAGGAAGCCTGTGCTTCTTGTACTTGTGCTTGAGTCGTAATTTGCCGCTCTTGATAGTCCCTTTGATTGCGACTAAGATCCGCTTGAGCAGATGCCACCAAGCGGTTGCTCAATCTTGATTCCGAGTCACGTTGGGAGTCGAGAGCATTCATCTGAGCAGTAATTTGAGTCAGTTGCATTTGGTTCTGTTGAATATTCCCACGTAACTGACTTTTTTGGGTTTGGAGTTGGGAATCGTCGATAATAGCGATTTCATCCCCTTCCTGGACGAATTGATTTTCTTTAACTTTTATTGACTTAATAGATCCTTCAGCAGCAGCTTGAACAATTCGCAATTCACCCACAGGACGGACGGTTCCTACTGCTTTAACAATGACATTATATTTGGTTACAGAGGTAAGGATAATAGCTATTCCTACAGAAGTAACTATAAACATGCCACCAAGAGTAGTCCAACGGCTAATCGGTGGAAGAAATTCATTGTTTTGAAGTTGGGGTAGAAAATCTTGCTGTGGTGTGCTGACCATAACGATTAATGAATACTATTTCTTTAAGGAATTAGAAAGTCTAAGTGATCTCCAGCTTGAGAGTTTAAATCTTCAACAGTGCCTTGCAATTTTAATCGCCCTTGCTCCAACAAAATAATCCAATCTGCCCGTTGAATAACTCTAGGACGATGGCTGATCAAAATAGTAGTTTTACCCTGTCGATGAAATAGAATCTGATTTAGAACTTGAGCTTCACTCACAGGATCTAGACCAGCTGTCGATTCATCCAAAATCAATACTGGTGGGTCATTTACAATTGCTCTGGCAAGCGCTAATCGTTGACGTTGCCCACCAGATATATTTGCACCAAATTCACCTAAAATAGTTTGGTACTTTTCAGGTAATTTACTTATAAATTCATCAGCCTCGGCAATTTGGCAAGCTGTAACAATTTGCTCAAAGGTTATTTGAGGATTGCCTAAGCGGAAATTTTCAATAATGGAGCGGCTCCAAAAGTGAGGCTCTTGGGGAACGAGAATAACTTGTTGGCGAAAGCAATCTAGTGACAAATCTTGTTGGTTATAAATTCCAATGCGAATGTTGCCTGATTGCAGAGCGTATAAACCTGCAATCAGTTTCGCTAGGGTACTTTTACCACAGCCAGATTTTCCAATGAGGGCAATAACTTTACCGCCAGGAATAGTTAAGGAAAAGTTTTCTAGTAACTCAACTCTGCCAGCATGGTGAAAGTTAAGATTGTTACATACAATATCAGCCTTGGCGGGAATTTGAGCGAGGGGCTTTTTGTTCAAGTCTTGATTTTCTGGTGTGGAGTCAATAACTTCGGTAAGGCGCTGGGTAGCTGTTTTAACACGAATGAATTCATCCACGAATCCGATTATAGCACCAATAAAGGCTATAAAACTGCCATTCATGCTGTTAAAAGCCAGCAACTGACCGATACTTAATTCTTTGTTAATCACAAGAGTGCTACCAAACCAAAGTAAGGCAACGCTGCCGATGTTGGAAACTAATCCAGAAAATACGTTATTAATAATCCCAATTTGGATTGTACTAAACATTAAATTTGCAAAACGACCAAAACGGCTCTGGAATTCCTCCCAGAATTGAGGTGCAGATGTGGTCGTCTTGAGGGTGAGTGCGCCTTTAAAAGTTTCGACTAGCACACCTTGGTTTTCTGCATCTGTGACCAAAGCATTGCGAGTCTTTTGCTGTAACGAAGGTAGGAAAATAACTGTAGATACAGTCATTATTACGGCAATGATGACAGCTATTATAGTTAGTTTTTGGCTATAAAACAGCATGAAGCTGAAGGAGACTAACGCAATAAAAAACTGGCTTGGTAAACTGGCAACAACTTGAGAAACCAGTTGGTTAATCTGTTGAATATCTCCCAGACGACTAACAATTTCGCCACTGCGACGAGTTTCATAGTATGTTAGCGGCAAGCGCAAAATTGCTCTTCCAAATTCCAAAACTAAGCCTAATTCCAAACGTTGAGCAAAGTGAGTAATTAAATTAGACTGCACTAGTTTAAGGCTACTGCTGACAAGGTGCATTATCACAACAGCAATAGCCACGCTTGTAAGCAGCCTGGTATCTCCCCTAACTAGCACATCATCAGTGAGGATTTGCAGTAGGAAAGGGGAAGTTAAAGAAAGTAAACCTAAAACAAGGTTAATTATAAATGCTTGAGAAAGAATACTTCGATAAGGCCAAACACGCTTGACAAAACGACTAAATCCGCTAATTTTATCTTCAGGTTGCTCAAAAAAGCGAACTGGATCTGGTTCTAGCAATAACATGACTCCATCTGTCCATGCCTCCAATAACCACTTTTTACTAAGGTAACGGATGCCTACAGCTGGATCAGCAATGACGTACTTTCTGCCACGCTTGCCATATAAAACTACCCAGTGATAGCCTTTCCAATGAATGATGGCTGGCAGTGGCACTTCCGTTTTTATATTTAAAGTCTCAAGTGAGGCTTTAACTCCTCTTGCCTTAAAACCTAATATTTCAGATCCATGTTTCAATCCTAGTAAGCTGGTTCCTCGTTGACCAGTGCCGATCGCTTCCCGGATACGGTTAATTCTGAAAGTGCGTCCGTGATGTTTAGCAATGGTGGCAAGACAAGCAGCACCACAGTCTTCTTCACTGTATTGTTGAACAAGCTGGTACATGATGGATGAGTGAGTTAATTTTCAAGATAAATAGTTAACCTGAGTTCGGGTTAAGCCAGAAGCTAAAAACCTTACTCTGTCAGGATTGAATAAAACTGGAAGTGATCAAAGCAGGGATTAAAGTGGAATCATTTTGTCAATAAGGTTCACAAATGAAATTATTCTCAACAATATACCTTATTGAGAATACATGAAAACAGAGTTTTAAACCGAACAACGATAAGTCAAGGTTTTTGAAGACTTCTTATCCCGAACTCAGGTTAGTTAAGTAATGTCCTGCTTATAAGGCGGTTAAGTTCTTATCCAGCACTTGACTCAACAATAGCTTTCACTAGGGGGTATTTAAAGGTGGCTCAAGCACTAGCACGGAGGGAACTCGTGTCGGTTCTGCTAGTCGTAGTAGTCCATAGCCAATACCAGCTAACCCTGTCATTAGCCCTGGTGTTTCAACTTTCAAGGGAACTCCACAAAGCCATCCATGTTGATTAATACTTACAAAAATGATGGACGCAAGGCGATCTACCTGATCATACAGATGAGGGTTATCCAAGGTAAGACTAGCTTGTAACAATAATTCTAAATTGCCCAAATCGCCATGACATAGAGAGTGATTTTTACCAAATCCATGAGCTAGAGTAGTTTTAAGTGCTGTATCAATTTCAGTACGAATTTTGGCATCATCAATATGTGGCAGCGAGCGCAACCTCCCTAAGCCAATTCCTGGCGCTCCATGACACCACGCGGTCATACAGGTAAGTTGGTAGTTGTCTTTGTTCGACAAAATAGCAGTAGAAAAATTGCGGAGATCGGGCCAATTTCCCACTTCAGGACAGAACAAGCTGCGCTCATATTCAATAGCAGCTAAAGCCGTGGTTTGAAAACGTTTTTCGCCAGTCAGGCTTGCTAGTTCTAGCAGTACCCACGCAATTCCAGCAGCACCATGAGAGAACCCAGCTAAAGGTTTTTCTCCTGCACTTTTTGGCAGCCAACCAACACCATGCTCCATTGTTTGAGCTTGGGAAATAATCTGATCTCCGCATTGAATTGCGGCAGCTAGTGTACGTTGGGAAGGTTGACAACGATACAAGCTAATTAAACTCCCCAGACACCCAGCAGCACCACCGATAATATCTATGTATTCATCTTTGGAAATCAGATATGGAAGCAGTTCAACTAGTGTTTCAGCTTCAGTCAATAAGGCTGGTTCATTCCACAAAACCCCCAAATTAGTCAAGGTGTAAATTAAGCCACCCCAGCCATCAAAGCCACCAATCCCCGTAATGCTTGATTTATTAGTTTGAACTATACGTTGCACTGTATTTAATGTACCTCGTGCAAGTGCAGTGTAACGTTCATTTTTAATAACTGCGCCCAGATAAGCTAAAAATAGAGCCACTCCCGGTAAACCGTCATACAAATCAATCCCTAGAGGCGTAAGAGAGGCGTGTTCGTCATTAGGGTAAGTAATGCCAAGCCAGGAAATATTATCTTCGCCACGCAATGATAAGAACTCAAGGCGATCACCAATTAAGCAAGCAGCTTCTAGCAATTGTATCTGATTTACTCTTGTCGAGGTTTCAGAGATAGAATATGTTGACCATTGCGATATTTCCTTTTCATTATTCACTAATGTTAAAAGAGCAGCACGGATAAACCAAAGCTGTTGCGCTTGATCCTGGTCACTAAAACTTTGTAAGCGACGATAAACTAGAGTTAAACTAGGTTCATCAAGAAAATCAGGAATCAGCTGGTTAGAGCTGCTCCACAAATGCCGAGAGTTAGGACGAGTAGTAAAGACTGGAATATCCCTTCTGTGAAGGTCTTCGTGTTCAGCAGAGATTACTTTTACTAGACAAGGAATATGCTGAAGATCAATCCATAGGTTATCAAAAAAGCGATCACGGTCTAAGGCATTTCGCAACAAATTAGGATGCCAACTTTCATTCAATAACAAACTGTATGTGCGTGTGGAACGCAGAATGACTCGTACTTCATCTTCTGCAAAACGAGCTAAAGGTCCATTTTCTGATAATAGTCCATCTTGATTTTTAAGAAGTAATTGATAGATACTTGTAAATCCAGTAACTATTGATTCTATATAGTCTAGTACATCTACTTCTTGACCTTCTAAAGTAGGCCGATTATTGTCTCCTGGTATTCTCATCCGCTCACGCTTAAGCCTTATTTCATCTGTTCCTATACCTTCCCAGTAAGGAATTCGCTCTGGCGTAAGTTGTCCTTCTTTCCCACTTAGACCACTCATCTCAATACCTTCAGACTCAGCACTTGCCCAAACACGCTGTGGCAGTAAACCAATACTTAAAACAGAGTAAGCCATTGTTTGGGCAGCCAGTGAATCTGATTGGCTGTTGTCTACTTTCCCTAAGCGGGGATGAAAAAGTGATTCTAAGTCAATTAAGATAGGATGTTCACCTGCTGCAATCAAATTTTCAGAATGAAAATCTGTGGCTTTTAGCGCATAAAGCAAAGCTAAGTATCCACCCTGACGTTCATAAAAACGTTGGATTTCTTCTAAAGAATTACAGTCCTTGGCTGTAACAAACTCTACCCAACCGTAGTTATGACGATTAAGAACTTTTAAGGTCTGGAAAGGAGGATGATTCCCTCGCTGATTTAGCCAAGAAAGTAATTCCTGAAAATGCACATCGACGGCTAGTGACCTTGGTTTGTAAACCAGTTTCAATCCTGAACTAAATTTAGCAATGACGACAGAGCGACCACCACGATGGCTATCACCTGCTGCTCCTTTTAACTCTACTAGATGACCCAGACTACTTCCTGGACTGAATGTTGTTTGAATTGCTTTCCAATCAGCACAGAGATGCTGTATAAATTCTATACTAAAGTTGACCCAGTGCTGGATGTAAATTACAAGTTGGCGCGCCAAGACTGGATATTCTTGAAGGAGGGAAATAGCTACTTCTGGTTGTTGCAATCGTTCTATGAAACTCCGAAACCTCTCAGCAGGAGTATCACCTTGTAAAACTCCTTGCAGTCGAGCAACGTTAAGCTCTAAAACCATTGTGCGACTCAGCATTGAGAGCAAATCTACAGGCAGATTCATACATAATAATGTTTCAATAGTATTAGGGTCAAAGGATAAATCCTCTTGTGATTGGATCAAGAGTTCAATTTCTTGATGGAGTTGTTTGTATCCCTGCCTGATTAATGGTTCTATGACATATATAAAGCCTGCAATATCTTGCTCTTCTAGCCCCTTTGGAAGTGAAAAATGATCGATAGATAAAGGCTCATGAAAAGCATGAGAAAGCTTTAATAACCAATCTGGGCAATCGGAATAGTAGTTTTTTACAGCCTCAATTGGCTCACCTAGAAGGGAGAGAAATTCATCCTCCGTAATACCATCCATTATTAAACGCTGGGCAAAGTAGTCATTATTACTAAATTGTAGTTGTGACTTCCATTGTAGTAGTAGTCGTTGAGCTATATGAACATTTAACTTAAAGTTTGAATTTGTAACCCTAACTTGCTTACGTGAGGCAATACGTTCTTTTAATGTAATGGCATGATACCAAGAATCTAATTGAAAGTTAGAGTGATCCATAAAATTAGCCTACACAATATATAAATTAAAATTTGTTGAAATGATTTGATAGCAAAAAGCTAGAATTTGCATTTAATAAAATCTTGCTGGACGTTATAACTGGACGTTATAATTTGTGCGACAAATTACGCAGAGTAACTAATGGTATAATGAGTACTATCCACTTGTGAGTTAACGAGGTAGTTGTCTCTTTTGGAAATAGAAATTAACCAACAAATTATGTTTCGCTCTTTAGCTGTTAAATCAGCATTATAAATTTTTGGCTGATACGTCATCTCTAATGCAATATATTAAACCTGTATTTTTCAAACGTTCATTTAAAATGAATATAAAAACTACACATTTTGGATTAGAACTTAAAAGTTGTGACGGACTATTAAATAAAATCATAACGTCCGTCACTTTTTGATGAGGAGAATAGTCTCTCCTCATCTTTCTAGCTCAACAATTAAAATCCTACTAATTTATAAAATTGCTGGCAAACAAACTTGAATCGTCACTTTTGTCGCTTCGCAAGCAAGATCTTTGGTTGATAAGTAACATCCCCTTGTTTTGCCCCAACAAATGGAAAACGCTCCCCCGCCTGCAATAGTTTCCATTGCTTCATCCGGTAGTTCAACCATCCCAGCTGGGTTTTCAGGCAATTGTGCCCGTTGCTCTTCACTTAAGCTGTTGCAATAGTCTTCGTCTTTCCAAGCGCGAATGATATCTACGTGTGACATAAAGTCCTCCTAATTGAACAATTCAAATTTCAACCTTGTTTTGAGAGTCAAAAACTGTGACAAACTGCTAGCGAAACTCTTGCTGTTGCCTTGCTTTTGCCTCTATTGTTATATCGTTTGAAAAATCAAAATTTTCGCGGATTTTCAGCTGATTAAAAAATTTAATTTTTTGGACATGAAGTACTAAATAACGAAATACCTTATCTAAAGGACGTTCTAGCTAGGTGTAGCAGTGAAAAATTATTTTGAAAATTAATTAGAAAAGAATTTTTTAGTGATTTTTGCGAAAAACTTCAATTTGGCTTTGATAACTGGATAGTAGACTCTACTTATCTAGGTATCAGCCATCAAGTTATGGATTCTTTCGTTGAGACTTTAAAGAGCCAGAGAGATTTCCAAAATACTTATGGAAATGTTCAAAAAGGAGATCCTCTATGACAAACGTCCACACGGTAAGTAATCTAAACCAACAACTCCAGCATCTGGTTGCCGAAGCCTGTTCTTATCCAACAAAGAGTTTGATGCGGCGGCAAAAACTTAGTCAGATAGTTAGAGTTGTGATGAAATCGGGCAAACTATGGAAAGAGAACACACCTTACTATAATGATGCTCTGCAACAAACTTGGTTATATTTCTGCCGAAACCCAGAGCAGTATAACCCAGAGAGTTGTAGTGTGATCACCTGGCTCGACAATTGCCTCAAGTGGCGACTGCAAGATTTCCGCTCTAGAGAAGCCGAAATTCAAGCTAAGACTATTCCTCTATCTAGCTTAGAAATTGAAAATACAATTAACACAGTAGAAAGCTTACCAGCAGCAGCCGATATTCCACCAATTTTAGAAGAGACTTACCAATGGGCTTTTACAGATCCAGACAATGATTTAGCCAGCACTCACGTTAAAGGACGACCTGATGTAACTTGCCAAATATTGATTCTGCGACGCTTGCCTCCAGAAACTCCCTGGAAAAACATCGCTAAGGAATTTGACTTACCCCCATCAACTGCACCCAATTTCTATAAACGTGAATGCTTACCCCGCTTACGAAATTTTGCTCTCAGGCAAGGGTATCACGAAATTGGGCATTAAGGCAGAGATGTCTATTATAGAAGGTTATCTAGAAAGCGGAAGGAAACTTATGATTCATAGCACTAAAAACTTAGAAGAAAAATCCATTCCCGTTGCTATTACCCAAGCAGCGCTAAAAATAGCACGCTTTTTTGCTGATGAACAGGTGACACCAGAAAAGAAAAAGCAAGTATATCTTAATACTTTGGCTGTCTGTGCGGTAAATGATTACATGGAAATGATGAACATTCCCACAGACCCAAGAACCAGCGATAGTTGGAATTGCGCTATGCACTATTATGCAGATGTGGCAGACCTAAAGTTGAGTGGATTGGGTCACTTAGAATGTCGCCCCGTAAGCTCTGGCAATCTCTGCTATATTCCACCAGAAGTCCCGGATGACAGAATCGGCGTAGTTGTAGTTGAGCTAGACCTAGAGCATCAACAAGCAACTCTAATCGGGTTTACTAAAACAGTAAAAGCTGGCGAACTTTTATTCAACGAATTACAGACTATTGAAGACTTACTTGCATATCTTGATTCACTTGAAAGTAACGCGACGGAAATCAAGTTGAGCTATTGGTTGCAAAATATAATTGATGCAGGTTGGCAGCCGATATCAGAAATTTTAACACCAAAAACACCACAATTAGCTTTTCGTTATCGAAACGGAGTGACGCGGGGTAAGCTGATTGACATGGGGATAGAACTCCCCGGACAATCGCTGGCACTAGTTGTCACACTTACTCCTAAAAATTCGGTAGAAATCCAACTAAAATTGCAAATGTATCCATCCGGTGAGCAAATCTACTTACCCAATAATCTCATTGTCAAAGTGCTAGATGATAAAGGTATTACTGTTATGGAAACGCGTACTATTCGTGGTAGTACTCATGTAACATTAGAGTTTAATGTTCAAATAGGAGAGCGTTTTAGGGTTAACTTGGAATTGGGAGATATTAATATCACTGAGAAGTTTGTTATTTAAGCACATAGGGTTGTCTATTGCTAGCCATGCAGAAGTTGGTTGTCTTAAAGCTAGATGGTGATTTGAATCAGGGAGTAAAAGTCACACTGGAGATTGGGGCAGAAGCCGATCGCGCCAATATAGAAGTTCAAGGCTATCTGCCCTCAAAGCCAGAGATAATTGCAGATTATCAGCTTTGGCGAACAACCTATGGCAGTTTATCAAATTTTCGCATTACACCGGTGAAAATTCATGTCGGAACTTCTCTTAATGAGCATCTAAACAAATGCCGCAATTTAAACAATAAGTTAAGTGAGCAAATGAATAGTTGGCTCAACTGTAACCCGTTTCGCCCAGTGAAGGAGAAATTACTTAAACAGCTAGCTTTAGATGATACAGTCCGCGTATTAATCAAAACCAGTGACACTTGGCTACGTCGTCTTCCGTGGCATTTATGGAATTTTTTTGAGGATTACCAAAAAGCAGAAGTTGCTTTAAGTGCCCCAGAGTATGAATATCTGCCAAAACCAAAGACAAGTACTATTGCAGGGAAAGTAAAAATCTTAGCAATTCTAGGTAATAGTGAAGGAATCTTGATTGACAAAGATCGAGAGCTATTGGAGATGTTACCAGATGTAGAAACAACTTTTCTGGTAAAACCACAGCGCAGCCAGTTAAATAAACAGCTTTGGGAGCGAGACTGGGATATCTTATTTTTTGCAGGTCATAGTGAAAGCTTGGAGGATGGCAAGAGCGGTAATATCTATCTTAATGAAACGGATTGCTTAACAATTGAGCAGCTTAAGTATGCTCTTAAAAAAGCTGTAAGCCAAGGATTGCAGTTAGCTATTTTTAATTCCTGTGATGGTTTAGGACTAGCATCTCAACTAGAAGATTTGCATATCCCACAAATCATTGTGATGCGGGAGCCAGTGCAAGACTTAGTGGCGCAAGAATTTTTAAAAAATTTCCTCCAAAAATTTTCCAGTGGCGAGTCTCTGTACTTAGCAGTACGAGAATCAAGAGAAAAATTACATGGTATTGAAGATAAATATCCTTGTGCGGTTTGCTTACCGATAATTTGTCAAAATCCAGCAGCAATACCACCAACATGGAAAGACCTGCTTAAAAAGCCAGAACCCAGAACTGGACAACCTCAACTAAATAAATATAAAACTCATTCGTACTCTAAACCGCTTAGTTTTCAAAAAGTACTATTGTTAAGTTTGGCGATCGCTGGCTTGGTAATGGGGGTACGCTGGTTAAAAATACTACAAAAATGGGAGTTACAGGCTTTAGACCATTTAATGCAGCTACGGCCCCCTGAGAAACAAGATAAGCGGATTTTAGTAATTACTATCAACGAAGAAGATTTCCAATTAAAAGAGCAACAACAAAGAAAAGGCTCGTTATCGGATTTGGCACTGATGCAACTGTTAGAAAAACTTGATTCTTATCACCCACGGGCAATTGGCTTAGATATATACCGAGATTTTCCAGTAGATGCACAGTATAGCAATTTAGCTACTCGTTTACGAAACAGCGATCGCTTCTATGGGATTTGCGAAGTTAGTGAAGGTGAGCAAAAGCCAGGTATTGCCCCACCTCCAGAAATTTCCTTACAACGCCAAGGATTTAGTGATTTTGTAGTTGACTCAGATTATGTTATCCGTCGTCATTTAATAGCGATGGAACCAAGTTCCACATCTCCTTGTGCGACACCTTATGCGCTTAGTGCGCGGTTAGCTTTTCATTACTTACAGTCTCAAGGTATTAATGTTAACTACACTCAGCAAGGGGAGTTACAAGTAGGTAAAATTGTCTTCAAGCAGTTGCGATCGCACATGGGCGGGTATCAACAAATTGATGATAGAGGTTATCAAGTTTTACTTAATTACCGTTCTTCTCCTTCACTAACGCAGGTTGCTGAACAAGTCAGTTTAAAAGATGTACTTACGGGCAAGGTTAACTCTAGCTTGATCAAAAATCGAATTATTCTGATTGGCGTTGGCGCTTCTAGTGCGCGTGATCATTTTTTAACTCCCTTAAGCGAAATGCCAGGTGTAATTATTCATGCTCAAATGGTGAGCCAAATCCTTAGTGCAGTTTTGGATGGACGACCCTTGCTCCAGGTTTTGCCTTTTTGGAGCGAAGTAGTATGGGTTTTGAGTTGGTCTTTTGTTGGAGGGATAATTGCTCGGTGTTTCCAAACAATCCTACTTTGGGGATTAACAACAGGAGCAGCACTTGTGGGTTTATATGGCTTTTGTTATTACCTATTAATACAAGGATATTGGATACCACTTGTTCCTTCGGTTTTGGCTTTAGGGATGACTGGAGGAAGCGTAGTAGTCTTCCGTTTTCAACAAATTAACAGTGATGAGTCTATAAAATTTTAATTATGACTAACTCTATTAAACTATCCTTAACTATTCTTTTAGCGTTGATTAATGCGATACCAGCCCAAGCACAGCTTGCTAAACCGAGTAATTCGGTGCAACGCTCAACGGTAAACCTCAGTCAACAACCAAAAAATAGATTAATTTTCCAAACACCAGTACCACCGCCACCACCGAATACAGGTGCCCCTGGCCAACGCAGAGGAGGTGGAAGCCGTGGCTGTTTAAATGAAACCACACAAAATGTACCACTTGAGAGTAAGTTGCTCACAGCTTTAGTACCTGAATATTCAAGTTTACGAGTGGTTTCGGGGTTAACGACTCAGCAGCGCCCTACATTCTGGTTTTATGTTCCTTATACATCTGATTCCTCTTATGCCAAATTAGTAATAGAGGATGAAAAAGATCAAACTTTTTATAAAACATCTTTACCACAAAGTCCAGGGATAATCGGTGTAACCTTGCCCCCTAGCTCTTCATCTCTTGAAATTGGTAAGCAATATCGTTGGTACTTCAACATCTATTGCTTGCAAAATAATAAATTTCTGACTTCTGTAGAAGGAAATGTGCAAGTGTTAGCGCTCAAACCAAATGTGCAAGACCAATTAAGTAAAGCAACACCAAAGCAACAAGTCGCTCTTTATGCTGCCAATGGTATTTGGTACGATGTCTTGACTACTTTAGCTAATTTGCGTCGCACTTTTAAACAGGATACTAACTTAGCAAGCGATTGGGCTAGTTTATTAGAGTCTGTAGACTTGCAAAACTTGGTTACAGAACCGATACTTGATTGCTGTAAGCCTGAAGCACAAACAGCAACAACACAGGCAAATATCACTGGAGAGGCAGGGGGCAGGGAGCAGGGAGAAATATACTGGAATTACCCTGTTACAAGGGTTAGGAGCAAGTAAATTTATTTATCCTCAAAAGTAAAAATATTTATTTCGAGATGTGTTACACCAATTGACGAAAATTCTGATACAAATGATTTATCTTTAAATTCTTTCCCCCTGCCCCCTGCCCCTTTTCCTCTTTTTGACTACAGCCAATTTCCGACAAGAACGTAGGGTGCCCAGAATCTTGGACGTTGGTAACTAGGATTTTGCAACAAAGCTAGTTGGGCACGACGCAACGCTTCGGCTTTAGTTATGTTAGGTGTTTTAGCTAATTCTTGGTAAAAGTGGCTCATCAGTATCGAAGTAGATTCATCATCTATGTTCCATAAGGAGGCAAGGGTACTACGTGCCCCAGCACGAACAGCTACCCCAGCTAATCCTAAAGCGGCTCGATTATCACCACTTGCTGTCTCACAAGCACTAAGCACTAACAATTCAACTGGTTCTGGTTTGTTCTCCTCTCTAGTTCTCAGAAAACTACTTAATTCGTTAACTTTAATCTGCTTATCCCAAGAGAGAACAAACGTTTTATTAACATCGGAGCTAAACTGTCCATGAGTTGCCAAATGAATTACTTTAAAAGGCAACGATTTCATCTGCTTCTGGAGCGCCTCTGAAGTAAACTGCTGATTCAGTAGTACTTTTGTTTCTACTTGTAACTGAATTGCTTGTAATTCACGTTCTACATTTGGTAAAGCTGAAAATCCTAAACGTGCTTCACTTAACCCTGCTGTTAGTGCCTGTAATTGTCTCTTTGGTATAGCCTGGGGATCAAATAGTTGTAAACCTGGGGTAAGTGCTAGGGCATACTTTTCTATTAAATATTGTTTACCATCATAGAGCGATGCCATTGGTATATTCCGTAATGCGCCATCTAAAACAAATACCAGTGTTTTAATTTCATTTTTGCCTAGTTCAGCTTCCGCAGGTCGAATTAACCAATCGTATACTTGTGCAGATAGAGACTGAACCAGCCGTAATGTGTGAGGCTCAGGGATATTTTCTTGTAATTGCTCAAGAGTCCTGTCCACATCTTGCTTAACTATATTAGTAGCGTAATGCTTTAAGTCCTTTTGTCCTGGTAACTTCAAAATAACTTCTAAGCGGTCTGGTAGAATTATTGGATAAACAATTGCTGCACTTTGGTCTTGCTCAACCACTTGGTCAATTTCTACCTTTGCAGTTAAACAAGCTTGCCGAAAGAAGTTATCTAGTTCTGCCAATTGTAAAGTTTCAATTAGAAACCGAGCTTGTCTTAGGTTGTCTGGCGGTGGCTCTAAGTTCCCTTTTGTTTGTACCAGCAATTCCACCAATTCACGATACACTGGTTCTACACTTTCACGAAAGGTAAACTGAATCCCTTGATTAGTAGTAGCTAAATCGCTGCGTAAACTTTGAAGGGTTTCGATTGCTTTAGAATAGTATGAAATCGCTTCCTTATTATCTCCTTTGCTTTTAAGTAAACGCCCCATTTGCCATTCCCATTGATAACCAATATCAGACGCATCAATACTTTGTGCAATAAATAAAGCTTTCTGCGTAAGGGATTGAGCATCAGTAAATTGTTTTGTTTGTTCGTACAACCATCCGAGAGTACCTAGAGCATAAGACTCTGCTCGTTTGTCTTCTAGACTTTGTGTTTGCTCAATCGCTTTTGCTAACAGATGGGCAATATCTATCCATGAAAAAGCGATCCCATTTGCTTCCTGTTTTAATCGTGCTAAATTTTGGGCAAAATTAATTTGAGCGTAAGCTGCAATCCGGCTTGGGGGTAACTTGTTAATCTCTAACTGGACTTGGGGCACTAATGCAAAGGCACTACTCCATTGCTTTGTTTTCAAAAGAAAACTAAATTGATTTAACAGCAATTGGATACGCATAGTTGGGGGAATTGATATAGCAGCAGCTTGTCGATAAAAATCTAAACTAGCTTCAGCATCCCCCTGATCTTGTGCTGCATTAGCTAGGCTGATTAAAGCTTCAGCAATTTCTGGATTTGCTTGCAAGGATAAAGCCACTTTCAGACTCTGCTTTAATACCTGTTGGGATTCATCCGAATCGCCTACAATTCGTAGTACATCACCTAGACTACGCAGCCCTATAGATTTCAAAGCTGAGTCTTCTTGCTTTTCAAGGCTTTGCTGTACTTCGGTGAGAATCTTTTTAGCTTGAGTATAAAGTCCTAACATTTGCAAAGCTTGTGCAGAAACGATGCGATTGCGGGTAAATTTAGCCCAATCGCCTGTTTGCGTATAAATCTTAGCAGCTTGCTCCCAGGTTTGTAGTGCAGTTTCGCCTTGTCCTCGTGCTAACTGCAAATGCCCTTGCACATCTAATGTTTGGGCAAGGATTTGCGAACTTTCTGGCGAGTTGTTTAAATTTTCTAATAACTTGAAACCTTTGGTGATTGCCTCTTGCGCTTCTGTCCATAAACCAAGTTCTTGATAAGCTAAAGACAAGTTTCTTAAAGTTATCGCAAGCCTTAATTGATCTCCATTACGAGTATAGTTAGCGGCAGCTAGTTCTAAACTCTTAACAGCATCACCAAACTGTTGAGCTTCATACAAAGCTTTGCCTTGTTGTACGAAATTTTCTGCATTAAGTGAACCTGGAGAAGGTATGTTAATTACAACCTTTTGAGCAGCACTAGGCAAAACTGTTGTTATTAAGAACAGTGCTACAAGTATAATTACGTTTACATTGCGTTGCACTATTTTTTGCAACTTTTTAACTCTGCGCTGGACTTTTCGCCAAAATCTACTTGACAACATATTTATTTACCAAATTAATTGTCAGCAGATTTTGCAGAACTACAAGTAACTGGTGACTGCTGCCAGTTGCTGTGGGGAGTGCCAGTAGATGCGTTGGCTGTAAGTACTATCTCACCTTTAGTATTAGTTCCCCATCCAGTAGCTTCGACAATCGGTGCTGGTGGTGTGGAGATAGGGGGATTTTCTTTAATAGTTTGCTGGGAGTTAATATCATTGCTTGGGCCCAGAGTTGCCCATTCTGGCCGAACTATATTGCTACTAAAAGCTTCTCTAGGGTTAGGAGGTAAACCACCGCGTCCAGTAATGATAAAGCTGTTTTGAGCATAACCTGGACTGTAACAGCCCTGCGCTATCTGAGTGTCTACAGCTACTGTGGGTAGCGCAATTAAACCACTGTTGGGGTCAATATCAGGTGTGTTGAGTTCTACAGAACCACTGAACTCAGGACTTGCTCCAGTAGCAGTAATATCGCTTTCTGGAGTTAGTGTATTCCGACGCTGAATTCCAAAGATTCCTTGAGCGCTGATTTCGACTTTTCCGCCACGAAAGTCAACAGAATTGGCGCTAATATCACTATTTTCTTGAGGAACAGCAATGATGAAGCCATCTAGTGCATCAATAGTAATGTTGCCCCCAGGAATACCAGGGCCTTTGGCATTGGTGGTGATAGAACTTTGATTGCGTAGTAACAACAGGGGCGATCGCACGAAGATATTTCCGCCACCTCCTGTAGTGTCAGCAGTAATTTTTGCAGCGTTGTTGAGATATATGGAGTTAGCATCAATAAATAATGAGCCTGCACTTCTTTCTCCAGCACTACTTACATTTATTTCTGCCCCATCCCGCACGTTTAGCTGGTCAGTTCTAATCCTTAAGTCTCCTCCTGCACCTGTAGAAGTCTCATTTGTATTGGAGAATAAACCACTTGCTGGACTAACTGGATCAACAATAAAACTACCAAATTCATCTAGCCGTTCAAAGTAAGTAGGGTCGCTGCCAGATAGAGTAATATTGTCAGTAGCATTGACATTAATGCTGCCTGCATTGCCAGCATCGAAGGCAGTTGTGAGTATTTGTCCACCACCACTAATTTTAAGGGTGTTTACATCAACTGTGATATCTCCCCCATCAAAGTCAGTTCTGCTTCTAGCACTCAAAACTGCTCCATCTAATATATTTAAGGCACCTGTGCGTACTGTTATATTACCGCCTTGAGCGCTTGCTCCTTCATTAGTATTTGTAAACAGACCGCTAGAAAATCCTTTTACGCTAACTCCAGACAGAGTAACAAAATCTTTTGCTTCAATTTGAATATTCCCAGCGTTTTTGCTTCCTTGTGTTGTGGCTAAAAATTCAGCGCCCTCAGTAAGAGAAATTGATCGCGCCTGAATTTGGATATCACCTCCCTTACCCTCGTCAAAAGTGTTGCTCGTGATGAAACTATTTACGAAAGAAACATCACCATTTGCTTGAACCGAGATGTTGGCAGCATTTCCGCTTCCATCGGTGTAACTGGAAATACGGCTAGTATCTATAAAAGAAACATTAATGTCTGCTTGAATGGAGACGTTGCCCGCATTCCCTTCTCCAGTAGTGTAACTGAAGATATCGCTATTATCAGTAAAAGAAACATTACTGTCTGCTTGAATGAAGACGTTGCCTGCATTCCCTTCTGCCCTAGTGTAACTGGAGATATCGCTATTATCAGAAAAAGCAACATTACCATTTGCTTGAATGGAGACGCTGCCCGCATCTCCCTCTCCAGTGGTAGAGCTATCAATATTGCTACTATTTGCAAAATAAATATTACCATTTGCTTGAATTGAAATACTGCCAGCATTTCCTTGTTTAGGAAAACCCCTTCCAGTACTATCTTTTACTCCAGAAGCTGGGCTGCCAATCGAAGTATCTGCAAAAGTAACATTACCATTAGCATAGATTGAGATATCTCCAGCATCTCCTTTTCCAAAGGTATCAGTAAATATGAAGTTGTTCAATGGGAAGGAGGGATCGCTGTAGTCTAGAAAAGAAAGATCACCATTTACTTTTACTAAGAAATCTCCGCTATCTCCTTTTGAGGAAATAGTTAAAATCGAGGTATTTACGAGGGAACTGTTAGCACTTGCTTCCATAGAGATATTTCCACTATCTCCCATCCCGAAGTTCTCAGTTAGCAGTACTGCCGAATCGATTGCAAAAAAAGATCCAGCCTTAATATTAATATCACCAGTCTTGCCAATAGCATTAGATTGAGCATAATTTATAATTAACGAAGTTCTAATAGGGCTTTCTTGTCCAATTCTGACTGACTCTGTGGCATTTAGCGTGATATCTCCTGCTTGAGAGCCAATTGTCCCCAAATCTTCCCCTATTCCAGCAGTAAGGCTACTTTTAAAAATACCTAAGTTTCGGGCGTTAATGGTAATACTACCCCCATCTCCAGCAATTACATCTACTAGGGCTTCATTAGTAAGAGAAACATTGGCTCTTGCTGTATCATTAGGAAAACTTAAACGTAGATTGTTGCCATCCACATTCAGCCCTATTGTTCCTGAACTTAAAGCTCCACCCAAGTCAACTTGTCCTCCTGGAGCCTGTAAAACTCCACCGTCTAAGTTGACATCACCACCTACTAATAACAAACTTTGACCATTTGGAACTTTTAGTCCTTCGTAGATAGGCTTTAAATCATCTACATATATAGATGAAAAAGTAAGACCAGTCCCTACAACTTTACGTGACTTCACAGTAATAGGGGCAGCGATTTGATTAAAGAAAAAAGCAGAAGGATTTATATTTAAAAGCCTTGTTGGGATAGGTTCAAGTGGATTAATACTGAAAATATCACCATTAGTTAAGCCAATGGCATTTGCTGTGGTTCCTACAAATGAACCATTGATATTTAAACTGGCGTTTGGGCCAAAAATGATGCCATTCGGATTAATCAAGAATAAGTTGGCTGTACCATTTGCTCGGATTAACCCATCAATATTAGAAACTGATTTCCCTGTTACTCGGCTAAAAATGTTCTCGATAGCCGTAATGTTATTAAAGAAAGCTGTATCGCCAGTACGAATAGAAAACTCTTTAAAGCTATGAAATAAATTACCACCGACTTGTGTCCCTCCGGTAATACCAAAAGTTTTCCCATCCTGCGTGACGCTAGAGTTATTAGGTAAAGTGCCATCTGGAGTAATTTGAGCGATCGCATAATCAACGGTACAAAAGCTAACACCGAAAGCGATAGCCGCTGAAGCACTCCAATGAGTAAAACCCAAACCTGACATTGCAAGCCTCCACCAATAGCAGCAGCAAAGCTTAGTTAAGCATAAATCAAGTTACTAGCTACTAAATAACCAATAATTAGACTACTAAGTTTTTACCAGAAAACTCAAGTTTTTCGCAAGAACTTGAGAAATTTACAAAAGTTTACAAAGTTTTCAAGGCATCGCTCCACTGGCATTGCCTGAGCAACTGAGAGAATCAGTAGCTCATGCATTGCCACAGTGAAAAATTTAGTTAAATATCTGCATTGGTTGATTGCTGCTGATCAGACTGTATTGCGTGCGATCGCTACTTTCAAACGCTATTTTGATTCGATATTTTCTCATGCTTGGGCGGTGTGGTCGAGCAATTATAAAAGGGAGAGGCAAGCTCAACTTAGCTTTCCCCTCCGCTATTCAATTATCATTGAATTAAAGAATAATGTCGCTTGTGGGATTTCCTGCCGCCACAAATAGTGTTGGCGCTCCGGTAAGCTGAATCTCAAAGTCAGCGCCAAAATCGAAATCGGTATTAGCTGCAAGAGTACCTGCTACATACCTAACTTGACCAACTGCGGAGAATGCGGCAGTATCAATGAAAGTGAAGGCTTGGTTCCCTTCTAAAAAGGGGTTGGCATCAATAGTAGATAAATCGATTTGGTCACCTAGCGAGGCATTGTTTCCAACAAAGTCAGTGATAACATCGCTTGATGATGCACCAGGTTGACTCTCAAGAACTAAGTCAAAATCGAAAATATCGTTACCTGCTCCTCCAGTGAGGCGATCAGTCCCATTACCACCTTTAATGGTATCGTTGCCATTTCCACCCGATAATTGGTTATTTTGACCGTCGCCAACAATACTGTCATCTGCATTTGTACCGATGACATCATCAAAGTTGACTACTGTAAATGGCAATGTTCCCAAATTAGGAACATTATTGACAATTAAACTTCGGGTTTCCAAGTTAACAATGAGAGATACTCCATCCACAGATTGGGATGCATCTATGGTGTTGTTGGCAACGCCCCCATTAGCAACAATGTTTTCTACTCTCAAGAGCGTGTCTAGCCCCAATCCCGCAGGTTTTCTAACGGTTCCAATACCTGACAAGATAATCCCCCGAGGTGTGCCTCTATAAATTACGGTATCAAAGCCATCTCCGCCATCAATTCTGTCGTCACCCTCACTAAAAACGAAGGTATCATCGCCATCACCAACACCCCCAATGAGAGTATCCCTGCCAGAACCCCCATTGAGAATATCGCTACCAGCACCCCCATCAAGGATATCGTTACCCCTATTGCCGTTCAGGATATCGCTACCAGCACCCCCATTAAGGGTATCATTATCATCAGTCCCATTTAGGGAAGGGCGAAAGATAGATGGGGTACCGTTGATGGTATTGTTGTCATTGAAGTCACTACCGTTAATAATTGCCATAATCAGCAGAGAGTTGTTAAACGAGGTTACTACGATGACATCAGCCCAAAACTCAAATTTTTCGTGAAGACTCACAAGTTTTTTCTCATCTATTTACCCTCAAACAGATGCTTGAGTTTTTACGCCAAGCAGTAGACCGCAACTATGGGGTAGCCTGTGAAGTTTGCTTACCGTCTGGCTAATTTTAGTTAGTTTTTAAGATTAATCAATAAGTTAAACTTATTAGTTGTCCTAATCAATCAGCTTTTGCACTTTTCTCCAAAAACTGTATCACAGGCTACTATTTTTTAGCGATGGCTACGCCCGCCGAAGACATCGCAATACTTTTCGGTCTACTGATAATACCTGAGCAAGTAAGCGAATCAATAACTCAGGCATTACGAATGGAAAATTCCATTTAGTTAAATATCTGCATCAGCTGATTACTGCTAACCATTTATGACTGCGATCGCTACCTCTGTTACTCAACTAACGCCCCATCCACAACCGCAAATCCGATTGCGGAAATTTCGCCGACAGTTTCTTGATCACAAATTGCTCTGACAGGGTGATTATCTTAGCACTCGTGCAAGATAACTATTCAATAATGAAGTTTTGTAATAATTTGAAGTTACTGCGAAAATTATGGTTTTTGAGTTGATAACACAGTAGAGGAAAAAACTTAAAAGGATGATACATCTAACACAAGGATAGCAATGATTAAAAATTTCACAAAGAAAACTGTTTACATACTAAGCGCAATTTTGGGATGCATAGTTCTGTCCCCAAAACTAGCTTTTTCACAAAGTCTTTCAAGCAATTGTCTTTTATAAAGAAGGCGATGTGCAACTTAATATTCTGACCTAAATTCAATTCTTTTCTCCTTGCATAAGAAAAGCTTTTACAGCACTTTGCAAGTAAATCAAGTACACCTCTCCACAACTCTCATCAATATATCGAGGAGGGTGCGTAAGTGCCCGTGTGGGGTATTTTTGTACCTCCTCAACTTGAATCTGCTGTAGTTTCCTCTATCCCATACAAAGGTTGAGGGTTGACGGGGTAATTTTGAGTAAAAGTTGCACACGGCATGAGTTTATCTGCCAGAACAAAAGCATTGCCAAACAAAACCAATTTAACACTCAAGGAGAAAAAACTAGTGAAACCTAAGTTTAAAAAGCGCACAGCAATCGCAGTTGGCTTTGTCGGGTCGATGTTATGGGGAACAACTTGCATTTTAGAAAATCAATTTGCTATCGCACAACAATCAGGGGGAATGTTTATAGTAAACGAACTGTCAAAGAAGTGTCTTGATGTAGCTGGAAATACTGGCTCTAGCGTAGCTAATGGTACGCAATTGGTACTTAATGAATGCGAAATATCTGGATTTAATAGTTCTGGTGGAATCACAGATCAGAAATGGGAATTTATTCGTGGGGGATTTATCAGAAATAAATTATCCAACAAATGTATTGATGTCGTAGGAAAACCTGGCACAACTAATTTTTTGCTATTGCAACTTAATGAATGCGAAATATCTGGATTTAGTAGTCCTGGGGTAGCCACAGACCAAAGGTGGGAATACATTGGTGCAGGATTTATCAGAAATGGATTATCCAACAGATGCATTGATGTAGGAGGAGATGCTGCCACAGCTAATAATAAGCTATTGCAACTTTATGATTGCGAACTATCTGGATTTAGCCCCGGTTCTGGTAAACCCTCTGATCAAAGGTGGGGGTGGCAACCAAGCCCTTAATCTCTTAACGGGTGGGGTGCAATGATTGTGGGAATCATAACTAATTATCCGAGCATGATATTCATTACGAATAACAAATTAGTATGATTCCCCGTGTCATTACATTTCGTTGCACTATTGTCTGCAAGTGTTTCACTCTGCGCTGGACTCTTTGCCAAAATCTACTTGACAACATATTTATTTACCAAATTAATTGTCAGCAGATTTTGCAGAACTACAAGTAACTGGTGACTGCTGCCAGTTACTGTGGGGAGTGCCCGTAGATGCGTTGGCTGTAAGTACTATCTCACCTTTGCTATTAGTTCCCCACCCAGTAGCCTCAACAATCGGTGCTGGTGGTGTGGGGATAGGGGGATTTTCTTTAATAGTTTGCTGAGAGTTAATATCATTGCTTGGGCCGAGAGTTGCCCACTCTGGTCGAACTATATTGGCACTAAAAGCTTCTCTGGGGTTAGGAGGTAAACCACCACGTCCGGTAATGATAAAGCTGTTTTGAGCATAACCTGGACTGTAACACCCCTGCGCTATCTGAGTGTCTACAGCTACTGTGGGTAGCGCAACTAAGCCACTGTTGGGGTCGATACCAGGTGTGTTGAGTTCTACAGAACCACTGAACTCAGGACTTGCTCCAGTAGCAGTAATGTCACTTGTGTTATCAGATGCCACATCTCGGAACTGTGTACCAAAGATACCTTGGGCATTAATCCGCACGTTTCCGCCACGGAAGTTTGTCGAATTGGCGCTGATGTCGCTATTTTTAAACGCAATTAGGAAATCTGTGTCAATATTGATGTTGCCACCGATGACGTTTTCTCCTGTTGCGTTGGTAAAAATGTTACTATAGCGACTCATTATCAAAATTTTTGAGTTAATATTAATTGTTGCTTGCTCCCTATTCGGGTCATTTTTAGCACTTTGTGTGTTCCCGCTAAGTAAAGCATTGTTGTTTAGACGGATATAGGGGGCATCTATTGTTAGATTGCCTGCGGTTCCTGTTCCCAAACTCTGTACAGTTATTGCAGCTCCATCTTGCACTAGCAAGGTATTAGTTTTAATAGTCAAATCACCCGCATCCCCTGTTGAGCCTGTTTCTGCTGAAGCAGCCAAGACACCGAAAAACTGACCATTAACGCTTCTACCAATAATTTCGACGTCTTGAGCATCAACGGTTAAATTTCCACCCTTGCCCGCACCAAATGTAGCAGCACTTACCTGTGCCCCATCTTGCACTAGCAAGGTATTAGTTTTAATAATCAAATCACCTGCATCCCCTGTTGAGGCGGGTTGTGTGCTAGTAGCCAAGACGCTGCCAAATAGACCATCAGCGCTTCTACCAATAATTTCGACGTCTTGAGCATCAACGGTTAAATTTCCACTCTTGCCCGCACCAGATGTAGCAGCACTTACCTGTGCCCCATCTTTGACTAGCAAAGTATTAGTTTTAATAATCAAATCACCCCCATCCCCTGTTAAGTTTCGACCTGCACCAGCAAACAAAATACTAAAATACTGACTATCAGTGCTTGTACCAATAATTTGCACGTCTTGGGCATCAATGGTTAAATTTCCACCCTTGCCCACACCCAATGTACCAGCATTTACCTGTGCCCCATCTTTGACTAGCAAAGTATTAGTTTTAATAGTCAAATCACCCGCGTCCCCTGTTGAGTCTGGAGTTGCGCCAGCAAACAAAATACTAAGATGCTGACTATCAGCGCTTCTACCAATAATTTGCACATCTTGGGCATCGACGGTTAAATTTCCACCCTTGCCCACACCAAATGTACCAACACCTACCTGTGCCCCATCTTTGATCAGCAGAGTATTAG
>JBBSOX010000026.1:0-67798 GCA_038259325.1 Chroococcales cyanobacterium | reverse complement strand
AGCTAAAAATAGCTTCTCGCTTCGCCTCCTCGCCCGCCTTGGAATGAATTCCAAGGCTAAT
Source organism: Chroococcales cyanobacterium (assembly GCA_038259325.1). GTDB lineage: Bacteria > Cyanobacteriota > Cyanobacteriia > Cyanobacteriales > Nostocaceae > Nostoc. Next base: position 67,737 of record JBBSOX010000026.1, on the reverse strand, counting down.
AGCGAAAGTCTACTAAAGTAGACTAAAGATTATTCGGATTATTTAGTCATCTTTAGATGACTTGAGCTATTATTCTTGGAACTTCAGTTCCTTGCGGGACATGGTTTTCACGTTAAGTTGACACGTATGAGCAATGCTGTGCCCCTACAGCAAGCATCATCTATTGACGTAGTTTACCGCACTTCGACAGGCTCAGTGACCACCGTAGGCATCGCAGAAGAATTAAGAAAAGGCGAACCAGCATAAAGATAGTTGTTTTTACGATCGCACTTCTTCAAAATTTGAGTTAACACGCTATAGCAAGTGCCGAGATGTTAACTTATACCAATCCAGTCTACAAAGGCTATTTTGCCGATCCTTTTGTTTGGGAATTTGAGGGTGTATATTATGCGATCGGTACTGGTGCAGCCGAAGCGGAAGGAACAGTAGACGAAATAGCAAAATTACGTGTCTTCCCTCTATTACGCTCCTTTGATTTCGTGAATTGGGATTTTGTAGATAACGCACTGTTGCAGCCAGACCCCGCTCTTGGCGATAATTTTTGGGCCCCAGAAGTTGCTTATTGCAATGGCAAATTTTACCTCTATTACTCTGTAGGACACGAGGACAAGAATCATCAGTTGCGTGTTGCTACAAGCGATAATCCTTTGGGGCCATATAAAGATGTTGGTGAGCCACTTGTAGACCCGAAGTCTTGCTCCTTCGCCATTGACCCCCACGCATTCCGTGATGACGATGGGCAATGGTATCTATTTTATGCGCGTGATTTTTTAGACACTGAGGGCGGCGTGCGGGCTGGTACTGCCCTTTTTGTAGATCGGCTCCAAGATATGACCAAACTTTGCGGTATTGGGAAAGTCGTCTTGCGGGCGCGTTCCGACTGGCAACGATTTTTAGCTAATCGATTGATGTATGGTGAACATTTTGATTGGCATACCTTAGAAGGCCCCTGTGTCCGTAAACATGCAGGCAAATATTATTGCTTTTATAGTGGTGGGCGCTGGGAAACAGAGGACTACGGCGTAGATTATGGTGTTGCGGATCATGTGATGGGGCCTTACTCTGATGTGGGTAACGAAACGGGGCCGCGGGTGTTGCGATCGCTTCCCGATCGTGTCAAAGGGCCTGGACACAACTCAATCGTTGTAGGCCCCGACGGTCAGACTGATTACATTGTCTACCATGCTTGGGATGTAAACATGGATGCGCGGCGAATGTGCTTGGATAAACTCATTTGGACACCAGATGGGCCATATTGCGAAGGCCCCACCTGGACACCGCAGGCGATCGCCTGCAAATCAATTTGATTTCTAAGGATTCACCAATTAAATTACACAATAACTCATGAGGTTTGTTGACTGCTGACAGTTAACAGTCAACGTTCAGCAGTCAACACAAAAAAATATGCAAGTTAGATGGGTGAAAAACGATACTAGATCATTTGCTCAAAAAAATTTCTGTCGAGAATAAAAGATTTTTCTTCTCTGATTAATTGGGGAATAAATCTAGTGAAAGCATTGGCTAAACTGGTTTTATTCCAAAATAATATTGACAATTTATTGGCTGAAAATCATCATATATTCCTGAGGAGTAACTATAAAAAACCTGTAGTAAATACTTTAAAAATCTAGTATTTTGTTATATTTGATTTATTTTGTGTTAAAAATTACATATCAATTTAACGTTGGTATAAGTCTTTTGGCGTATATCTAATTACATATTTAGCTAAATTTTACATATAATTCAGTAATATTAACGTTAGAATCTTAATACTTAAGAAATAATACAGTAATTTTTGATAACTATATTTAGATAGATGAATTTGTATATCAAAAAAAGCAAATATTACTATTAATTCTAAGAGAAAGAGAACTTGTTAGTCCAACATTCTGCAAGTTGAGTTAATTATCTATGTCAAGCAATAAAGTGCAAGAAAACAACGGTGTCAGTCATATCGTGTCACCAACGCTAAATGATTCCAAATCATCAGATACAGCTAAATCGCAATCGTTAACTACAACTACATCATCACTCAATTTATCCTCATTCAACAAAAATTATCGGTCAACAAAAGCTTTTACCGATACACCTGATATAGTTTGTTTATCTCATTTGCGTTGGAATTTTGTCTATCAAAGACCGCAACATCTTCTCAGCCGTTGTGCTCAAAAAAAGCGAGTTTTCTTTATTGAAGAGCCAATTTTTAGCGCGGAACCATTGGGGCGATTGGATATTAGTGAAGACAAAAGTGGAGTGATAGTTGTTGTTCCATATTTACCAGAAGGTTTAAGTGAAGAAGCAATAAACGCAGATATAAAAGTACTGCTTGATGAGTTATTTGCAGAACATCATATCTCTAAGTACATTTGTTGGTACTATACGCCAATGGCGATCGCATGGGCAAGCCACTTAGAACCTGAAGCTGTTATCTATGATTGCATGGATGAATTGTCTGCTTTTAAGGGAGCATCACCTACTTTAAAGAACTACGAAGCAGAACTATTTCGTCGGGCAAACCTAGTATTTACAGGGGGGCAAAGCCTTTACGAAAGCAAGGTAAATCAGCATCCAAACGTTTATGCCTTTCCCAGTAGTGTAGATGTACCCCACTTTGGACAAGGAAGAAACGTTAAAGAAGAACCAGCAGACCAAGCAAATATTCCTCATCCCCGCCTTGGGTTCTTCGGTGTAATTGATGAGCGGATGGATATTGAATTATTAGCTGGGATTGCTGAGGCTCGCCCTGATTGGCATTTAGTGATAATTGGGCCAGTTGTGAAAATTGACCCGGCAACTCTGCCACAGCATGAAAATATTCATTATCTCGGTAGTAAAGACTATAAAGACTTGCCTGCATATCTAGGGGGTTGGGATTTGGCAATGTTGCCGTTTGCGCGAAACGAGTCAACACGTTTTATTAGCCCAACTAAGACACCAGAGTATTTAGCCGCAGGTAAACCTGTAGTCTCTACTTCGATTCGAGATGTGGTGCGCCCTTATGGAGACTTGAAGCTAGTACGAATTGCAGACACGACTGAAGATTTCGTCGCCGCCGCAGAACAAGCATTGCAAGAAGATACCCCAGCATCAGGATGGTTGAGTCGGGTAGATGCTTTCTTAGAGCAGATTTCTTGGGATCGGACTTGGGGATCGATGATGCAGTTGATCGATTCTGCGTTGGCGCAGCCGCTCTTTAAGAGCTTCGCAACCACACCAAATAGCACAACTAATGGTAATGGTAAAAATGGGAAATCTCCTATCTCAACAGATATCCCAGAAGCACCAAGCATCATTACCAGAGACTTTATATTTGATTATTTAGTTGTTGGTGCAGGTTTCTCTGGCAGCGTTATCGCTGATCGTTTGGCGAGACATTCCGGTAAAAAAGTATTAGTTGTAGACAAGCGCAACCATATCGGTGGCAATGCTTACGACCATTACGACGACCACGGGATTCTCGTACATAAATACGGGCCCCATATCTTTCATACCAGTTCCCGCGAAGTATTTGACTATCTCTCACAGTTCACTGCTTGGCGTTCTTACGAGCATCACGTTCTAGCCAGCGTAGATGGACAACTCGTTCCCATCCCCATTAACCTTGACACCATCAACAAACTCTATGGAATGAACCTTAATTCATTCCAGGCGGAAGAGTTTTTTCAGTCAGTTGCAGAACCGAGAGAACATATCCGTACCTCTGAAGATGTAGTAATTAGTAAAGTTGGTCAAGTACTTTACGAAAAATTCTTCAAAAACTACACTCGCAAACAATGGGGACTCGATCCTTCAGAACTGGACAAAACAGTAATTGCCCGAATTCCCACCCGGACAAACCGCGACAGCCGATATTTTACAGATAGTTACCAAGCAATGCCACTGCACGGCTTTACTCGGATGTTTGAGAATATGTTAAATCATCCGAACATTAAGGTAATGCTCAACACCGATTACCGCGAAATTGAGAAGGCTATACCTTGCCGCGAGATGGTTTACACTGGCCCAGTGGATGAGTTTTTTGATTGTCGCTACGGCAAACTACCCTATCGCTCACTAGATTTCAAACATGAGACGCATCACACCCCTGTGTTTCAGTCAGCGCCAGTGATTAACTATCCCAACGAACAACTGTATACCCGTATTACCGAATTTAAATACCTGACTGGACAGGAACACTCCAAAACTAGTATTGTTTATGAGTTTCCCAAGGCAGAGGGCGACCCCTATTATCCAGTGCCACGTCCTGAAAATCAGGAAATTTACAAACAATACAAAGCCTTGGCTGAGTCAACACCAGGTGTACATTTTGTGGGACGGCTAGCTACATACAAGTATCTCAACATGGATCATTGTGTGGCGCAGGCTTTAGCAACATACAAACAAATAGCGGTTAAGGCTTAAGTTTGTTGATGTTGCTCATGGGCAGGTGCTGCCCAGCCTACAATTTTTTAAAGTAGAGACGCGATGGATTGCGTCTCTACAAAAGTCAGGTTAGCAATTTTATGTGACTGGCAGAAGATTTAGTGGTTACTAAGTACAGCATTTCATTAATTCGTAGCGAATTAAATTGGGCAATACCCTGCAATGCCAACGCATCGACTGGCAATGCCAACGCATCGACTGACAATGCCAATGCATCGACTGACAATGCCAACGCATCGACTGACAATGCCAACGCATCGGCTTACAATGCCAATGCATCGCTTAACAATGCCAATGCATCGACTAACAATGCCAACGCATCGCTACGATTTTACGCAAAGCTGTACTAAGAAACTGTTGGATTTGAGTATTCCACTAATTGATTTTAAATTCTGTATTTTTCTTCATGCTTTTGTGGTCAATGTCCGCAAATATTAGATGTTATATCTGCGTTATTAGAACGTGGAAATATTAAAGTATGACTCATACAAAACTATACGGCTATAGGAGCAATTAATAAATTATTCCTACCTGAAAATCAGGTTTCGGCTATTGTTTGCGTAAGTCTTGATAAAGGTAATAAAAGTTTTGATTGTGTAAATTATGTCTTTTTTGTTTAACTCAAGTGAAGACGTGACAAATAACGTTTTGAGAGAGAATAATTCACAACTCCCCTTGGAAGTGTGGGCTGGTGTAGAGTGTACAGTTAATCGCGTGGGTGATGAGTATTTAGACCAGTTGGAACGCAATGGTCATGCAACGCGCTTAAATGATTTAGATTTGTTTGCAGAACTAGGGATAAAAGCTATCCGCTACCCTGTATTGTGGGAAAAGATAGCACCTAATGGGCTAGAAAATGCTGATTGGTCGTGGGCGGATGAGCGATTGGGGCGCTTGCGCGAACTCGGCATCCTTCCGATTGTAGGATTAGTGCATCATGGTAGCGGCCCGCGTGATACAAGTTTGGTAGACCCAGAATTTCCAAAAAAACTAGCGGTGTTTGCTCGTGCGGTTGCCGATCGCTATCCTTGGGTAACACATTACACGCCTGTAAACGAGCCACTGACAACGGCGCGATTTAGTGGAATGTATGGTCACTGGTATCCTCACGGGCGGGATGATTTAACTTTCGCCCGTGCTTTGTTAGGAGAGTGTCGCGCAGTAGCCTTGGCAATGAAGGCAATCCGAGAAGTCAACCCTAGCGCTCAACTAGTGCAAACCGAGGATTTAGGTAAGACTTACAGTACACCTAAATTAGAATATCAAGCAGAATTGGAGAACGATCGCCGTTGGTTGAGCCTTGATTTATTATGCGGTCGAATTAACCCAACTCATTCAATGTGGGGTTACTTAAAGAAGTGTGGTATTGGCGAGGCTGAACTTGAGACATTTTTGCAAAATACCTGTCCCCCTGACATCATAGGGATTAACCATTATTTAACCAGCGAACGCTTTTTGGATGAACACACAGAAAATTATCCAGCTTGGACGCATGGCGGTAATGGGCATGATAAGTATGCAGATGTAGAGGCGGTGCGAGTTTGTGCTGAGGGATTGGCAGGCCCACGTACATTGTCACTAGAAACATGGGAACGCTATCACCTGCCTCTTGCTGTCACCGAAGCTCATATAAGCTGCACCCGTGAAGAGCAGTTACGCTGGCTTTATGAGGTGTGGAATGCGGCGAAGGAATTACAAGCTGAGGGTGTAGATATCCGCGCTGTCACTGTTTGGGCGCTCCTTGGCAGCTACGATTGGAATAGTTTAGTTACAAAAGCTAACGGCTACTACGAACCAGGCGTATTTGATTTGCGTTCGCGTAGCGTCTCCGAAGGAGAATTGCCACATCCTCGACCAACAGCGATCGCAAAAATGGTGCAGGATTTAGCAAATGGTCATCAACTAGATCACCCGCTACTTGAAACTCCAGGCTGGTGGCATCGGCAAGAGCGTCTTTTATACCCTGCACTAAGTTGCAGTGCGATGATAGGAGAAGCAAGGAAAAAAACTTCTCTAATGCCCCTTGCCTCCTCTCGTCCCCTGGCGATCGTCGGTGCTAGAGGAACTCTCGGAAAGGCTTTTGCTCGGTTGTGCGAAGTGCGCGGAATTTCATATCAGCTGCTGACGCGCCAAGAGATGGATATTACCGATTCTGCCTCTGTAGATGCGGCGCTTACCCAGTTGAAGCCGTGGGCGGTTGTCAACGCTGCCGGATACGTGCGGGTGGACGATGCCGAAAATGAACCCCATGTTTGCTTACAGGTGAACGCCGAAGGCCCAGCGATTCTAGCTGCTGCTTGCGCTCAACATAATGTACCACTGCTGACTTTCTCCTCAGATTTGGTATTTGATGGCGCTGTGTCTAATCCTTATGTTGAAACTGATACCGTTGCCCCTCTTAATGTATATGGGTGCAGCAAAGTTTTGGCAGAAAAGCTGGTATTGCAGGCTTATCCCACATCACTGGTGATTCGCACAAGTGCATTTTTTGGCCCGTGGGATGAGTATAATTTCGTCACGATCGCTCTGCGTCAGCTTAGTGCTGGTAATAATTTCATTGCCGCCGAGGATGGAATTGTTTCACCTACTTATGTACCAGATTTGGTTCATGCTAGCCTAGATTTATTAATTGACGGCGAGTCTGGGCTGTGGCATTTGGCGAATAAAAGTGCGATCGCCTGGGCTGATTTCGCGCGATTAGCGGCTAAACAAGCTGGAGTCAGCGTCACCAATCTGATTTCTGTACCCACAGAACAGCTTGGTTTAACTGCTCCCCGCCCAACTTACAGCGTTCTGGGTAGCAGCCGAGGTGAATTTATGCCATCGCTTGAGAGTGCAATTTCTCGCTACTTGGAAGAAAGAATCTAATCCCGCAAGGCAGAAGCCAAAAGGAGCCAGTGCGTTGGGTGGCTCCGCCGACTTTTAGCCCTACGGGGAAGCATAGCGTTTCCGCTCTTTAGCAACTGGCGTTTAAGACTTCATTCTGTAGGTACTGGTAAGCTAGTGGCAGAACTTGTTTAAATTAAAAAATGACTCAAAACAGCAACACTTAGTAAATTTAGTTAATGACCGTAATCGAGTTTCAAAATTTACCTAATGCACAGCAGTGCCAAAAAAGTACACTGCCCTATTTGGGGCTAGTTTGCATTACCTCTGACAAACAAGTGCGCTTTCGGACAATGACACGCACTCGATACTTAAAACTTTCCCTTAGCGATCGCAAAATTGCCCTAAGTGAACTGTATCACCATAACTTACAGCGCTTGCATGACGCCCTCTCCTTTTGTGAGCAGAATAAAATTCAGCTTTATCGGATGTCTTCTGCTTTATTTCCGCTGAGTGACTTAGAAGACGAAATCGGCGCAAATATATTAGAGGCAATGAGCGCTGATTTAGCAACAATCGGTCAACGAGCAAATGCATTGAACATAAGAATGGTGTTGCATCCAGATCAATTTGTCGTGCTGAGTTCTGATTCTCCTGAAGTGGTACAGGCAAGTATTAATAATCTAGCATGGCACGCACGTATACTTGACTTACTGGGCTTACCGCGATCGCCTTGGTCATTGATGAATATTCATGGTGGCAAATCTCAACGGGCTGAACAACTAGTAAAAGTAATCTCTGAACTACCAGAAAACATCAAAAGCCGTTTGACTCTAGAAAACGATGAATATGCTTATAGTGCCGATGAAATTTTAGCAGTATGTCAGCAAGCTGGCGTGCCACTGGTATTTGATGCCCATCACCATATTTGCCACGAAAATTTAGATAGCTACGATCATCCGAGTGTAGCATCCATGTTTTACGCAGCAAGAGAAACTTGGACAAATCCAGATTGGCAATTAGTCCATATTTCCAATGGTGATCAAGCTTTCAATGACAGAAAACACAGCAACTTGATTACCGATATGCCCAACGTCTACCACCAAGCACCGTGGATCGAAGTTGAAGCCAAACAAAAAGAAGAAGCGATCGCACTTTTGCGTTCTTGGTGGCTGATGAAAGGGACTTCCACATAAAAAAATATCCTATCCTATTGCTTTAGGGGCAGGGGGCAGGGAGCAGGGAGCAGGGGGAGGGAAAGCTAGTAGTGAGGACTGACTTCTTCATGTCCATCACCGTGTGAAATTAAGCCTCAAGATAGTGTGTACCTCATCACAAAATAACTTAAGCTTGGCGTATAAGTTTGGGGAAATAGTGATGAATAAGGAAACAGTTCCTAGTCAAGCGGAAAAGTCTAGTCCAGAAGGCGATCCATCGCAATTAGATCCAGAGGTACTGGACAAAATCAAACACCCTGCCAGAATAGACGATGTTATTCGGGCGCAATCACCAGAAGAACGTAAAAGTAACCCAGCTTTAGTACCGGAAATGATTGATGATCCAACTGATGATTGATTGGGTTTACGAAAAAATAATCGAAATGCGATGATTCCCAACTTATTAGAGAAGTTGGGAATCTTGTTTGTAATCTGTTGCTATCTAATATTATGCAGTTCATTTTGATATACTTCCGGCGTGTTGATGTCTAATAGCACAGCCGGAGTTTCAAATTTAACTTGATGAATTACCGAATAAAATTCTTTGATAATTTGGCGTAAACCTAAGGTTTCTTCACGGATATTTTGTAAGTGCGTAGGCGCAGCCCGCCGTAGGCATCGCATCCCATTACTAAATAACAATGGATGCCCCATTTTCCCTTCATAGGTGGGTGCAGTAATCATTGCTGAATTGTCTTGGTGTGCTAGCAGTAATTTCTGGTAAATATCCAATTTCCTCGGTTGGTCAACTGCTGAAATCGCTAAGACTTCAAAATTTGGGGGAATCTGTTGCAACCCTATAAGCAAGGAAGTTGTTTTCCCGGCATTGGCATGAGGATTAATTACAGTCAAACTGCCAAGAGGACAATCTTGTTGTTTATGGCTGTTGTGTGAACCTAACACAACTACAGGGGTAAAACCTGCATTGAACCACTGTTCTAATTGATAAGTTAATAATGTTTTTCCTTCACCCCAAGGAAGCGAAGTTTTGCAAGTACCCATGCGAGTAGATGTACCTGCTGCGAGGACGATAGCAAACTTCTTGGGTGACATCAGTGGTTTGTAAGTATAATACCAAGCAAATAAAATCTATCTAAAGATATCAATTATTTATACATAAAGATAGTTGTTAACAATATATGTATTGTGAGAAAAGACATATAATTGTGCATTTTGCGTAACAAAAAGGAGACAAAATTTGCCAGACAGCTATTTGGATGATTATAGACTATCAAAAGGTAAAGCAGAGAATAAATCTAATTACTGCTCGGATTGAAGAAGTGCTAATTAAGTATCATACTCTAGATGAAATCTCCAAATTAAAAGGCAATAACAGCTAATTTTGGGTAAAAATTGTTACTCAAAATATATTATCAAGCCACAGCTTGCACCTGGCTGATACAACTGCTAATGGCACAGCGGGCACGTAAACAACATACTACTTCAAATGGCGCAAGAAGCTCGGAATACAATTCTTTTAATTTTTGACTTCCGCCTTGCGGTGCTAGCTTGTCTCTTGGCTAATTCCAGATAAAAGTACTGTAACGATAATGACGCACTCTCCAAATTCAGAAAATAACCATGAACCACCTAATCGCCGTTTATGGCTCCTGCTTTTAGGACGTACCAGTTTGGCTTTCGGTGTAGTTTTGCTGGTTGGAATTGCAGTCGGTGCTTGGTGGGCTAGAAGTTATATATATAATGAATTAGCGCCATTAGTACAGCAAAATCTTGAGCAGTTGCTGGGGCGTCCAGTAAAAGTTGGTAATGTTGAACGTTTTTCGCTCTCTAGTCTAAGATTTAGCTCTCTATCGATACCAGCAACTCCTAACGATGCAGATCAGGTAGTAGCAAAAGCCTTAGATGTGCAGTTCTCGCCCTTGGAACTTCTCTTCACTCGAAAACTAGCATTAAATGTTACGTTAGTTCAGCCCAATGTCTACATTCAACAGGATAAAGATGGCCGTTGGGTGACAGCCCAAGTTAAGGCTGGGGAGGGACAAGGCTTTATTCAAACTGAGTTGCAGACACTTCAAATTCAAGATGGCGATGTCGAGTTGATGCCATTCGCTGCGCCAACTAGACCGAAAGGCTCAGTAATATTAGATCAATTTGGTGGTGTTGCCCGATTTTCAGATCAAAATCAAAGGGTCGGTTATGACTTTAATGGTCAACTCACTAGGGGAGGCGCTGTTAAAATTGTTGGCGAAACACAACTAAAAGCTCAACAAACTAGCCTGAAGCTGCAAGCACAAAATTTACAAGCCTCTGATATAAGTCGATTAATTGAATTGCCAATTGCCTTGCAAGGAGGGCGTCTAGATGCTGACTTAGGGGTTCAAATTCCACCTAAACTGTCAGAAATAGCTGTTACGGGAACGGCTACAGCTAATCAAATTACTGCCAAAATTCCAAATATTCCTCAGCCAATTTCTAATTTCAATGGGAGATTTGTATTTCAAGGTCAGACAGTTGCTTTAGAAAATCTGAATACGAACTTTGGCAAAGTTCCCATTTTGGCTAATGGAACAATTAATACCCAAACAGGTTTTAATGTCTCTGCTCAAATAAAACCTATTAGTGCGAAAAATATCTTAGACACGCTGAATGTAAATTCGCCAGTTCCAGCTAGTGGCGAAGTCCAAGCAAATATTAAGGTAGACGGCCCACTTCTGCAACCAGTCGTTAGCGGTACGGTAAGCAATACAAAACCTATTCAAGTTGACCGCCTTCAATTTAAAACCGTCAATACTGATTTCCGCTTAAATGTATCTGAAAATGCGTCTCAACTTACCGTCTCCAATCTGAATTTAGTCCCCGTAGCAGGTGGTCAAATTACAGGAAGTGGTCAAGCTAATATAGGAGCCAAAGACAACGTAATATTTAATGCTCAAGTTGATGGTGTGTCAGGGGATATACTAGCACGCGACTACGGCGTGACTCTACCGATCGCAATTGGGAATGTTTCAGCAAAAGCACAAATTACTGGCTCAATTGGTAAACAGCCCTTAAACCTTGAGATTTCCAATGCTCAGATAACACCGCCAGCCGGTGGGAAAATTACAGCCAATGGTCAAATTCAACTGGCTCCTCAAGGTCAGGTAGGCGTAAATATTCAAGCTCAAGGTATACCAGGAAATGCGATCGCTCAAGGTTACAATATTTCAACTCCCCTGAATCTTGGTGGTATATCTGCAAACGCTAGAGTTTCCGGTTCTCTGGGTAATCCCTTAAACGTCAATATTGCTAGCGTTCAGGCAAATCCAGAGGTGGGAGGGCAAGTAACAGCTAGCGGTCAACTTCAGCTAGCTCCCCAAGGGAGGGTGGCGTTGAATGTGCAAGCACAAAATCTACCAGGAGATGCGATCGCACGAGCTTATAATACTTCACCCGGCATCACCATTGGGAATGTAACAGCAAATGCCAATATTTCCGGCACTCTGAACAATCTGCAAGCAGTAGCGCGGGTGCAAGCGCCTAATGCCACCTATCCCACGACCGGACGAGTTGTTGTTGATCAACAAGGTGAAAATATAGTCTTTCCAAATGCGGTTTTTAACGTGGCAGGTGGGACAATTAGAGCTAGTGGTCAACTTGCACAACAACGCTGGCAAGGGACTGTCAACACTTCTCAAATTCAACTCGACCGTTTCTCACCAGAACTGCGAGGACGGCTTAATAGTAATATTCAGTTAGCAGGTACAACAGAATCTTTCCAGCTTGCAGATATTCGTGCCGCCGGACAAATCCGCCTTTCCCAAGGGGTAGCGCTGCTAGCACAACCGCTCACCGCTCAATTTCAATGGAATGGACAGCAGATTATAGTTGAAAACGCATCTACCCCAGGACTGAGTGCTAATGGTACGATCGCTATTCAGTTTCCACCAACTGGCGCACCGGAAATTGCGGGATTTAATTTAAATGTACTGGCACAGAATTTCAACTTACAAAATACTGGGTTTGAAATTCCTGGTGACGTAGAACTAGTGGGGTTACTCGATTTTAAGGGACAAGTTACAGGTACTCCAGATGTTCCGCAAGCTACTGGCAATATCCGACTGCGGAATTTCCAGGTTAGTGACTTGGCGTTTGACCCGCTTTTAACCGGAAATGTGAATTTTCAAGGGGGACAAGGAGCAAGTCTGCGATTAGCTGGGCAGCAAGACAGGATAGCGTTGAACCTGGGTGCAGATTATCGTCCCACTTCATTTTTAGTTCAGCGCGATGGAGCAGTTGCCACAGGTAGAATTGAGGGAGAGAACTTGCTCATCAACGCTCAACAGTTTCCCATCGCTCTGATTGGAGGCTTTTTACCAAACAATCAATTGCAACCACTAGCGGGACAACTATCGGGAGATTTAGTTGTCAATCTGAATAATTATGCCATTGCGGGAGACGTTGCGATCGCCCAGCCTCGGATTGGCAGAATTACAGCAGATGAATTTCGCGGCACAATTAATTATGCCGATGGTACTGCTAGCTTATCTAATGGTCAATTGCAAATTGGAGATAGCAATATCGCCCTCAGTGGCAATCTGCAACCAGGGAATGACCCGCAATTTCAATTTCAAGCTAATTTTGACCAAGCCAGAATCCAGAGACTTTTACAAACTTTTAATATCTTCGACTTTCAAGACTTTGGTACTGGGTTGGAGCTACCAAATTTAGCTGGAGCAGAAGTACTTGATACTGAGTCTGTCAGTTTACCCGATGCAGATTTGCTCACACAGCTAGCATATTTCTCAAAAATTGTCGCATTGGTAGCACAACAGCAAGAAGAGAGAAATGAAACTGCATCTTTACCCACCCTTGCAGAATTAACGGGTACTTTGAGCGGAGCAATTACAGCGAATGGCTCATTGAAATCTGGATTAAATGTCGGTTTTAATTTTCAAGGTGCTAATTGGCAATGGGGTGAATACTCCATTAATCAAGTCGTTGCTCAGGGCAATTTTGCCGATGGAATCGTCACACTTTCGCCGTTGAGTGTTGGCATAAATCAAGGACTGGTGGCTTTTTCAGGACAGTTAGGAACTGAGCAACTATCTGGCAACTTGAATGTAGCAAGTTTACCTGTATCACTTTTACAGCCTTTTATCGAACAATACCCCATAGATATCACTGGTAATGTAAATGCTGATGCCACATTGGGAGGTAGTTTACAAGACCCTAGTGTTAGAGGAGAAGTGACGTTAGCAAATGCGACTGTTAACAAGCAACCTGTACAAACAGGACAAGTGAACTTTGATTACAACAATGCTCGTTTGAATTTTGACAGTACTTTGTTAGTGACAGGAACGCAGCCAGTTACCATTACAGGTAGCGTACCTGCTCCGTTACCTTTTGCCGAAGTGCAACCGGATAGCAATCAAATCAGCATCAACGCCAATGTGAACAATGAAGGATTGTCACTATTAAACCTGTTTACTAACAATCAAGTCGCTTGGGTAAATGGTCAAGGACAAGTAGATTTAAATGTTCAAGGTACTTTAAACGAACCAATTATTAACGGCAATGTCACACTTAATGATGCAACTTTTAGCGCTGAAGCCTTATCTGAACCCCTAACGAATGTCACAGGGACAGCGCAATTTAATGGCGATACAGTGAATGTCCAAGGTATCCAAGGCACTTACAATGAAGGGCAAGTAAGTGCATCAGGCATCCTCCCAATTCTTCAGCCTCAGCAAGCAACATCAAACCCTCTCACAGTATCAATAGCAGACAAACTCAATTTTGAAATTGCAGGATTGTATGAAGGTGGTGTTGGCGGCGATATCGTGTTTCGCGGAACAGCGCTAAAACCTATAATTGGTGGAGAGATTGAACTGAGTGATGGTCAGGTGATTATTGGCAACTCGGCTACTGCTGAGAAAAAATCAGCAGCGACAGCAGCGGTTAACACTAACGTCATAAATCTAAATAGAGAAGAGCTTAACCCTAACGTCACACCGACAGCAGAGAGTAGCGCTAACCCAGTAGCTACAGCAGACGGAAGCACTAAGCCGATGGCGACAGCAAACGCAAGCACTAGCACAGCAACTCCACCCAATTTACCTATAGAGTTTGCAGATTTAAGGTTAATTCTAGACGACGATGTTCGTGTTACCAGTCAATCCTTTCTCGACTCAATACCAGGAGCAGCCGTCTTTAATCAGCCCCTATTGAGCTTTGAAGCAAAAGGCGACTTGACCATTAATGGTACATTAGCCAAACCACTTCCTGAAGGAGTCATTCGTTTGACAGGAGGACGAGTAAGTTTATTTTCCACTGAGTTCGCCTTGGAACGGGGCTATGAACACACTGCGCGGTTTATTCCAAGTCAAGGATTAGACCCTACTTTGGATGTTCGACTGCTTGCAATTGTACCTGAAGCATCAGCAACGAATAATCGAATTTTGGAATCACCATTGTCTGCTGAAATCAGCGATATTTCTGCTAGCAACTTTGGGACTTTACGTACAGTTCGCGTTCAAGCCAGAGTCAACGGGCCAGCTAGTGAATTGGGCGAAAATCTGGAACTGACGAGTGAACCTAACCGTAGTAAAGGAGAAATAGTTGCTTTACTGGGTGGCTCGATTCTTGGTTCTTTCGGTCAAGCAGATGCAGGACAAGGACTGACTAATTTCGCTAGCTCTACCATTTTAGGTGGTTTGCAAGGAACTATTACTGCGATCGGGCAGGCTGTTGGTTTCAGTGAATTTCGGATATTTCCCACCCCTATCACTAGTAATGAAAAAACGACAGCTTCAGTTCTGAATTTATCAGCAGAAGGTGTGTTTGACATCAGTAGAAATTTATCTGCTTCTTTATCACGCCCTCTTTCTAGCGATGAGTCTTTCCGTTATAACGTGCTTTATCGACTCAATGATGAAATTTTGATGCGAGGCTCAACTAATTTAGGGGATGAAAATCTATTCCAAGTTCAGTATGAAACCCGATTTTAGATTACGAAAATAGGTAACGCAGGGTGGGCTAATTTTTATAAGCCTCCAATCCATCAGAGATATATAAAAAACCCTACAATCGCGGGCATACGCAATTGTAGGGCTGGAGCCTATGAGGTGTCGCATTATGAAATCTTTTAGATTGTATGTAAAGATTTGAAACGGATTAAACAACTGTGGGAGGATATCTTGGTAATCCTGGGGTTATAGTTTGGAGATGTCTATTATGGAAACTAACTGTGCTTTCCAAAACAAATGCTTAGTTTACACTATCAAAAAGCTTAAATTTTAATCGACTCAACCATGACCAAGAAAAGTTTGCTTGGCAACGAAATTTTCACGTTAGACAATATTCTTTCACCAGAAGAATGTGCTGAGTATATTACTTTAACCGAAAACATTGGTTATGCAGATGCTCCTATTAATACCATCCGAGGTTTTGAAATACGTCCCGACATCCGCAATAATCAGCGTGTCATCCTAGATGACCAGGAACGGGCTTTTGATTTATGGCAGCGTGTATCAAATTACATCCCCAGCACCATTGGCAGATGGCAAGCGGTTGGACTAAATGAGCGTTTTCGTTTCTATCGCTATGACCCAGGACAGAGGTTTGCGATTCATCATGATGGTTCTTATCGGCGTCCTAACGGTGAGGAAAGTCTATTGACTTTCATGATTTACCTTAATGAAGGTTTTGAAGGCGGTGATACCGTTTTTCATCTTTCTCGCCGATACTATGAAGATTTACCTAATATTGCTGTGATTCCAGTAACAGGTATGGTTTTGTGTTTTGTCCATGAACTAGTACATGAAGGCGCTCCTATTATCCAAGGAAGAAAGTACGTTTTACGCTCAGATATTATGTACCGTCAATTGAAATATTTTTAATTTTTCCAGATAAAGAAGTCCCAGTGCCACCACGAAGAACTTTAATTAACTCAGCACAGATACTAACTGCAATTTCTTCTGGTGTTAAAGCACCAATATCTAAACCAATTGGTGCATATATTTGATGCAAAATTTCGGGTGTGTAACCTTCATTTTGCAATATTTTGTACACAGTACTAACTCGTTTACTGCTGCCAACCATGCCGATATATTGTACTTGATACTTGCATAGTAGTCGTAAAACTGCTAAATCTTGAAGATAACCTCTAGTAACTAAGGCAACATATAAATTAATATTTTTACTTAATATTTCCTGAATTGAGATGATAGGTTCTGCTAACACCAGCGATGCCTCAGGAAATCTTTCTTTCGTGGCAAAGTCTGTGCGATCGTCTTGTACAATAACTTGAAAACCTACTATTTTGGCAATCTGCGTTAGGGAAACAGCAATATGCCCTGCGCCAATAATCAAAAGTGTTGGTGGTGGTAGTAAAGGTTCAATTAATGCTGTGGTATGTAGAGATGGAATTACTTCTGTTTGTACTAGTAAGTAGGGTTTTTCATCTGTATTAAACGGCGTGATAATTTTTCCTGAACGCCCAGATGTTAAAGTATTTATAATCTCATTGACTAAGTTTAAGCTTTCACTGCCTGACCATAACTCTAATAATACCTGCATTGTGCCACCACACACGCCTTGAGTTTCTCGCTGCGGTGCGCCAGATAAATCAATTTCTACAAATTCTTTTTTACCTGTTTGCAATACTTGCAAAGCTTGCTGATAAACTTTTGCTTCTCCAGCGCCACCGCCAATCGTCCCAAATGTTTGACCATCGGCGCTAATGAACATTTTCGCGCCTACTTCTCTGGGTGTGGAACCTTTGGTACTGGTGACGGTGGCTAAAACTACAGGGCTTTTTTTTAAGGTTTTCGCTAGTTGTTGATAGAAGTTAAGCATGTATAAGAACAAACCGCAGAGGACACAGAGAAAGAAGAGAGTTTAAGTTGAAGAGTTATTTAGTTTTTGCCAAATTCTTTCAGGTATTATAGGGAGTTGGTATAGTCTACAGCCTGTAGCATTAGCGATCGCATTTGCTATGGCAGGCGCTGTACAATTGGTAGTGATTTCCCCGACACCTTTAGCGCCAAATGGCCCGTGGGGGTCGGCTTGTTCTACTAAAATTACCTTTATTGGTGGTATATCTGCCGCTGTAGGGATGCGATATTCTCGTAATGTAGCATTCAAAATACATCCTTGTTTATCAAATAATAGTTCTTCACTTAAAGCATAGCCAATTCCCATTGCTATTCCACCCGTTGCTTGTCCTTGACAAATTCGCGGATTAATTGCTTTACCTAAATCAATGGCTTGCACACATCGTAAAACTTGAATTTTACCTGTTTCCATATCAACTTCTACTTCCACACCTTGAACAGCGAAAGTTAAAGTTGATTCATCTGCTGCATAAGCTACCTCTTCACTTATATATCCTTTGTGCCCCTGCGGTTCATTTTCTAATCTTTTCCGTAATTTTTCAGCCGCTAATTTAACAGCTTGTCCAGAAATATAAACTGTCGCAGAAGCATAAGAACCAGCATCAAAAGGTGTTTCTTGGGTATCGCCAGAAATGATATCAATATCAGCAACACTCACACCTAATACTTCTGCTGCTATTTGCCTCAAAGTAGTATCTGAACCAGTCCCAACATCTACAGAACCAGTTCTTAATTCATACTTACCATCAGCTAAAAGTGATAATTTAACTCTAGCAAGGTGGATTTTAGATAATCCACTACCTTGCATAGAAACGGCAAACCCCACACCACGGCGACGAGAACCTTCTACCTTTGGTGGCTGACCAGGAACGTAACCAAGTGACTGCTTAACTTTTTCCCAGCATTCTAGAACAGCGTAACTACCAATTAAGTTAAAGTGGTCTTCAGACCTGCCTAAATTAATTACATCTCCTGGACGAATAAGATTTTTTAAGCGCATTTCTATATGGTCAATATTGAGCTTATGGGCAATTTCATCGATTTGACTTTCCATTGCAAAAGTGCCTTGAGTTGCACCATAACCACGAAATGCACCTGCTGGCATTGTATTTGTATAAACGGCAAAACCTCGCAATCTTTTATTTGGGCAACGATACAAACCTAGAGGGATGTAACCTGATAAAAATACTACTGTTTGTCCATGATTGCCATAAGCACCTGTGTTACCAATTATTTCCATATCTTGGGCAACAAGTGTACCATCTGCTTTGACACCACTTTTAATTTTGATTGTCATCGCGTGGCGGCTATTTGTAGCAGTAAATTCCTCTTTCCTGGTAAACTCCCACTGTACAGGTTTACCTGTGCGGAGGGTTGCTAAAACACAGAGGTCTTCTGATAAGATTTCTTGTTTGTTACCAAATCCACCACCAAGTTGGGCTTTATAAACACGGATTTTATCTTGAGGAAAGTTGAAAATTTGTGAGAGTAACCGCTGACAGTGAAATGGGACTTGGGTACTGGTACGTACAACTAGAGTACCATCTGGTTCTAGCCAACTAATAGTTATATGCGGTTCGAGGTGGACGTGTTGTACTGCTGGTAATTTGTAGGTGTTTTCGACAATTAAATCTGCTTCGGCAAATCCCTGTTCTAAATCACCTGATTCGAGAAAAATGTGTCCAGCAATGTTGCGGTTCTTATCAGGGATTTGTGATGATTCTGGCTCATCGTGAATCACAACGCCACTATCATTCATTGCTTGCGTAGCGTCAATAACATGTGGTAATATTTCATAATCGACGCTAATTAATTGACAAGCTTGTTCGGCAATAGTTACTGATTCTGCAACTACAGCAGCGATGCGATCGCCTACAAATCTTACTTTATTATCTAATAGGTAATGATCTAATGGATCGGGGACTGGTTCGGCGTGTCCGGCGGTGGTATAAGGTATTCTGGGTACATCTTCGTGGGTGAAAATGGCAACAACGCCGGGGAGTGCTTTGGCTTCTTGGGTGTCAATTTTGCAGATACGGGCGTGGGGATGAGGCGATCGCAGTACTTTAAGATGTAATAATCCAGGTGGTGAAATATCTCCTGTGTAAGACGCTTTCCCAGTTACAATTACTGCACCGTCTTGTTTGGGAATGCTTTCTCCGACTGAGTGGTAAGTGGGCTTGCCGTGAGTTGTACTGAGCGCAGTCGAAGTAGCGTAGTCGAACGGGAGCGGTGAGTTTTGAGAAAGTAGAATACTTTCAATAATCGCTTGGTATCCAGTACAGCGACAGAGGTTTCCTTTTAAAGCTAAACGTAATTCATCCTCTGATAATTCCGGCAACTTTGCCGCACTCATAATCATCCCAGGAGTGCAGAAACCACATTGAAAACCTTGTGCTTCTAGAAATGCTTGCTGCATAGGTGCAAGTTCACCATTCTGAGAAAGCCCTTCAATAGTAGTTACCAATTGATTTTTAATTCGCATTGCCGGATAAATGCAACTATGTATAGGTGTATTATTTACCCAAACTGTGCAAGCGCCACAATCGCCAGACTCGCAAACACGATGAACACTAAACCAGCCTAGCTGACGTAACAAACTTAAAAGGCTAGTTCCAGGGTGACAATTTTCTGTATAAGATTGATTATTAACTTTAAAATTTAACTTTTCTGGCATAATAAAGCTGATAGCGATCGCTTGATTAAAACTGCCGTCAATTCTCGGCGATAAATTGCACTCGCCTTGGCATCTTCAATAAAATTTACCTTCTCTAAAAACGCGAAATCCTGTGTCTCCACATCGTCAAATTCTAGCAGTTGAGGTGCAGCTACACTAGCACCAATAACACAGCGCACCTGTTGGTAATTGTTAGCACTTACCACAATTGCTAAAGCTGGATCAGTTGCTGCAATAGTAAAGCGTTGATAGTTAACTTTCCATTTTAAATTAGATAGCGGAATTAAAACCCGCCTTAATATTTCTCCTGGTTGCAAAATTGTGGATTTGAAACCAAGTTGAAAGTCTTTCGCCGCAACTTGACGCGATTCTCCTTTGATATTCCAAATTTCGTAACTTGCATCCAGCGCTACCATCAATGGTGCTAAGGTTCCTACTGATAAAGCCAGACAAATATTGCCTCCCACTGTCGCCACATTAATTATTTTTAATGATGCTGCTAGTGCAGCAACTGCACTTTTTAATCCAGTTGTTGCTGTCCATTCTGTTAACCAGGGATATTCTAATAATTTAATTAATGGACAAGTTGCACCAATAATTAAATTATTTTCTTGAACTTCAATTTCTGACCATCCTAAACGTTGTATATCTACCAAAACTTGTAAGTCTGGTTGTGGTTCGGAAAATAGCCACGTTCCCCCCGCTAACCAAGCCCAACCTTCACTCCAATGGGTGATAGTTTGAATATTCTCAGGATTTAAATAAGTTTCGACGTTTGGCAAATCCATCTTTTATTTAAACGCAGAGGGAAGCGCAGAAGTTTTTTAGGATTATATTAAATATCTAACTGAATTGTATAGCCTAATCTTTTGGGTAGCGAAATCTTGTAAACATCGCCTTGATTCATCTCGTCTGGTGTTTGCATTTGACTTAAGGCGGTGACGACTTCATCAGAATTTGCCGTGAGGATGATGACGGAGCGATCGCAAGCTATGGGAAAATCATGCCAGGTACCAATATGCAGCAATAGTCCGTAGCCAGGGGGGAACCGCAGCGCTTTGACTTGA
The DNA here is from genome assembly GCA_038259325.1 of Chroococcales cyanobacterium. Lineage (GTDB taxonomy): Bacteria > Cyanobacteriota > Cyanobacteriia > Cyanobacteriales > Nostocaceae > Nostoc. The sequence goes on along the minus strand of JBBSOX010000026.1, from coordinate 46,694 downwards.
TTTAAATCTGGCAAGGTTTCGCCATTATCGTGATTAGGCGATGCTAGTACCATAATAAATGGTGATTGTCCCAAGCCGATAAACATTTGAGTCATGTGTATATGGCGTTCTAGCCAGATTATCGGCGGATATCCTGGCATAATTTTGGCTGTTCTGAAGGTTGCTGTTCCCCGATAGGTAAAGTCAATATTTTCCCCTTCTATTACTCTTTCTTGATAAAAGGGAATTCCTAATCCGGGCTTGCTAACTTCATCACCTAAGAGATGTCCATAGGGTTTGATGTTTTCTGTGTCGGCTTCGATTACGGGGATTTTTAAAATTTTGGTTTGGGAAATAGTCATAATTTTAACAACCCGCTAAGACGCAGAGAGAGAAGAATAATAATTTTATTGTGATTGATTTATCCAATTGTAAATACCTTCACCTGTAGTTAGCCAAGTATCAGGTTTATTTTTAATATGTAGCAAACATTGTTTTAAATATTTTAACCGCAGTGGTTGACCAACAATAAACGGATGTAAACCAATTGCCATGACTCGCCCTTGGGATTCTCCATCTTGCCAGAGTTGGTCAAATTGGTCTGTTATTGCTTGGGCAAATTCTATACCAGAAAATCTATTACTCAAACATAAGCTAATATCATTTGCTTCTATAGTATAAGGAATAGCCAACAAGCGCCCATTAGATAATGGATACCAATAAGGTTGGTCATCGTTTACCCAGTCAGCCGTGTAAACAATTCCGGCTGAATGCAATAATTCAAAAGTTGATTCGGTAATCGAAAATCCTGGGGTTAACCAACCTTTAGGTGTTTTACCAGTAGTTTGTTGTAGTAAATCTAAGGTTTTGTTAATTATATCTATTTCTGTTTCCTTAACCATGCCACTATGACCAGTGGAATTATTAATGCCATGTGCCATAACTTCCCAGCCATATTTCTGTATAGCTGTCATAATTTCAGGATAAAATGTACAAATTTCGCCATTAACTGCGGCTGTTACTGGAATTTCTAATTCGGCGAATAGTTCAAATAGACGCCAAATACCTACGCGACTACCATAGTCTCGCCAACTATAGTTAGCAATTTCTGGGTAACTATTTAAATGGGGTTGAATTGCTGTTCCTAGTTTGCCAAATGTGAAATGTTCTACATTCATCACCACCCATACGGCAACTCTGGTATTATTCGGCAATTTTAATACTGGACGTTGCGTAATCGGTTGAAAAGATGGAGGCTGCATCATGAACAATTAATATTAATATATTAAAAATTACCAAAATTTAGAGGTGTAGCTGCCCGTAGCATATCACTGATGCATCGTAGACATTGCTCTTTATCTCAGCATATATCGCAGTCTTAGGAACGTGAATTAAATAAAATGCAAAACTTCATCAGAGAGACGCGATAAATCGCCGTCTCTACAAAGAATGTACTCTAGCACAGCCTGCTCCTGAATTCTGCTGTAAAATGTGTCACATGAAGCGAAAATTCCAACAATATTTTTGGCGTTGTGCCCTAGTTGTGTTTCTAGCATTAACTGTATATGTATGGAGTGTGCAGCCAGCACAAGCACTGCTGCGTCAACACCATGATTCTCCTGGTGTATTACGCTACCACTCACAAGTATCTATCAAAGATGAAAACGGATATGCTTGGCAAGTGCTACTGTTCAAACAGAATTACAATAGTCCGGTAAAAGATTTACGGTTGCGCTTGGTTGCTTTTCCGGGTGTCGTTGAACTTGCTCATCCCCAACCATTGTTAATTGAAACAGCAGCAGGAAAATTGCTGAATGCATCGGATGCATACGCCCTAACTGCACCTGCTCCTAATGTGGGCGAATATAACTTAACTGATATCTTGCCTAAATTGCCAACAACTGATGCACTCAAACTCTATGTGCCACTCTCTAGTGGACAGCAATTGGTTCTCAACATATCTAATACTGTAGTCACTGAGTGGCAATGGCTAGTTACAGAAATTGATTGACGATATACTTAAATAGTGCATGTTTAATCAAATTAATAGCTAACTGCTTCCTGCACACTGTACCTTAAAAACTCAGAGTAGGGGGTTCTGCCCAGTAAATAGACTTCATTGAAGTCGCTTTCTGTGGGTATGTAAAACTCTGACATTACAAAGGTGTTTGAACATTTTTGTATTTGTTCAACTGTGCGAAGGGGCATCTCGTGCAGTCTAAATAAAGCTCAGTTAATGTCCGACGGGATACCGGGAGTCACTGAGAAGCCCACACTGTATGCAAGCATCAGTGTGGGAGTATGTCACTCTTCATGCGCTTATAGCCTCCCACATCACACGCACCACTGTAATATTACTCTTGAGACTCCTCAGATATAGGTTCCGATTCGGTTTCAAGTTCTTCTGTTTGGACTTTGGCTGGAGGTTTAACGGGTTTTGGGCCACGCGCTAGGGCAGGATTCCCCTGCTGCCTGTTTTCTTCTCCATAGGATGCTTTTTTCCCTTTGTCAGACGAGCGATTACGGCTCGGTTTTGCGCTTTTGGGGTTGGATTCAATAGGAGGTATAGAATCCTTATTTTCGGAATTGTTGTCAGTGCTTTCTTGCGACTGACGTTCCGATTTCTTGATTGGGCGTTCTACCATTGTTGATTTTTGTAAATTTATCTGTATAGTACATCGGTTTGGTGACTATAAAACTGTTAAGTAGCATTTTGTAAAAAATTTACTGCTACAATTATTAAGTGGCTATATTTGTTGATTTGACAAGAAAGCGGCCACCCGAATTGATCGACTAGCTCAAAAAGCATTCATAATCAATAAGCAACTAACTTCCCAAATGTTGAAATGGGTGCGTTATCAATAAAGTAACGCACCCTAAAATTAATCAACAAAATCAGGTCGGGCCTTTCCTGTTGATGTCAGCTTTTGCTCTAAAACTGCCCAATTTTCTTGCTCAATTAAGTTAGTCAACTCATCGAGATTGAGACGATACTGTTGCAGCGATCGCAGCAATGCCGGACGATTATATCGTGCCATCATCACACCCAATTCTGGATTTCCACCACCCACACGACTAGTATCCCGAAAGCCTGAACTAGCTAACTTTTGAGCTAATTCTAAAACATCGGGGTCAGTTTCACTCAAACAAGCAGCAATCAACGAGGAACTGACCATTACAGGTAAATGAGAAATCCAACTCACAGCGCGGTCATGTTGCTCTGGTTGACAATAGTAAATATTACCCCCAAGCGATCGCACAATTTCCTTAACAACCGTAATTGTACTAGTTGGCGTTGTATTTATAGGTGTTAATACATAAGGTTTATCCACAAATAAATTTCGCTGTGCAGCTTCTATGCCACTGTCTGTCCTTCCTGCCATTGGATGACCGCCGATAAAGTTATTCCAAAGGGGAGAAATCGCCTCAACTATCTGTGCTTTCGCCGAACCCACATCAGTTATAACGGTAGCGGCAGACAAATGAGCGATCATTTCCTCAAATTGGGGCACAATAAGCGCTAGAGGTGTACAAATAAATACAACCTCTGCGGCTGCCAATAGACTCAGATTAACTGATGCTTGATCAACACTGCCAAGAGCAACTGCTTTTTGACAGGTAGATTCACGGCGACTAACTCCTAAGATATGATGTCCTTGCGATCGCAAATCAAAACCCAAAGATCCGCCTATCAGTCCTAGTCCTAAAATCCCAATATTCATTTTTAATTTTGACATTCCGTTTTTTATGATACCAACTATTAAAGTTGGCATCCAAGGGGTAGCATCGATGACTGTAGAGGAATTACTGGAACAATACGCAGCAGGAGTCTTAAACTTTAATGGTATTGACCTTACGGAAGCTAACCTGAGTGGGGCCAAACTCAATGGCGTGAATCTTAGCGATGCTAATTTGAGTATAGTCAACCTGAGCGGCGCGAATCTGAGTGAAGCTAACTTGAGCAATGCCAAGTTGAATATAGCAAGACTAAGTGGTGCGAATCTATGTAGCGCCATCTTAAATAACGCCAGTCTTAATGTCGCTAATTTGATTCGAGCCGATCTTAGTCGCGCTCAACTTAGAGGAGCTTCATTAATCCGCGTCGAGTTAATTCGTGCTGATCTCAGTCGCGCCGATCTGTCGGAAGCTGACCTCACCAGTGCCGATTTGCGGGAGGCGACGCTCCGCCAAGCGAATCTCCGTCAAGCTAACTTGAGTGAGGCTGTCTTGAGAGGTTGTTCCTTGACAGGAGCCAACTTAGAGATGGCTAATTTAAATGCCAGTGACCTCAGTCATTCTGACTTTAGCGGTGCAAATTTGCGAGATACCGAACTCAGACAAGCGAATCTCAGCCATGCTAACTTGAGCGGAGCAGATTTGAGCGGGGCGAACCTGCGATGGGCAGATTTGAGCGGCGCAAATCTCCGGTGGGCAGATTTGAGTGGTGCAAAATTGAGCGGAGCTAATTTAATTGGCGCAGATTTAAGCAATGCTAATTTAACAAATACAATTTTAATCCACGCTGATTTAACTCAGGCAAAATTAATTAGGGCAGAATGGATTGGGGCTGACTTAACAGGAGCAACATTGACTGGGGCAAAGGTTTATGCAGCCTCCAGATTTGGGTTAAAAACCGAAGGCATGATTTGTGAATGGGTTGATCTTAGCCCAAATGGCGATCGCTCCATTATCCAAAACTTCCATTCCGAAGACTCACGAGATTTTTTTAACGAAACACCGCCAACAATCCGAATTATTGTTGATGCAGCCATAGAACACGAAGCCAATTTTGCTCTTGCTGGCGCTTACTATCAAATTGCTCAGGAATACCCGGGGCTGAAACAACCCCCAAGTATGGAAAGTGGGCGTCGCCGTACTATTTTCACATTTCATGTAGATAGCGACAAAGCATTATTTCCCACTGCTTACATTGTGATTCTTCCCTTTCTCGATGCAGTATCTACCCAAAAGAATATTTTCACCATCCTGGAAATGATTAACAATGAAGTTGTTGCGAACCAAAATTTAAAATCGCTTAAATCACCCCAGATTGTGAAAGAATTAAATACTCTTGTGGAGCAAGCGATGAGTCAGGCTACAACAATTAAACAGATGAAAAAAAATATCGAAGTAGCTGCAAAGTTAAATTTTTGTAAAGCACCAACCCAAATAATTTTAACGAATTCCAGTGCCCACACTTTGATTGCCCATGACAATCCCCAGTTTGGAAAAAGATTTATTAATCGGTCTGCTCTTAATGCTTCATCTTATGATGATATATCCAGTGAAGCAACAAAGTATATATTGCCTTCGTTAAATATGATTATGGATTTTATCAAAGGATTTCACGATATTAGTCATTAGTCATTGAGCATGGGGCATGGGGCATGGGGTATTAATTATTAGTTATTGGTCATTAATTATTAAACTAATATCTAATGAAGAAAATAAAATTTGGAGGAAAGAATGCGCGATACCTTTAATAGAATGATCGGTCGAACTCGCTATGTGGTCTTTCGCCTATTTCTGCACTTAGGGGGAGGCGAAGTAGCACCAATTTTGGGAGTATTAAATAGTGCTGGACGAGATGCGATCGATGCTGATGGCGATTTAGAAGTTTTGGGAGAAGCATTGGTAGAAATTAGCCAAACCCTACTGCAATACGATGAATATTGGCTTTCTGCTGCCAACGAAGGTGATGTATTTTTTGATGAAGGCGAGGCAGGAGATTACGTAAATGAATTATTTACTGACTCTGCCCAAAGATATCTCAGTGAACCAGATTACAGTTCTGACTCTGGATTGAATGAACCTTTATCTATACCTGTAACCCGCAACGTCATTGTGATGCTTACAGTAGCTTATGAGGGAGAAGTACCAGAATTAGAAACTGATCTTTCTAACGTTCAGGCACTTAAGGAAGGATTGAAAGCATTGATCAATTTGCATTATAAACATAGATTGAAGGCAATCCAAGTACATTTCTCGCCAGCACAGTTAGGTGATGAACTCACTAGTGACCAACTATTGCAATATTACCCAGAATTGATTCCTTTATAATGTGTTGGGTAGTCCGTACTTACTACTCGCATCGAGAAATTGTTAAGCTCAGAGATAGGACAATAATCCAATGATCATGACCATAGTACGTAAATTTACAGCCGTTTTTTTAGCTCTGAGTTTGTGTATGACAACTGTCGCTTGTGGTGGAGGAAACGAAGCTAATCCTCCAGCTAAGAACGTTAGTCAAACTTCTACTAACACGAAGCTGAGTGACGGAGAGTATCAAATACAACAAGCTACTTATGACGATGCAACTGGTGAATACAGCTTGTTTTTACTTAACAATAAGCCCCCAACCTTTGCAACCGAAAATTTGCAAATGGCACGGTTAACTGATGATGAAATCAAGCAGGGCAAAAAAACCTATCTGAAGGTGGAAAAGGGACAACCGATTTTATATCTAACGGAAGACTTTAAAATCGAATATATCCACAACGTTACCGAGAATAAAGTCAATCCCCAAACAGGACAACAAGAGACTGTTGTAGTCCGTCGAGAAAATAACTTCTGGGCACCATTTGCGGGGTCTGTAGCTGGTAGCTTGGCCGGTCAGGCAATTGGTAGTATGTTGTTTAGACCCCAGTATTATGTACCCCCTGTCTATCAATCAGGACAAGGATTAAGTGGCTTCGGTGGATATGGTGGAAGCTATGGCCAAGCAGTTCAAAATTACCAAAGCCGTTACAATACGCAACCCGCAGCCGTAAAAAATCGCACTGCGTTCCGCAATACAGGGACAATTAGAAGATCATATCCGGGTAATTCAACTGTACGCAATGCACCACGTAGCACTACTGGTAATAACCGTCCTTCTGGTTCTGGTTTTGGTGGTAGTACCTTGCGACCCTCTGGCAGAGCCACTTCACCCAGACGTAATTCTGGTAGTGGTTTTGGTAGTGGACGTAGTTCAGCACCCCGCCGCTCAACTGGTTTCGGCAGCAGACGCCGTTAGAAAATTCCAAATTCAATAAATAGACTGCCTAAGAAGTGAAGGTAGTATGTTGTATAAAGAAGTCGGAGGCTTGACTTGTAACCCTCCGGCTTCTCTTTATATATATACAATTTGTGACGATCAATTATGAATTATTCGGTCAAATAATATGAAATACTAAATACAAATATTGCTAAGATAACAGGAACCATTTTATTAAAGTCTATTTGCTTTTTTTGAACCATTTCTAAACAAGACATCGGAATCATCAGAGGCCAAAAGATAGTTGTTACCAAAAACATCACAACCGATAAAAATTTATCTTCTGGCGTGGAAGCAGGATGACCCAGCGAAAATATTAACCAATTGGTTAAAAAATAGCATGTCATAAACAGGTAAACAATACTTAAAGTCAGTTGTATCTGATTCATTGTAAGTACTCCTGAAGTTATCTGAGCTTTACTATAGCCCAATACAGATAAGACAGATACTCGTAAGTACACGGCAATGCCTTGTACCTAGCCATTACTAATTCAACGTGAGTTCGACAAGTCTTATACGGGGTGAAATGAGCAATAATACCGAAAGTGACGCTAAGGAATTGATGAGCTGCTTTCAATACTGCGTAGCTTGCCGCCGCGGGGAATGAGGTCATTGTCTCCGATACACTCCGCAAACACAAGAATAAAAATAGCGATTAATAAGGCTTTTTGTTGTCGATGAAACTTTCATTAGAAGTTTGGGAATAATAAATCGTGCCTGAGAACAATTTTAAATAAATCTCAGTGCATTAGGCGTGTTTTCTCGTCGGCAATTCCAGGAGCAAATTGTTAATGAAAGTGAGTTTATCAGGGATTAAGCTAGGTCGTGCAATTGTTAGCAGCACTTGTTTAGCAGCAATGACGATCGCTTTAAGTGGAGCAAGTGCAATTGCTGCTCAATTCATCACAATTCAAAGCACTGGCACATTATCAGGAACAATCGAATTTCCCAGAAACAATCCCAATTTCAATAACAGTATTACTCGTATTGATACGGATGACACTGGAACTTATTACCGGAACTTAGGAACTAATAATAATCCTAATTATGTTCCTGTATACCAGTCAGACTATTTAAAGGTACAAACACGCTCTGATGGAAGTCTGCATTACTTTGTTGACTTTAAAGGTATTCCGATTGTCTCCTTTGATGGTGTTCTCACATCGCCGGTTCTTTCTGGTGGTCAGTTAACTCCCTTCCTTTACCAGGGACAATTACCAGGAACCACATTTCAAGGAGTAGTTCAGGATGAATTTAATCTCACAAAAGCCTTCTACACTGGCACTGTCACTGACCCGGACACCGGAAAGCAGTATCAAGGCACTTTTGAAGTCAGTGGATATGGGGAACGATATAGCGATCGCAATGGTAGTTTAACTCCCACAGTCTTTGATTTCCAGTCCGATATTCCAGGTTTGCCAAATGTCACATCCTTGACCATCACTAACGCTACCTTAGCGAGTTTAAGAATTATAGTACCTATAGAGGAAACTTCAATTCCAGAACCCACTAGTATTTTAGGAACCTTTCTGGTAGCTGGTTTTGGTATGGTTTTGAAAAGAAAAAAAGCCATTTGCTCCAAGAGGATGTTTGAAAACTCCTAAAGTATATTAGAAACCTCTCTTTCGCTCTTGAAAGGTTTTAAAACACCATTCCCGCAGTTCGCGCAACGGCACGAACTGCGGGAATGAGGCTTATGTTTCTAAAGACGAGCCGAACTTGCAAAAGTCCGGCTGAGTTTAATCAATCATCTATACGCAGTAGTTTGCGATAAAACGGTTGTGAAAAATCGGTTGCACGATGTCGTTTATAGTTATCCATAAGTTCAATTAAAAAATTAATAAACTCGAAACTAGCCATCATCAGTTCATAACTCAAATCAGCGTTGCCATCAAACTGGATTCGGCAACGGGTTAAATCTGAGGGTAAAGTCGCAACATTCCAGGAGGCGACAAAGGGAACATGTTCACTGCCTTCTATCTTCCGGTGTCCCTCCAATACCCCTTTTTGATAGAGACTGATGGCAAAAGGTAAAAAATTGCGTTTAGTGCCTTGAACATAAGGTAAGTAAACACTGGCTTGTTGTTGAGTCGCAGGCTGGAGTTGGTCAATAGACATTGTTCAATATTCCTGAAGTTAGTTGGCAACTAGGGATATTAGTGGATGTTAGTAGTATTCCCAAAAGATGTATCTAAAGCACACAGTGTGAATGGGGAATGGGGAATGGGGAATAGGGAATAGGGAATAGGGAATAGGGAATGGGGAATGGAGTTCAAAGACTCATCCCTTATGCCCAATGCCCAATGCCCCATGCCCAATGCCCAATGCCCCATGCCCAATATATGAAGTTACTGCTAAGAAATATTAAAATTTCAGTTAGAATAGGGCTGCATTAACTTTTATCAAAGCAGGGAGCAATAACATAAAAAATCCCCACTGTAAAGTTGTGGATGTTATTATTGCTGTTTCTGCCAACAACAAGCTGCTACTACCTTGCTATTACTTTGCCCAAACTGGAATTCTCATTAGAGAAAGTCCGATTTTACAAGCTTCCTGCCCAAGTGGCTATCAAAGGAATCAAGCCTCTGTCTAAAGAGTAGCAAACATGGTTAATTCGAGGTAATTACCCAGAGTGGCGGTGATAACAAAGTTAGTCCCAGCGGCTTTTGGCTTAGGGATAGCGGGTATTGCAGTTTGCCCATTCCGATTAATATCGGGAAAAGTAGCTTAGGGATATTTGTCCGTAAAATTACTAACTGTAGACAAATAGTGGTTTTTGAATCAAGCAACCTAACCTATGCCAGCGAATTCCTGGCCCGAAGAAGATTCTTATCAAGAGCTTGATCCGCTCAACTCCTTGTTGTCTGACCTATCAGCAGATGAGGAGTCAGTGTTAGAGGCAGATCCTGTGTCCCTAACACCCCGGTTTCAAGGTCGTAGACGCAAAGCGGCTCTCGTCTTGACTGTTGTCTGGAGTGGCACGATCGCTCTACATTTAGTTTCTTGGGCTTCCATTTTTATTCTAGGACTGACCACCATTCTAGGATTTCATGCCTTGGTGGTAGTGTTTACAAAATCCCGTCGCTATCCAAAAGAAATACAGGGAGATTTGCCCTCTGTATCTGTGCTAGTGGCTGCGAAAAATGAGGAAGCAGTAATTGCTAAATTGGTCAAAAATCTTTGTAATCTGGAATATCCAGGTGGGCAGTACGAAGTATGGATTATTGACGATCACAGTAGTGATAGCACGCCACATGTATTAGCAGAACTAGAGCAGAAACATAATCAACTAAAAGTACTAAGGCGTTCACCAGAAGCTAGTGGTGGCAAATCGGGGGCGTTGAATCAGGTATTGCCGCTGACAAAGGGCGACATTATCGCAGTATTTGATGCTGATGCCCAAGTGACACCAGACTTGCTGCAACAGGTAATACCTTTATTTCAAAGAGAAAATGTTGGGGCGGTGCAGGTGCGAAAAGCGATCGCTAATGCTAAAGCAAACTTTTGGACTAAGGGTCAAATGGCAGAAATGGCACTTGATACCTGGTTTCAGCAACAGCGAACTGCCCTGGGTGGTATTGGCGAACTGCGAGGCAATGGTCAATTTGTCCGGCGTTCAGCTTTGGAAAGCTGCGGTGGCTGGAACGAGGAAACTATTACCGATGATTTGGATTTGACAATCCGCTTACATTTGGAAAAATGGGATATTGAGTGTGTTTTCCATCCAGCCGTACAAGAAGAAGGAGTCACAAGTGCGATCGCACTTTGGCATCAGCGCAACCGTTGGGCAGAAGGCGGTTATCAGCGCTATCTCGATTATTGGGATTTAATTCTCAAAAACCGCATGGGAACGCGTAAAAGCTGGGATCTGCTGATTTTTATGCTGATTATGTATATCTTGCCAACAGCAGCAGTCCCAGATTTATTAATGGCGATCGCTCGTCATCGCCCACCAATATTAAGTCCCATCACAGGTTTGTCCATTTCTATGTCGATGGTAGGAATGTTCACAGGTCTGAAGCGGGTACGTCAAGATCAAAAATTCCCACTTTCTACATATCTTACGATGCTGGTGCAAACCCTGCGTGGCAGTTTATATATGTTGCACTGGTTAGTCGTTATGAGCAGTACTACTGCCCGCATGTCGGTAAGACCAAAGCGCCTGAAATGGGTGAAAACCTTGCATACTGGGAATGGGGAATAGGGAATAGGGAATGGGGAGTTAGGAGTTAGGAATTCTCTCCCAATGCCCAATACTTCTCTACGAGAGGCTGCGCCAACGACGTCGCTCAGTACAAGTGCCCCATTCCCCATTTTTTATTCATCATCCACTTCTGCTTCTTCTACCCATTCAGGTGTAGTCATGGAATCGGAGATTTCTGGGAAATCATCGGCAAAACGAATAATTTGTCCGTTGAAAAATTCTGCTAGACGTTGAGCTGCGATCGCTACTTCGTCAGGTTCCCAATCAGGTGCGGGTGTTTGCTGGGGCGTTTGAGGCAAAGCTTGCACCCCATTTCCATTTACCCCGTTTCCATTCCTTACCGCCGGCTCAGTTTTTAGTGATGCTGGTGGTGTTGGCTGTGGTACTGGCGCTGGAGGCGAAATTTGCTGATTGTAACTGGGAGTAGCTGGTTGCTGAACGCGAGTAGAGTCTTTTGGGGGAGGATTTTTTTTGGCTGAGGTAGGAGTTGTAGAACTGACTTGTTCCAGATTTACCTGAACTTCACGTTGAAAAGTCTGCTGGAAAGCTGCTTTCATCATGGGGAGATCAGATTTAAGTGTTTCATACCATTTAGCCCCTTTAACAGCAATACGCGCCACAGTACCGTTAAACTCTATTAGCTGGCACATTTGTCCAAGTAAAGCTTGCCTGGAAGGCATCGGAAAATTAGCACGCACCTGTTGCCAAACCTGAGTTAAGTCATATTGTGCTTCCCCAACAACTTCTTCTTCCTCAACAACTTCTGAAGTTACTGGTTCAAGGTTCGCAGTTGGCACGGGTACAGATACAGGTTCTGGGGTTGGTGGTGAAACTAAGTTAGCAGCAGACTGTGTGATTTGTTTGCCTTCAACTGGGGGAGATGAAGTGACGGGCTGATTTTGGGCAGCCGCTAGATGATGGTTTGTAGAATGATGATTTGTTTGCGGTTCAGCTACAGGTAAAGAAGAGACTGTGTAATTTTGGGCAACTGCTGGAGGATAGCTTGGAGATACAGCAGGTGTGTTAATTCGCGGCGCGACACTTGGGGCTTGTAGCTGAATATTCGTCGCACTGGGTAACAATCCTAGTAATGTTACTTCTAACCATAAACGAGGCTGAGTGCTGTTTTTAATTTGCACTTCAGCTTCTCGCAAGTGTTTTTGTCCTGCCAAAATCACGCTCATGTCGAAGTATTGAGCAAACTCAACCAGCGCTGTCCAGGTTTGCTGAGTACAAGCAACCAAATCGTGGCGATTGGGTGCGGTTTTAGCAATAAGTAAATCGCGGTAGAAGGCGGCGAGATTTTGCAGAAGAGTTAGGGGTTCTCGACCACGATCTAAAATGTAGTGGGTACAGTCAAGAACAGCTTCGGGTTTATCTTGAGTGATCGCATTTAAAAGTCCCAGTAAGTCCTGTTCGCTTACTGTCCCTACCAAATCCCAAACTCTATCCGGTGTCACTTCACCCGCTAATAAACCCAATTGGTCGAGCAAACTTTCGGCATCTCGTAACCCTCCCTGAGCAAGTTGGCCTACCAGGGTTACAGCGTCGGGTGAAATATGAATATTTTCTTTAGAAGCGATCGCACTTAAATGCTTAACCATCGCTTCTAACTGAATGCGTCTAAAATCAAACCTTTGACAGCGCGAAATGATTGTTGGTAAAACCCGTTGTGGGTCTGTTGTCGCTAATACAAAAACTACGTGTCTAGGTGGTTCTTCTAGTGTCTTTAGTAGCGCGTTGAATGCCTGGGTACTGAGCATGTGGCATTCGTCGATTACATAAACCTTGTAGCGACACTGCACAGGCGCAAACTGGGCTTTTTCAATCAACTCGCGGATATTATCGACACCAGTGTTACTGGCGGCATCGATTTCAATTATGTCTAAGGCGTAGCCCTTGGTGATCCCCTGACAAACTTCACACACGCCACAGGGTTCAGCAGTGGGCTTGTCACTTTTAAGACAATTAAGGGATTTTGCCAGAATCCGGGCACTAGAAGTTTTCCCCGTACCTCTAGGCCCAGTGAATAAATAGGCGGGGGCAATTTTGGATGTGCCGATCGCATTCGTGAGGGTGGTGGCGATCGCCTCTTGACCCACCAGTTCAGCAAAGCTTTTAGGGCGATATTTGTGGTGCAGGGGTTCGTAAGACATGGAAAAATAGACTTCAATGCCTTTCAACGTTAATTAGTAGCACCGAGTCGAGTTTGGGATTCAATTATTTTAAACTCTCGTACCTGCTTTGTTTATCGATGCCGCCATACTGCTTACACTCAACTAATGCCGTCAATTTTGGCACTCAGGAGAGCAAGCAAGTAGATCATATTTTTTACTATGATTTCAACATCAATATATCGGAATTATAGCATAGCATTTAGTACATTTGTTCTATTTAAGGAGACTGGGGAGCAGGGGGAGATGAGGGAGATGAGGGGGACAAGGGGACAAAGAGAATAACCAATGCCCAATGCCCAATGCCCAATGCCCAATCCCCAATACCCAATCCCCAACTATACATTTTATTGAATGAACTAGCGTCATAGTCCAGTGCGATCGCTACAATTTTAGGATAAGTAAAACTCGATGGTGCAGCAGATGCTCAAGCGGCTATTTCAATGGTTTAAAAAGCTTTTTCAGAGCTTGTTTGGTGGAAAACAGACTGTTTCAAAATCTAGGGGGAATGTGGAAAGAAAACCAGCGCCACCCCTAAGCGATACGGATCTGGAATTTCTCTTCAACGAACTGTTGGAAGGAGTACATCAAGCACGAGGGGAAGAGTGGGCCCGGAAGTGGTTGCATAATATTGAACATCGCATCTCAACAGAACGCTGGGTTGAGTGGTTAAAGCGCTTTGGCGACAGATTGCTGGCATCATCTACACCCAATAATGAAATAGCTGCGCGGTTAGTACAACTGGGTGAGTTGAACATCGGAGAAATCACAGATGTTGCCTATAGTATTGGAATGCAGTTGTTGACACGCAATCAAGGTGAACCGATTTGGGAATATGAGGGGCCAGATGTTGTCAGCACATCTTTGCCATCTGAGCTAACAGCCCCAATATCAGAGTCAGCAGATGCGCCAGAAAACCTCCCCGAAGGAGAATATCAAACTGTCACTCTAGAAGAGTTGTTTGTGATGTTACAGCAGGATGAAAACTTACGCCAGCAGATTGCTCAACAACTTGCCGTTGAAACAGACGATCCCCAAGTGCTTGTCCAGGCATTGATCAATCAATTATATCCTGCTGGTCAATCGTCTACAGAGCAAACAGAAAATTGACTGCTTCCCAGAATCAAAACTCAAGAGTTAAATCTGGGAATTGTAACGTTGTAATGCTATGCTCTTGAAGTTTGGTATAATTTTTGCTAACCTGCGACGGAAGCGCTGTCAGAATCTAATGGATTTTTACGTAATTAATGACTTTTTTAACACAACGATGGCTACAATCTAGAAAAACAAAATCCAAGAGTGTGGCAGATGCTCAGGCGGATATCGCAGTCGCTTAAAAGGTTTTTAAAGCGCCTCATTGAAAGTAAGCAGACTAGTTCTCTCCAGGGTGCGAGAGGACACAATCTGGTGGAGATACTACCAGAACTAACCAATGCGGATCTGGAACAATTGTTTATCCAATTGTTAGAAGGCGTGCATCAAGCACGAGGACGACAGTGGGCATTGAGGTATTTGCAACGGATCGAAAATCGCATTTCGGCTGAACGCTGGATAGATTGGTTGGTGATGTTTGGCGAAAGGTTGCTAGCTTCACCTACACCAAATCCTCTTTTGGCAACAAAGATGGTGCAATTGGGGGAACTTGGTGTTGGCAGAATTGGAGATATTGCTTATGACATTGGCATCCGGCTGATGCAAAACTCACCCACACAAATAGAGTATGAGGACAATCAAGCGCACGATGTGGTAGAAACCACTCCTGGGCAAGAACTGATCCGCGATTTGGGCGAGGACTTATGGGAGTATGATGAGCCAGATGTCATAGAAACCACTCCTGGGCAAGAACTAATCCGTAGCTTAGGTGAACAGTTATGGGATTATGATGAGCCAAATGCCGTAGAAATCACAACTGATGAGGAAATTCTCCCCAATTCCCCTGGGCAGGAGTTAATCCGTAGCTTAGGTGAAGAGTTATGGGAATATGATGTGCAAGATGTTGAACCAACAACTTCAGCACCTGAAAATGCCTCTTTTGAGGAAAGATTGAACGAGAATTTAGAGGAACTGGTATTGGAGTATGAAAGAGAAGACGCCCAAACCACGATCCCCGAAAGTTTTCCTCTCCCCGCAGCAGAAGATTCAATCACCTCATTAGCCGAACTGAGATTCGGGGATGAAGCGGAGGTGACTGTAACTACAACTGGAGCAAATCTGGTTTCCACTAGGCAAAGAACTGAATTAGTAACATCTGGCTCAGAGGCAACGTGGGATAACACTTTGACAAATTTAGAGCCAACTGTGGCTTCTACCCTAGATGAGTTGTGGGTAAGACTGGATGAAAGTACCAATTTAGTCCAGCAACTTGCTTCGGATTTGGCAGTTCAAAGCAGTAATTCCCCTGGTATTATTGAGCGACATAGCGATAATCCGATTACCAACGCTCAAGGGTGGTTCTATCAAGGTCTAAGCCAAGCGAAAACGGGTGATTTGTTAGGCGCGATCGCATCTTATGACCAAGCCATTGAACTCCAACCGGAATACTCAGAATATTGGTTTAACCGAGGCTTGACACTGTTCCATTTAGAACGTTTTGATGAAGCGATCGCATCTTACGAAACCGCCACACAACTGAAACCCGACTTCTACAAAGCTTGGTACAATCGGGGTGGAACTCTGGGAGAATTAGGATACTTTGAAGAAGCGATCGCTTCTTTTGACAAAGCTATAGAAATCAAACCAGACTACCAAGAAGCTTGGTCTAGCAAGGGTTTGGCACTGCTAAAATTAGGTTGGCTACCGGAAGCTATTTCTAGTTATGACCAAGCGCTACATTTGGAACCAGAAGACCAGGAAAACTGGTATCACCGAGGTATAGCCCTAGCTGTCGGCGAACAATTTGCAGAGGCGATTATATCCTATGACAGAGCGCTAGAAATTCACCCAGAGTACCACGAAGTTTGGATAGACCGGGGTGTAGTGCTGTTTAATTTAGGAAGATGGTCAGAAGCGATCGCTTCCTGGGACAAAGCCCTTTCAGTTCAATCCAACTTCTACTTAGCTTGGTACAATCGGGGTATAGCCTTAGACAACTTAGGACGTAGACAAGAAGCGATCGCCTCTTATCAACAAACGATCGCCATTAAACCCGACTTCCACTTAGCTTGGTATAATCAGGCAGTAGCATTGTTTTATTTAGAACAATTTGCCGAAGCGATCGCCTGTTATGACAACGCTTTGCAAATTAAACAAGATTATTGGGAAGCTTGGATTGGTCGGGGAACTGCGATCGGTAATTTAGTAGATTCTGACGCATTGCTGAATTTGTCGAGTAGTATCACAGCGACAAATCCCGCCTTACAACAGGGCGGCTACGAAGGAAAATTAGCCAGCTACGAGGAAGGGTTAAAGCATCTGCGGACAGATACCCACCCAGAAGGTTGGGGTAGATTGCATTTTGCGATCGCTAATACTTACTATGAGCAAGGCAAAAAACATCCCAATCCCCGCGATTATTGGCGCAAAGCCGCATCTGAGTACCATCAGGCGCTGTTAACCCTCACACTAGAATACTTTCCCCACTTGCACCTAGAAGTTTTACAATCTCTAAGCAAAGTGCTGATGGGTTTGGGACAAACAACACAAGTTCAGGAATTGCTGCAACGTGGTACAGATTTATTGCGACAATTACTGAGTGAAGAAACTCGCTCAGACGAAAGTAAAAAACAGCTAGCTTTAAAATTTGCGGGCTTTGATCAATTGGCAGTTGATTTAGCTGTAGAGTCCGGTGATTTAGTTGAAGCTTGGGAAATTGCCGAACAAGGCAAAAATGCTTGTTTAAACTGGCTGCTTTATGGCTGGAACGATAATATTTACTCGCCTCATTATGGGGCAATTCAACAACTATTCAATCCCACAACAGCAATTATTTACTGGCATATTAGTCCAGTCGCCCTACAAACATTTATTCTCAAAGACCAAGCGCCATCACCCATCCTCCTGTTTACACCCATGCAAGATACTGGGGTAATACCTTTAGGAGAAGACGCTATCCGTCTAAATGAATTACCTCTGCCCGAAGCAGTGCAACGCCTAATTGAATTTGAAACTTGGCTAGAAGATTGGCATCAACAATACCAAGAATACCGCACCACGGCCCAAGACAAAGAAAGTAAAAGCCAGCATTCTTGGCGAGTTGATATGGAACAGAAGCTGTTGCAACTGTATGAAATTTTGAATATTTCCACAATTGCACAGGAACTTGAAGGCATCACCCAACTGGTTTTAATTCCTCACCGTGACTTGTACAGATTACCCATTCATACCCTTTTCCATCTTTCTTCCCCATCGCAGGAAGAATTGCCCAATGTGGAGTCAAATTTCACCGTTACCTATCTACCTAGCGCCCAAATAGGTTTATCAATAAGAACTGAAGATATCTGGCAGTGGCAAAACAAATTATTGCTCAGTGTTGAACATCCTGAGAGTACAGGTTATCCCACACTTAAATTTGCCAAACTTGAGTCTGAAGTTGTGAGCCAGATGTTCAATAACATTCAACGAATTCAGGGGTCAGAAGCTACAAAAGATATTGTTGAAAATGCCTTGTATGATAATTACAACATCTTTCATTTTACGGGTCGTATAAATAATAATTTAGCTGAACCAAAAAAGTCAGAATTAGCATTAACAGGTGAAGACAGACTTACTCTAGATGAAATTTATCAGCAAAATTTAGCAAGTTACAATCTTATTACTCTATCTGCCTGTGAAAATTTAAGTACTAGCAACTACACTATCAGCAGTGAATATGTGAGTTTAGTGACTGGTTTTGTGAGTCAGGGTGTTCCTCATGTAGTGAGTACTCTCTGGAGCGTAGAATCTTCGGCTAGTGCCTTGGTAATGATAGAGTTTTACCGAAGATTACAACCTAATAAATCAGCAGTTACTGCCTTAGCTGAAGCAACGCGATGGCTGAAAGAACTAACTGCTGGCGAACTGACAAAATGGTATGAAGATATCTTGAATAATCTGCATCCTGAAGAATTACGAATTCAAACTTATTTAGCGACACAGCTATATAGAAATAGTAAAATGGCATCGGATAAAAATCTTTATAATCATCCTTACTACTGGGCAGCATTCACGATTACAGGTAAGCCGAATTAATCATTTGTTCTGCTGCTAAAGCTGCTGTTTTATTCCCCACCGATTCTGGCTTCTTAGAGCTAGAAGTTTTATTTGCAGAGGCAGGACTACCTGGAGCAACAGCAGTTGGTGTTTAAAATATAGTACTAGTAGATTTGTAAATAATGTTAGTTGCGATCGCTATGGTGGACTAAATAATAAGGTATTTAATCCACCATTGTTGAGTTTAGTTACTAATGAGAGCCGACGCAGTTAAAACTTGACTCGTCGTCGGAGTCAGCTTTACTCCTGATCAACTTTTTCGATATCATCAGGTGTACCAGTGGCAGAAATTTTTGATGTGCCAGATTTACCTGCACCTGAGTTGCCGCCAGAAGCGCCAGCACCCCCTGAGTGTTTAGAGTCCGTGTTGCCTTGTTCTTCTTGAAGCTGTTCAAGGCGGTTTTTTTCTTGAGCTTTATCTTTTTGGTCAGCCATATCTTATTTACATTTTTCGCATAGCGATCGCTTTTAACTCTACCATTTTCCCGATTCTTGCGACACCAGAGGCAAAATCTCTTTGCACACATGGCACTGCCTCAACATTTACGTGCTGGCAAACGTGATTTTAACAGAATTAGTGGGGTGATGAACAGGAGCGAAAGCTGGCTTTAAATAAGAAAGTTTATTTAAGCCTAATCTAGCTCCCTGCGCCCTTCCAATGCCCTTGCCAGGGTCACTTCATCGGCGTACTCCAAATCACCACCTACAGGCAAACCAAAGGCAATCCGCGTCACCTTGGTAAATGGTTTCAATAACTGACCGATATATAGTGTTGTTGTCTCCCCTTCCACACTCGGACTAATTGCCAGAATCACTTCTTGAGGTTTTTGCTGATTCACCCGGCGCTGCAAAGCCAGTATAGTTAACTGTTCTGGGCCAATTCCATCAATTGGAGAAATCACTCCACCCAAAACGTGATATTTGCCTTTGTACTCGCGGGTTTTTTCCAGCGCAATTACATCACGAGGATCTGCTACAACACAGATAGTATTGTTGTCACGGTTGGCATTGCGGCAAATTTCACAAACAGGTTCAGCAGATAAGTGAAAACAAACAGAACACAAGCCTATCTGTTTTTTTGCCTCAATCAGCGCTTGTGCCAAAGCTTCTACTTCTGCTTCTGGTCGCTTCAAAATATGCAAAGCCAGTCGTTGGGCAGATTTGGGGCCAACTCCCGGTAGGCGTTGCAATTGCTCAATTAACCGTGCTAAAGGGCGTGCGTAAACCGTTGTCTTATCTCCAGAATGTTTTCACCTTAACTATGATGACATTCCTACAGGCTTTTGGTAGGGAGCGTTGATGATTTAGTGATGAATCGCGTCTAGAGACACAATTCATCCAGTTTTATGGTTTTACAGCAGATTTCAAGTTGATGAAGTACACAATATAGGTCTCAAAGTTAGGTAGAAGCCCTGTTTTCCTTCTGATTTCTGACTCCTGAATTCTGGATTCTGCTGTATCAACCAGGCGGCCAGCTCAACTGCCGTCCTCCTAAAATATGCAGATGTAAGTGGTAGACTGTCTGGCCACCATCATCACCAGTGTTGATGACAACTCGATAACCGTTTTCCAGTCCAGCTTCTTTTGCAACACGTTTGGCGGTTAACAAAAGATGTCCCAACACAGCGTGATCCTGAGATTCAGCATCAGCTAGTGTGGGAATGGGTTTTTTGGGAATGACGAGGATGTGAACAGGAGCTTGGGGGTGGATGTCTTTGAATGCCAGGGCTAAATCATCCTCATAAACAATATCAACGGGAATTTCCCGGCGAATGATTTTGCTGAAAATCGTTTCTGTAGTTTCACTCATACCAATTTACCTACTCATCTGCTAGAGATTTTAAATGTTTATTGTGGTGACTAGATCATCTACACAACAAAATACTCCTTTCTGTGATAAAGTCTTCCATAGATAATATTTCTACAACCGCACCATACAAGCAATAATTACAATCTCTCATTATTAATATTTATAGGCTTGCTGAAAGCATAAAATTTTTAATCCCATCCAAATCCAGCCCATGCAAAAGATGAATAATGTTCGCCTGTTTGCTACTTTCTACAACATCGAAATGGTTAAGTCAGAATACCAAAATTATTATTACCATTACCTTGTCAGCGGCTGATGCCACAGCCCATATTATCGAAAATCCGCTTACCCCACATTGGCTTCACAATCAGACGATCGCAATCACTCTAATATTAGTTGTATTACTAGGCGCAGTTTTCTTGAGAGGTTTCCGAGAAGCGATTGGTATTGCAGTCTTTTTGGTGGGAGTTTATCTGCTGTTAAACTTCATTGTAATAAGCGTCGGTTTGTATCAGACTTTAACTTACCCAGAAGCGATCGCTAGTTGGCAGACTGCACTTTTGACCCGCCATTCCAACCCTTTGATACTACTGGGCATATCTCTGTTCATATTCCCCAAGCTGGCGCTGGGATTATCAGGTTTTGATACTGGCGTTACCGTTATGCCCCTCGTCAAAGGTCAGGCTATGCGTTACCCACATCTTTCTTTACAATCTTGAAACCCATGTTCTATAAACGTCATAGACGCCGAGAATTTAGGCATACTTGACAAATTCGCTTTTAATCTTCTCGCTAAAACTGCGTTTTTATTGAGAATGAACAACGAACGAATCAGGGTTATAAAACAATACGGTTCAGTTAAGGATAATTGTAGGTTGGGTTGAACTTTAGTGTTACCCAACAAATGCCCGAAAATGTTGGGTTTCGTTCTTCAACCCAACCTACGTAAATTTATTTTTCTGGCTTAACTGAACCGTATTGGGTTATAAAAATCTGAGTCAAGACTCTCGCAAATTTTACGAAAGATCCGGGTAATGGATAGCTTAAAAAGGGGGAAACCGGAATTAGAGCAAGCCAATTTATCGGGGGGTTGGGGGGATCGATAACGTTTTGCTACCGACGAAAGGACTTTTAAAACATCCTCTAAGAGTAATTTTTACAAAAACTCGAATTTCCCAACATTTCAAAACAGGTATAGGGCAATGGTGCGATTAAAACCGTGGCAGTGGGTAGTCTTAGCAATCCCGATCGCGTTTATCATCATTTTCTTACTGGTATCCGCCGGTTCGCAAATTCATGCGTGGGGCATTAATTGGATTTGGGGTGTATTCACGCTTCTATTCGTGGGTTGGCGTTGGCTGTTGGCTAAATGGACTCAACCTGCTGTTAATCAAGTGGAAGCTGTATTAACCCAAGTCCAAGAAGAACTGGAATCGACGGCAGAAGATACAGTAGGGCAACCAGTAGGAAGTGATGTTACAAAGCAAGCAGAAGCCGCCCTTCAAGAGATTTTGCAAACAGCACAAAGTGATCGCCCGATTTGGGAAGATTGGCAAACTTTTTGGACGCGATGCCAAAGTTTGGTTGTAGCGATCGCTCATATCTACAATCCTCAAATTCAATATCCCCTACTGAACATTTATGTCCCCCAAGCTTACGGGTTGATTCGGGGAACGGTGGATGATATGGATCAGTGGATGCAAAAGTTATCCCCTGTCCTCAATCAGGTGACGGTTGGACAAGCATACCAAGGATACGAAGTCTATCGGAAGTTGGAGCCATCGGCTCGGAGATTCTGGAAAGTTTGGAACTGGGCACAGTGGGTTTTAAATCCGGTGGCGGCGGTGGCAAAACAAGCCAGTCAGGGTTCTAGTAACCAGGCTACTCAGCAATTGTTGGGGAATTTGAGCCAGTTATTTCGGGAAGCTGCCTTCAGAAACTTATGTCGGCAGGCGATCGCACTTTACGGACGTAGCACATTACCAGTTTCAGCAACCGTATCCACACCAACTTTACCCAAGGCAAAAACCCAAACACTCCGAGATATCTTAACTCAAGCCGAACCAGCCGAAGCGGTTGAGCAAAAACCCGTAAATATTCTGCTGGTTGGGCGCACGGGTTCGGGAAAAAGTAGCCTAATTAACACACTATTTCAGGCGGATCTCGCAGCCGTTGATGTTTTACCCAGTACCGATCGCATTCAAAATTATCAATGGCAGACTCAAAGTGGGGAAACTCTAACGCTTTGGGACACACCTGGTTACGAACAAGTTAACCGTGCCGATCTCCGAAATCTGGTGCTTGATTATGCCATAAATGCAGATTTACTGCTGTTAGTCACCCCTGCCCTCGATCCTGCCCTGCAAATGGATGTAGACTTTTTGCAAGACATGAAAGCAGAAGTGGCAGATTTACCTGCAATCGCGATCGTCACTCAAGTAGATCGTTTACGCCCCATCCGCGAGTGGCAACCCCCTTATGATTGGGAATGGGGTAATCGCCCAAAAGAAATTGCTATTCGAGAAGCCACTGAGTATCGCGCCAAACTGCTGGGAAATTTTTGTAATCTAGTTCTACCCGTGGTTACAGGTGACAGCAAAACAAATCGAATTGCTTGGGGAATAGAAGCGTTATCGTTGGGATTAGTAGATGCGATCGCGCCTACCAAACAACTCCGTCTTGCCCGCTTTTTGCGTAACCTCGAAGCCCGCACCGTCGCTGCAGCCAAAATCATTGACCATTACACTTTCCAAATGGCGACAACACAGGGACTAACGGCATTGCTCAAAAGTCCCGTTCTCCAATTTGTTTCTACCCTATCAACCGGATCTCCAGCCCTAGCATATATGCTGGCAGAGCAAATTCCCGTGGAACAGTTGCCGATTGTGATTGGCAAACTCCAAATGGGATATGAGCTTTTCTCGCTTTTAAATACAGCTAACTCTAACTCGCTCAACTTTGAATTACTATCCCTTTGGCCGCTACTGCTGGAAAATTCCGGTTCACCCGATCGCAACGCCTGGGCATTTGGTCACGCCCTAGTGGAATACTGGACTCAAAATCTAACAGTTGAACAACTCCGGGAGCGATTTGAGTATTATCTGTCAATTGGCAAATAATTTGTCTGCATTGAGGAACTAATGCCTATAAGCAATGTCTACAATGGGCTATACCTCAATACAGTTCAGATAAGACCAAAACACTTGTAGAGACGGCGATTTATCGCATCTTTTTGAGTATATTTACGATTAATTTTACTGGAAAATAGCGTAATTATACTAAGAAAACAACAAATCCAAAATGTGGTATTGGGTCGTACTCCTAACATCAAAGTTAAGATTACGATTAAGAGTAGGTGTCTGCTGAAACCTACCCGCTTTCTTTACCTGAATTTTTACTCAGACATCCCTTTTCTTCGGAGTTTTTTATGAAAAATATATTACAAGCCTCCATCTCTGAAAAACAAAATTCACCTCAGAGCTATAGTATTCCGCCTTACAGTAGATTGCTTTTGGTCGTGAAAGATTTGGCTTGCGTGCGGACTATTGAAGAAATTATTGAGATTGTGCGTTTGGCAGCTCGCGATCTCACTAATGCTGATGGAGTAACTTTTGTACTGCGGGATGGTGAATGTTGCCACTATGTCGATGAAAACGCCATTGGGCCACTTTGGAAAGGTATGCGTTTTCCGCTCAAGTCTTGCATCTCCGGTTGGGCAATGCTCAACAAACAAGCAGCCGTGATTGAGGACATTTACCAGGATGCTCGAATTCCGATTGATGCCTATAAAGTAACGTTTGTCAAGAGCTTAGTGATGGTTCCTATACGGGTTTCCGATCCATTGGGTGCGATCGGAGCCTACTGGAGTACACAACACCTAGCCACACCCCAAGAGATAGAAATGCTGGAGATTTTGACTGATACTACAGCAGTTGCGATCGCAAACGTTCAACTTTTCCAGAAACTTACGAACCAAAACGCCCTTAAAGACAAATTTATTGCGATGCTAGCTCACGAATTGAGGAATCCCGTTGCCCCCATCTCGAACGGGGTACAGCTTCTCAAGTTGAAGCTGGGCGAGACTGGCTCAGTCGGAGAAACAGTTTTAATGATGCAAAACCAGATTAAGCACCTCTCGAAATTGATCGATGAGTTACTTGACGTATCGTCCATCACCTACGGGAAGATTTCATTAAACCTTGAGAAGCTTAATCTGGTGGAATTGGTTCGCCAGATTCTTAATGACTATGCACAAGCAATAAAGAAATCGAATCTTACTGTAGTAGAAGACTTACCAAACAAGCCTCTGTGGGCTTATGTTGACCCGACCCGTTTCTTCCAGGTCTTTAGGAACCTTCTTGATAATGCCTTAAAGTTTTCCAAGCCAGATGGGACGATTTGGGTGGATCTCTCATTTATTCCCGGTGACAATGGCTCAGGCAGTTTAGCGGCCTTATCTGTCAGAGATTCAGGCATAGGGATAGACCCGACAATCTTACCAGAACTATTCGAGCCGTTTACCCAGGCCGATCGCAGCCTAGATCGTACCAGGGGCGGGCTAGGTTTGGGACTCTCGGTAGTAAAAAGCCTTGTCGAACTTCATGGTGGTAATGTTGAAGCCTCAAGTAGAGGGATCAATTTGGGAGCAGAATTCAGAGTCACTCTCCCTGTATGCGAAGAGGTTACAGCTTGGGATAACGACCAAGAGATTATAGAGACGGCTAAAAAATCGTTGAAGATTTTAGTCATCGAAGATAACGACGATTCAGCCGTAACATTAAAAGCAGTGCTTGAGCACTTTGGGCATGAAGTTTCCATTGCCAATAATGGAATTTCAGGGGTAGAAACTGCAAAAGTGTTTGAGCCTCAAGTGATTATTTGTGACATCGGACTTCCCGAAATGGATGGATTCGCCGTTGCACAGGAACTGAGTAAAGACCCCAAATTTACTCGCTCAATTCTGATTGCGCTCACCGGCTACGGTGGCCAGATGGATAAGGAGCTTGCGCTTAAGTCTGGTTTTAAATGCCACTTGACCAAGCCTGTAGACTTTGAAACACTTACGGCAGAAATTGATCAATACTTTCTCATGAGTGCCTAAGCGCAGCCCATCGTAGACATCGCTTTTATCCCATTAAATCATCTATCGCAGGCTCACCCGGATAAAAGCGATCGCTCGAAATCTCCTCAAAAGTATATAAACATTGCTGGGGAAAAGTTGAGAGTGGCAAATTTGTTTCTCCTGATGCTAAATCCCTACCATTTTCATAAGATTCTTGGAGTGCTTCTTCAAGGTAAGGTTTCAGACTAGGATTCTCGCTCAACAGCTTGATAATTTCCCGTCGTTGTACTCTAATTGTTGCTAACCAACTACGACTGCGTTCCTCTGGTTGATATTCCCATTTGAGCAAATGTCCAATTAAAACACTAAGACGATTTCTCAATTCTTGGCGTTCCTTCCTTCCCAAAGATTCAATTTCCTCAATTAAATTGGGCAGGTCAAGCTTGTTCCATTGATGATGACGCAGAAGGTTAGCCTGTTCTTGAGTCCAACTGTAGAAGTCTGCTTCATACAAGTTTTGCATCAGTTTTTTGCCGTTTTTTAGGTTTGTAGTGTCTACATACTTTCAAAATTCATAATTATGTTTCAGATAGAAATTTCAACCTTATTTGAAACAGGAGTATCTTCATAAGCATCAGGTAAAAATTACTAATTAGAAAGTCACCACACTCCGAATTGATTCACCTTTGTGCATCAACTCAAAAGCATCATTAATTTGCTCAATGGGCATCACATGGGTAATCAAATCATCAATATTTATCTTACCTTCCATATACCAATCAACAATTTTTGGCACATCTGTACGTCCTCTCGCGCCACCAAATGCTGAACCTTTCCAAACGCGCCCAGTTACTAATTGAAAAGGACGAGTACTGATTTCTTGTCCAGCACCAGCAACCCCAATAATCACACTGACACCCCAACCTTTATGGCAGCATTCTAATGCTTGACGCATAATTTTGACATTACCGATACATTCAAAACTGTAATCAGCACCGCCTTTTGTTAAATCAACCAAATAGGGAACTAAATCCCCCTCTACTTCCTGGGGATTGACAAAGTGCGTCATCCCAAACTTTTCGGCTATTGCGCGTTTGCTGGGATTAATATCCACCCCGACAATCATATTTGCCCCTACCATCCGCGCTGCTTGGATGACATTTAAACCAATACCACCCAAGCCGAAAACCACAACATTTGCTCCCGGTTCCACCTTGGCAGTATTGATGACTGCACCAACACCAGTAGTTACACCACAGCCAATGTAACAAACCTTATCAAAGGGGGCGTCTTCCCGAATTTTTGCCAGGGCGATTTCTGGCAGCACCGTATAGTTAGCGAAAGTTGATGTACCCATATAATGATGAATCATCTGCCCATCGATGCTAAAACGACTGGTGCCATCGGGCATCACACCGCGTCCTTGAGTTAAGCGAATGGCTTGACAAAGATTAGTTTTGAAGCTCAAACAATATTCGCACTGACGACATTCGGGAGTGTAGAGAGGAATCACATGATCCCCTGGTTTGAGGCTGGTGACACCAGCGCCTACCTCCACTACCACACCAGCACCTTCATGTCCTAAAATAGCCGGAAACAAACCTTCGGGATCGTCACCAGATAGAGTAAAGGCATCGGTATGGCAAACCCCGGTGGCTTTCACCTCAACTAACACTTCGCCAGCTTGTGGCCCCGATAGTTGAACGGTTTCAATTGTCAACGGCTTACCTGCGCTGTAAGCTACTGCTGCTTTAATTTGCAACATCAGCCCTCCTGTATAGTTTTGTTATTGGGCATTGGGCATTGGGCATTGGGCATTGGGCATTGGGCATTGGGCATTGGGCATTGGTTATTCGCCTTATCTCCCTCATCCTCCCCTGCTCCCCCTGCTCCTTCCCCAGTACCCAGCACCCAGCACCCTCTAGCCATTGAACGCATGATACACTTTTGTATCACTTCATCGTATTTACTAAGGAAAATCGCCCCCATAACGATAAATATTACTTTGTTAAAATATCATTCTCTAGCTAGATTGGTTAAAGGCGGCAACAGCTGTTTTGACAACAATGTAAACTGAATGTCAGCAGCAATCCCCAAATAATTTGTCCACCCCTCGATTAATACATTTTGTCACAGCTTATGAACCCTGCCCTAACTCAAATTGGCGCTCAAATGTCCAACCTGACTGGCGTCAGAGCAATCATGAAGGATATTATCGAAACATTACGAGCGGGTGCAGGGCAGCAATTTATTAATTTGAGTGCTGGTAATCCGTTGATTTTGCCAGAGGTAGAGCAGTTATGGCGGGATTGTACTGCACAGCTTTTGGCCAGCCCAGAATATGGTGAGGTAGTTTGTCGCTACGGCTCAAGTCAGGGCTATGCACCGTTTGTTGAAGCGATCGCCAACGACTTCAACAAACGTTACGGGTTAAACTTAAGCGATCGCAATATCCTCATCACCCCCGGTAGTCAAACCCTATATTTCTACGCTGTGAATAGCTTCGGTGGCTACACCCCTAGCGGCGAGTTAAAACAAATCGTTTTGCCCCTCAGCCCTGACTACACAGGTTACGGCGGCCTCTCCTTAGTTCCAAAAGCCTTAACTGCTTACAAACCAACTCTCGATATTGATGAAGCCGCCCACCGATTTAAATATCGCCCCGATTTCAGCCAACTATCGATTTCCGAAAATACGGGTTGTATCCTCTTCTCACGCCCTTGTAATCCCACTGGTAATGTCCTGACTGAGGATGAGGTGAAAAAGATTGCTGCCCTAGCTGCGCCTTACAATCTACCCGTGTTAATTGACTCAGCTTATGCGCCTCCCTTTCCGGCATTGAACTTTACCGAAATGACACCAGTGTTTGGTGATAATATCCTCCACTGCATGAGTTTATCAAAAGCGGGATTACCAGGAGAAAGGGTTGGTATTGCCATTGGGGATGAAAAGTGGATTGAAGTGCTGGAGTGTTTCCAAGCAAATATTAGTCTCCATTCTTCACGTTACGGCCAAGCGATCGCAGCTTATGCAATCAATTCTGGTGCTTTAGTCGAAATTTCTCATACTGTCATCCGTCCCTTTTACCAAAATAAGTTTACCGTTTTAGAAACCAGCTTAGAACAATCGATGCCCAAGGATTTACCTTGGTTCCTCCATCGCGGTGAAGGAGCAATTTTTGCTTGGTTGTGGTTACAGGATTTACCCATCAGTGACTGGGAATTTTACCAGCAACTTAAGCAAGTAGGTGTGATTATTGTCCCAGGAAGTAGCTTCTTCCCCGGTTTAGAGGAAGAATGGGCGCACAAGCATCAATGCTTCCGCATCAGCCTTACAGGTACGGATGAAGAGATAGCCACTGCTATGCAACGTTTAGCAAAAGTGGCTGAAGAAGCTTATAAAGGTGCGGCGGTAACTGCCTGATTAAGAGTAGAGACGCGATGAATCGCGTCTCTACAAGTATAAGAATTTTTTCCCCAATGACAAATGACAAATGACAAATGACAAATCAGATAATTGGCTAGAAATTGGTACGATTGTTTCCCCTCAAGGATTGTCTGGAGAATTAAAGGTTTATCCTGTATCAGACTTCCCCGAAAGATTTGAAGTGCCGGGAAAACGTTGGTTGTTGCGTTCAGGTGACACAGAACCGCAAGCAATCGAATTATTAACAGGACGTTATATCAGTAATAAAAACTTGTATGTGATCAAATTAGCTGGTGTGCAAAATTGCGACCAGGCGGAGGCGTTGCGCGGTTGTAAGTTAATGGTGCCAGCAAGCGATCGCCCCCAACTAGGCGAAGATGAATATCATGTCCTCGATTTGATTGGCTTGGAAGTCTTCATGCAAGCATCTGGCGAACTCGTTGGTACAGTGGTAGATATCATCCCGGCTGGCAATGATTTGTTAGAAGTCAAGTTCCATGAATCCTTTGCGAATGACAAAAAACAAAAGACTGTTTTGATTCCATTTGTGGAAGCGATCGCACCAGTAGTAGACTTGAAATCTAATCGCATTGAAATTACCCCACCGCCTGGGTTATTGGAAATTAATAATTAGGTTACTCCTTGATCTGCCTCTAGCTAGTTTTGCTGTACTGGATAGTTCAAGGGAAAGCAAAGCTTGAAGCATGAGAAAATTAGAGTACATACTCTATTTATTAATCT
This sequence comes from Chroococcales cyanobacterium, assembly GCA_038259325.1. GTDB lineage: Bacteria > Cyanobacteriota > Cyanobacteriia > Cyanobacteriales > Nostocaceae > Nostoc. The sequence goes on along the minus strand of JBBSOX010000026.1, from coordinate 17,075 downwards.
AGGAAATGTGGCAATGCCAGAAAAACCAACAACAATTATTCACAGGCAACTACTGGAAATATTGTCCCAATTGCCCAAGTCTAGTCAAGAAGAAGTATTAGATTTTGCTATTTCTCTCCAGAAAAAAAAACTAACTCAGCATTGGGATGCTATTTCTGATGCAGAGGCAGCTGCATTAAAAACTGAGTTTGCTAATGAAGATTTAGCTTTTGCAGAATCCGTTTTAACCGATTATCTCTCCCAACTTCAACAAGAGGACGCAGTTTGATGCGAGGAGATGTTTATTTGGCTGATTTGAATCCGAGTCGAGGTTCAGAGCAAGCAGGTATCCGACCAGTTATTATTGTTCAACGAGATAGAATAGCTCAGTTTACAACAACATCTGTAGTAGTTCCTTTAACCACTAATCTGCGACGCGCCATTATACCAGGTACAATTGTCATACCTTCAGGTGAAGGCGGTTTAACGCAAGAGTCAGTGGTACTTTCTTATCAAATAGTTGTTATCGATCGGCAGCGATTAATCCGAAAATTAGGAACTCTTTCTCCTAATTATTTATTAATGCTAAAAGTGGCATTAGATTACACTTTACAACTAGATAATTATGACGAAGACAATGCTGATTAATAGTATTAATTAGTAGCATCAGGGTAGCTCATTCTAGACATCGCTTTCCATCCTTTGCCCAAAGCCAAAGAACTTAGTCACAAAGGCTGGAAAAATTGATCAAGGGTAGATGGCCATTATCTGGAAAAAAAGTATAATTGCTTACTGATGAAGCCGTCAAAATCCTTTTTGTAATGGAGTGTCGAAATGACATTAGCTACAACTCCACAAACAAAGCCTTTAACAGATGAAGAATTACAGAAGATAAACGCCTATTGGCGTGCTGCTAACTATCTTTCCGTTGGGCAGATATATCTACTCGACAATCCGCTACTCAGAGAACCCCTAAAGCTGGAACACGTCAAACCCAGACTCTTGGGGCACTGGGGAACAACACCAGGACTGAACTTGATCTATGTTCACCTGAATCGGGTCATCAAAAAATATGACCTCAACACCATCTATATTGCTGGGCCTGGTCATGGAGGCCCTGGACTGGTAGCCAACACCTACCTAGAAGGTACTTACACCGAGTATTATCACAACATCTCCCAGGATGCTGAAGGAATCCAGAAACTCTTCAAACAATTTTCTTTCCCTGGTGGTATTCCTAGCCACGTTGCACCGGAAACCCCTGGTTCGATCCACGAAGGCGGGGAATTAGGTTATGCCCTTGTCCATGCTTTCGGTGCTGCCTTTGATAACCCTGACTTGATCGTTGCTGCTGTTGTGGGTGACGGTGAAGCTGAAACAGGTGCTTTAGCAACTAGCTGGCATTCCAATAAGTTTCTTAACCCTGTGCATGATGGGGCTGTACTGCCGATCCTCCACTTGAATGGGTATAAAATTGCTAACCCAACAGTACTGGCACGCATCAGCCATGAGGAATTAGAAAGCTTATTTGTAGGCTATGGCTACAAGCCCTACTTTGTCGAAGGTGACGATCCCGCAGATGTCCATCAGCAGATGGCGGCGACTCTAGATATAGCGATCGCCGAAATTCAAAGCATTCAAAGAGAAGCCCGCGTACATGGTTTCACTGAACGTCCTCAGTGGCCGATGATTGTTTTGAGAACCCCCAAAGGTTGGACAGGGCCTAAGGAAGTAGATGGCAAAAAAACCGAAGGTTATTGGCGATCGCACCAAGTTCCCTTTGGTAACATAGCCAAACAGCCAGAACACCTGAAACTCCTAGAAGATTGGATGAAGAGTTACCAACCAGAAGAACTCTTCGACGCTAACGGCACACTGATCCCAGAACTAGCAGAACTGGCTCCCAAAGGTCATCGACGTATGGGTGACAATCCCCATACTAACGGCGGTATTTTGCTGCGCGACCTGAAAATGCCCGACTTTCAAGACTATGCCGTAGATATTCTCAAACCAGGGCAAGCGATCGCTGAAGCGACCCAAGTTGCAGGAATGTTCCTGCGGGATATCATGCAACTTAACCAAGAAAGCCGCAACTTCCGCATCGTCGGCCCCGACGAAACGGTATCGAATCGCTTGGGGGGTGTGTTGGAAGTTACAGACCGAACTTGGGTAGCCCAGCACCTCCCCGAAGATGATCACCTTTCCCCCGATGGTCGGGTAATGGAAATTCTCAGTGAAACTAATTGTCAAGGATGGTTAGAAGGCTACCTCCTCACAGGACGCCACGGGTTCTTCTCCTGCTATGAGGCGTTCATCCACATCATTGACTCGATGTTCAATCAGCACGCCAAATGGCTGAAAACAACCAGAGATATTCCCTGGCGTAGACCAATTGCTTCTCTCAATTACCTACTCACATCCCACGTTTGGCGACAAGACCACAACGGCTTTTCCCACCAAGACCCCGGTTTTATTGACCATGTAATTAACAAAAAAGCAGAAATCGTTCGCATATATTTGCCCCCCGATGCCAACACTCTGCTATCGGTAACTGACCATTGCTTGAGAAGCCGCAACTATGTCAACGTCATCGTTGCTGGAAAGCAACCAGCATTGCAATACCTCGACATGGATGCTGCTATCAAGCACTGCACCAAAGGTATCGGTATTTGGGAATGGGCAAGCAATGACAAAGGCGGTGAACCAGATGTAGTCATGGCTTGTGCTGGGGATATTCCTACCTTAGAAACCTTGGCTGCTGTAGACATTCTGCGCCAGCACTTCCCTGACTTGAAGGTACGGGTAGTGAACGTAGTCGATTTGATGACACTACAGCCAAAAAGCGAACATCCCCACGGTTTGAGCGAAAAAGACTTTGACACGATTTTCACCACCGATAAACACATTATCTTTGCCTTTCATGGCTATCCTTGGCTGATTCATCGCCTAACCTATCGCCACACTAACCACGATCAGTTGCATGTGCGTGGCTACAAGGAAGAAGGAACGACCACCACTCCCTTTGATATGGTTGTGCTTAACGATCTAGATCGCTTTCACTTGGTGATGGACGTAATTGCTCGTGTACCAAAGCTAGGATATAGGGCAGCTTATGTCAAACAAGAGATGCAAGATAAGCTGATCGAACACAAGCACTACATTGAGAAGTACGGCGACGATATGCCGGAAATTCGTGATTGGAAGTGGCCTTATTAATGAGGAATAAGGGAAAAGAAGCAGAGGGAAAAGTTTTCTTCCTGCTTCTTCCTTTTTTAGGATTTATGGATAATAGACCCCAATACTGCTCGATTAACAACAACCAGGTGGTGCTACTTCCCCTGAAGCCTGAATTTGTTGAATAGAGTGTAAAGTCGCAATGTGTTGTAGGAATTCGGCTCTAGAAATGATGTCAGAGTCAACCATCTGCCATTGAAAATGCGTATGGTGATTAGGAGGGGTCGCAGTGTTTGCGTGTATATTGGGCGAACAAGCCCGAATTTATTTGATGTGACTGAGACTCAAGAAAATGCCATATTTTTTAGTTTGGCAAATGATTTACAGGCTTACGATTGTGGCGATATCGTCCCAATGCCCCATATATGTTTAACCAGGCGAACCGTGATCGCACTTCTACCTTTTTGAACAGTTACTTTTTCTCTTACAGTAATGATATTTCATCTGCAAAACACTACATACAGCAAAGATTAGTGTACCTAGAGATGAAGAAGGCTCAGGTATAGGTAAAACTATAATCTCTGCACCTTTAGTTAATCCCACTTCGCCTGTACGCCCTCCTTTCACCTCAATTACTGAGTCAACATTTATAAAGGCAATGTCCTGGGGCGTTTCAAAACCTTCATCATTAATTCCTACTGGTTTTGATTCAAACAAAAAAACGTCATTAAGACTGATATTTGCTATCTGATTAACATCTACTACAGGGGAATAAAGTGGACAATACTCTGTCAAGCATGGCTGTAAATTCTGTGCAATTTCCACCACTGTTGATTTGTAGAGAAAAATTAAATCTAATGGTATTAGTGTATTCCTCATCCAAAAAGCTGCGGGTGACGGTGTTTGAGGAAAAAGCATTCCCTGATTATCAGGTAAAAAAGTTCTGTTCATTAACCCTATTGCTTGCTGCTCAGGAGTTTCAACTACTTCTAAATTAAAAATTTGACCTGCTAAATTAGCAGTAGCTGAAATTGGTAATACCTGTCTTTGGTTTAACTGTTCTTGATTTGATTGAGCTTGTACTATCGGTTGTCCAACAAAGATAAATCCTACACTTAGAGCAAGCCTTAACCAATAAGTAGTATTTTCAATAGTCATAAAAAAGATGATTATCTCGACTTTGTACTGCAATCAAATCATACCCTGAGCATCATACACCATTAGGATGTAAATTGGGGTCAATACTACTCGGTTGGGGTTTCCCGCAGGATAACCCAAAATTCCCGGAGCTTTGTTGTTAAGTAAAGCGCAATCCAACAAAGCAATTTTTCACAAAGCCAAGCGTATTGCGATAAGCTGTTACGCATTTAATTTGTACATTTACCTGATGACTGTTAACCGTCAACAGTCAACAGTTAACGACCATCAAGAGTATTTATATACTTTAGACGCGCATCAGCTTATAACTTCCCACTCTCCACCCAGAAATTTTGGGTTTGGGTTGTCAAGTACCAGTGATACCCAAAAGTACTAGCATAATCTTTTCCCTTTGCAGTTAAAAGTAATTTAAGTTACTTGTACTTAATGCATCAATCGCTACCCACTTTCATAGTTAGCGCTAAGATAGCTATGTCTTTTTTGGAAGTATAAATATGGCTCAGGCTTTTTATGTAAATCCAGTATCAGGTAAAGATAGCAACCTTGGTAGCCAACAAGCCCCATTCAGAACTATTACGCAAGCCCTTAAGGTATCTACAGATAACACCAAGATTCAACTAGCAGAAGGTAATTACAATGCTGCTAGCGGTGAAGTCTTTCCGCTAACGGTTCCATCTGGGGTTACAGTGGTGGGAAATGAAACCAATAAAGGCAATGGTATTCTGATTGAAGGGAGTGGTAGTTATTTGAGCCGTACTTTTGCTGGTCAGAATGTCACATTTGTCCTACTGGGTAAAGCTGAAGTGCGGGGAGTAACTGTAACAAATTTGGCTAGCCGTGGTAGTGGTGTCTGGATTGAATCAACTGCCCCTACTGTTGCTAATAGCACCTTCACCAACTGTAAGCGGGAGGGAGTTTTTACTACAGGCGATGCGAACCCAGTTATTCTAGGTAATGTATTCAGTGAGAATGCAGCTAATGGAATTGCGATCGCTAAAAATTCCAAAGGTCAAATTCAAGATAATACCTGCTTCAAAACAGGTTTTGGAATTGCCATTAGTGATACTGCATCACCCACCCTTCGAGATAACAAAATTTACGAAAACCGTTCTGGAATTGTCATCTCTGGCAGCGCTCGTCCTGTATTGCGTAACAATGTCTGTGAAAATAACACTGACGATGGCATCACAGTAATCGGAACTGCCCTACCCGATATCGGCAGTACCAATAGCTTAGGAGGCAATACTCTACGCAATAACGGTAAATTTAATTTGCAAAATGCCAGTTCTAACAAGCTGGTTTCTGTGGGAAATAAAATAGATACGTCTAAAGTTACAGGAAACGTAGAGTTTGCAGATAATTCACTTCCGGCACCCACACCCACGCCTACTCCCACTCCAACACCGACACCCACTCCAACACCTACTCCCATTCCCATTCCCATTCCAACACCTACTCCCACCCCAACACCTACTCCCACTCCCATTCCCATTCCGACACCTACTCCTACGCCCACTATAGAATTAACCGATATTGCGAATCATTGGGCAGGTGGCTTTATTCGGGAATTAGTCAAATTGGGGATAGTTAATGGTTTTCCCGATCGCACATTTAAACCTGATGCTACGATGACACGGGCGCAATACGCCGCATTACTGGTAAAAGCTTTCAACCCACCGCCAAACCGCCCCGCGATCAAATTCAAAGATGTACCAGCAGGCTTCTGGGCATCTAAGGTAATTCAGCAGGCATATGAAGGTTCATTTCTCTCTGGTTTTCCTGACAATACTTTTGCCCCCAACAAAAATATTCAGCGCGTGCAAGTGATTGTTTCCTTAGTGAATGGATTGGGGTTATCTGCTGATAGTGCAACCGCTAGCAAAACTTTCGATGATCAAGCAAAGATTCCTGAATATGCTAAGGATGAAGTAATCAAGGCTACTCAAAAAGGGATTATCGTTAATCACCCGAACCTCAAACAACTCAATCCTACCCGCGATGCTACACGCGGTGAGGTAGCAGTGATGGTATACCAAGCCTTGGTGGATGCTGGCCGTGTAGCTGCGATTGACTCGCCTTATATTGTTGCTTAATTGAGAAAATAATTTGTTTTGCAAAATTGCATGATTTTTGTAGGGGTAATTAATGAACTACCCCTACAAAAAGGTGGTTTTTAGTTGCTACTGGAACGGAGGTAAATTATTCGGGTCAATACCTTGAGATTGCAAATAAGCAATGAGTCGTTCTTTTTGCTGGCGTTCTTGTTCGGCGCGTTGACGTTCTTGTTCAGCACGTTGGCGTTCTTGTTCAATCTGTTCCACAGCCCACGGTAATAAATTACCAGCTTGATCCCACCAGCGTAACCAATAACCAGTTCGCGCTTCTTTTGTTCCTTGCCAAGTTCCTAAAAATAAACCCATTGCATCAATCCAATGACGACCATTTTCGTCAGGTTGCTTTAACTCATAACGTTTGTTTTCAAGTTGATAATATTCTAATAAACCGCCATCTGGTTCAAAAATTATGTAGATGGGAATCTGCAAAATTTGCTCATAAAAAAACCATTTTCCAGGTGGATAACTTCGCTTTACCGAATATTCTCCACCTTCAGTATCGGATAAAAATTCGATAGCGATCGCTGGAATATCTCCATCTAAATTGGGTGTATAACTTTTACGATTGCCCACAACTTCATTCACCGATGGCACATAAACCCAGTCAGGTGCTTTGGCAATGAATTGGCCATTGACTGTGGCACAAAGACCAAAGTTGGAAGCTATCAACATCTGGGGTTGAATGAACCCGCTAATTTCTAAGCTTTCACGCAAAGCACCAGCCAAAAGCGGCTGACCTGTATTCTCCACTGGTTCATCCTCTAGTTGAAAATTCTTGGGCAAGGCTTCCCAAGAGATTACGAGTTCAGTTTGGGATTTGGCTTCACTGAGTTGGGTTGCCATAAACACAGCATAAATTTATTTTTGATCTTATCGCTTACAGTACTAGGATCAAAAAAATGGGCAGAAAACCAAGCCCTTTATTTAAGTATTAGGCGAATAGAATTCGCTACTACACTAGCATTGTCCACCTGCATGGACTAATACAAAATCAAGGTTTTTTAACCTACGGAGGTGGGTTTTGTCTTTATAGCCGCGACTTCTAGTCGCCCGGTGAGTAATAAATTAGACTTTTAAAACAACCTCTAAAGCATAACTCTAGCTAAAATAATTTTGTTTGGTTAACAAAAACAATGCAGTTGAATCGAAGTAATTTCCTCAAGTTTCTGATCCAGTCAGAGCCGGGAAAACCAGCAATATCCAACGGCTTGCGAGCGGCGTTAGGGTTGGGTGTTCCTATGTTAATTGGGCAACTGATTAACCAAAGGGAAAGCGGATTATTTGTCGGTTTAATGGCTTACTTTGTCAACTTAGCGAATGTTGGTGGCCCTTACCAGATAAAAGCTAAGGCGATGACTGCGGCTACTTTGGGAATAGCTGTTTCAGTATTTGTGGCTACTCTAGTCGCTAGAGTTCCAGTGCTAACTGTGGTGCTGACATTTCTTTGGGGACTTGCTTCCGGTTTTGCGTCGATGTACGGTAATGCTGGTGCAAACGTCGGTTTAGTGGTGGGGATATCATTTATTTCCACGATCGCACAGCCAGGAAACTTGGAAGTTGCACTGATGCGATCGCTGCTATGTCTGATTGCAGGTGGATGGGCAATGTTACTTTCCTTAGTAATGTGGCCCTTTAAACCTTATAACCCGTTACGGATAGCTTTGGCTGGCTGCTTCAGTGCAATCGCCAACTATATTCAGGCATTTCTCGGTCAAGTAGCAACATCTGAAAATATTCTTGAAATTAGAAAGGCATTAGAGACAGCACGGGCTACTTTAGGTACAGTGCGGATTGGACAGCCGGCTCGGAGTTGGATGGATGAACAGTTCTTGGTACTAATTCAAGATGGCGATCGCTTGCTTGGCTCAGTTATTGCCTTAACAGAGTTACTAGAAACTCACTTTCAACATCAGCAATATCACGCAGTCCAACAATTGGTAGACGATGCACTCAAACAAATAACGGTCATTCTCCAAGCCATAGCGAAAGTCATATCTGGTAAACCTGCCAGTATCGATCTGGGCAATCTCAGCCGCATCTGTGAAGCACTTAAGGAACAAGAAAATCTGCAAAGAAAAGCAATTGCTGGGAGCGAGACAGACTACACAACTCTCGTTGCTCTCACTAATTTAGTGCTGATGATAGAAAAGCTAATCAAGCAATTGCAATATACGGCTCAGACAGCTAAATCTCTGAGAGATCACAGCAAAATGAGTCACCGAGATATAGATACACTTCTTTTGGTTGAAGATAAACAGCGATCGCTCTTAAATTTACTCAAAGAAAACCTCACTTTAGATTCAGCAATTTTTCGCCATGCTCTCCGCATTGCTGTAACTCTAGCTGTAGGCGTAATCTTATATAGCATTACTAATTTACCAATGGGGTATTGGGTGACACTGACAATCATGCTAGTCCTCAAACCGAACTTTGGTGCAACTTTCCAGCGTTTTTTCCAGCGAGTTGGCGGGACGATCTTGGGAGCTATATTAGTATGTGTCATAGTTGCAGCCATCACAAGTAAGCCTGTATTAGACATCATCATTTTGCTGACAGTCTTTTTTGGCATTTCCCTGATCAGTTTCAACTATGCTTATTCAGTGGTTTTCTTATCAATATTTGTTTTACTCATTATCGATATTGGTGATCCGATTGGTTGGCAATTTGCTGGCTTTCGGGTATTAAATACATTTATTGGGGCGGGACTGGCTTTTGCAAGTCATTATTTTATCTTGCCAAATCGGGAACGCGATCGCTTACCTAGTCAACTCGCCACTGCCCTGCGAGAATGTCACAAATACTTTCGGGATGTAATGGCTGTTTACCAGGGCACAAAGGAGCGTGATTCTAACATTATCAGTCAACGGCGACAAACTGGACTGGCAATTGGCAATGCCCAAGCCTCCTTCCAAGGATTGCTGCGCGAACCTCAAATGCAGAAAGAATTAGTAGAACCAGTGATGACGCTGCTGGTGTACATGGGACGTTTTACTAACGCCGTAACAGTTTTGGCAGTACATCTCGAACATTTTCGAGGAACAGTGCCACTCTCGGAATTAGAAACCTTTGTCCGCCAAGTTTCGCTACTGTTAGAGCAGTTAGCTGATTCAATACAGCAGGAAATTACCCCACCCCCCTTACCTGACTTGGAAGAAACGCTACACAAAATCCAACCGCACCTGCAAGCACTGCGGACATCCCGTATACAAGAATTAGCTGTCAATCAAGGACATACACCTGTTCGTCAAGCAGTCATTGATTACAGCATATTAGATTTGGAAATTGAGCAGATTGTCCGACGGTTGACTGCTATGCACTCAGCAATGGGACGGCTAATATCAAGTAAATAAAAATAATCTTGGGTTTCATTGCCTCAACCCAACGTACAATATCAGCGATCGCACTGAAGTAATCAGGGAATATCAAGCTTTAACGACAATTGAGAATAAGTATTTAATTCCCAATGCAATCCATCAGGAGAATAAGCAATTTTTTCAAGTTCACTAAATAGATTTTGATGCGGGGGAGTTATATCATTACGAAGGTAAGGAATAACTTCTGCAACGAGATCATCAATTGTTAGTTTTTGCTTGAGGCGATTGGCTTTATTAAAAGAAGATTAGTGATAAAGAGCCACAACTTTCTTAGGGCGATCGCCCTATTTTTATTAAATTTCAATATTTCTTTGTTTCCAGTAATTCGGTTTGCGCTTACCATGCGCGATTGCAATAACCCAAATCACTTCTTCAAGCACCGTATAAAAAATCAGATAGGGAAAACGTTCAATAGCATAACGACGTATTCCTTCAATCTTGTGTGGAGTTACTAAATTGGGGTTTTGCTGAATTTTAAGAATAACTTTTTCCACTTCAGAGAGTAAATCTAGCCCCAAGCCTACTTTTTGAGCTTCATAATAAGCTATTGCAGCATCAAGCTCCTTCCGAGCTTCAGTGTGGATAACAATAAACTTCACGAATACTTTTCTCGTAACTCAGAAAAAACTTGAGATGATGGTTGTCCAATAGCTGTTTTGCGATTAATATCCTCCAACCGTTGGGTTAATTCCGTATCCCAAGCAGTTTCTAGATTATCATCTATACCCTCATCTAGAGAATGAATTAAAAAGTAGGCAATTTCAGCACGTTCTTTTGCAGAAAGCTGAGAAAGTTCGAGTTTAAGTTTTTCCGCAGTTTCACTCATGCTTTGGAGTTTCCCCAACAATTCTAATTATAGGTTCAACTATCCGATCGTAACACCGAGGTTGCTTCTCATTTCTCCTATTCCTTGGTAGCAAACCATTGTCGGGGCAAAAATTTCATAACATTTGTTACAGCTTTTAAAGTTTTTAATTTTGGTATATCTGGCTTTAATTGTTCTGCGATCGCTAATTTGGGTTCAGCTTGTGCAGGTTGAAAATTATATAAATAAACAAAAGCTAAATAAAGCCATGCATAAGGATTTTGAGCATCATATTCTAAAGTAAATTTGACCTTAAGTATAAATTTGTTTCGTTGATTTTATTTATCAGTTTCTCCAGAGTCCGACACTGATATCATGTCCGCTTAATTAGTTATTATTCCGGGCATCTATGCAAAATATTAAAACTCTCTTTCCCCCTGCCCCCTCCAAGAACTGCGGTCTTAATGATAAGTCTTTTAGCGGACATGATATGACAAGGGGAGCAACTTAACAAGTCATTGGTCTAAATCTCATCGTGCTAGGGATACTTTGATGTTTGAGATTAACTAAGTCGCTGCAAAGCTTGGTTTAATGGTGTCTTACATGTTTTATCAGCCTAAATCTAAAGTTCTTGACGTGTCGGACGGATGATGATTTCATTCACATCAACATCACTGGGCTGCTCAATGGTGTATGCGATCGCCCGGGCAATGGCATCTGCATCAATAGCGATCGCATAAAGTTGATTCATTCCCTCTGCTGTGTCTTTATCGGTAATCGTGCTAGTCAACTCGGTAGCAACGGCTCCTGGTGAGATATTAGTCGAACGGATTTCACCGTTTGACTCTAGTCGCAGCCCTTCAGAGATCGCCCGCACTGCGTACTTAGTAGCACAGTAGACTGCTGACCCTGGAAACACCTTATGTCCAGCCACGGACGATAGGTTAATGACGTGACCAGATTTTTGCTGACGCATAATCGGCAACACGGCAGCAATTCCATAGAGAACGCCCTTGATGTTGACATCGATCATCTGATCCCATTCCTCCACCTTTACTTGGTCGAGGGGAGAGAGCGGCATCAAACCGGCATTATTGATTAGCACATCGATCCGGCTGTATGTCCTCAAAGTTTCCTTCGCCAAGGCTTCCATCTGTGCGCGATCTGCCACATCTGTTACTCGGTAGGTTGCAGTTCCTCCTGATTGGGCGATCGCTGCAACCAAATCTTTGAGGCGATCTTCGCGGCGGGCGGCCAGCATCAGTTTGGCTCCACTAGCGGCAAGTCGCTTTGCAGTCGCCTCACCTAATCCACTGCTGGCTCCGGTGACGATTACCACTTTGTTTTGAATAAGAGACATATTGATTAATGTAGGTTATTGAGTGTAGGTCATGAAACATTAGGTGATGTTTAAGCTGAACTCAGCATTATTCAACCATATAGCAATCCTAAATCATTCGTGAAAATCTCTCTTTATTCTCTCTGCGTTCTCTGCGCCTCTGCGGTAGCCTGCGACCGCCTTGCGTATACGTTATAAAAAATTATTTTTCACAAATCTGAATTCCTTTTTTCCGGTCTGATTATTTAAAAGCAATCGCATGATGGCGGATATGATCTTCAATAAAACTGGCAATGAAATAATAACTGTGGTCATAGCCTTCTTGGTAACGCAAGTTTAGCGGCTGGTTAACATCTGCACAAGCTTGCTCAAAAACGTCTGGTAGTAATTGTTCAGCTAAAAATTTATCAGCAGTCCCTTGGTCAATGAGAATTGGACTGTGATATCCTACTTTTTTGACTAATTCACTAGCATCATAAGCACGCCAACTTTCTTGATTGTTGCCAAGATAACCACTGAAAGCCTTTTGACCCCAAGGACACCGCATAGGTGCAGTAATAGGTGCAAAAGCTGATACTGATTTGTAGAGTTCAGGATTTCTCATTGCACAGACAAGCGCTCCATGTCCCCCCATCGAATGACCGAAAATACCTTGTTTTTCCGGTTGCGTAGGGAAATTTGCGGTAATTAAAGCAGGTAATTCCTGGACGACATAACTATACATTTGGTAGTTTTTACGCCACGGTTCCTCTGTAGCATCAACATAAAAGCCTGCACCCGTGCCAAAGTCCCAGTCATCATCCTCACCTGCAATACCAGTATTACGGGGACTCGTATCTGGTGCAACCAATATCAAACCGTACTCAGCCGCAAAGCGCTGCACTCCTCCCGCCTTCCCCATAAAATTCTCTTCAGTGCAAGCTAATCCAGAGAGGAAATAGAGAATTGGCACAGGTTTTTGAGTTGCTTGTGGTGGTTGATAGACAGCAAAGCGCATTTCACCGTTACAAGTTGAAGATTGATGGCTGTAAAAACCGAGTTTGCCACCAAAGCTTTTATATTCGGAAAGGAGGTTGAGGTTAGGCATTGGTTATATTCTCTTTACCTGAGCGATCGCCAGATAAAGACTATTTTACCGTGAACTACCTGGTAATTAACACGCTATAGCAAGCGCACAATATGCCGCAGTTGCGATCGTTTTGAGAACCGAAACCAAATTGCGATCGTTGGTTGGCGCTTCATTCCCTCTGCACTTGGGATGCCAACAGGATAACGAAACCAAGACACATTCAAGCGGCTAGTAGGTTCATAAGCTAACAGCCATGTTTTTTCATAGCGTACCAAATCACTAATCCAAGGTGGATCTATGTCTTCCTCTTGATCAACTCTAGCGATAAAGTTAGCAAAAGCGATCGCATCTTCCCTATGTTTTTTGATTCCTTTTGGTACATAAGTTTGAGCATATCGCCAAAACAAGGCAGTAAAATTTTTACCCAACGCCCGCGCAGTGCGTGGAAGTTGTGAGCGTACTTCCCCTAACCGTTTCCACTTCAGTGAATTGGCAAAGATATTTACCTCTTGTGCTGAAAGTTGAGCTAACTTTTCTGCTTCATCACAACTCAGCCCCAACTCTGCACCAATGTTTTGTGGGTTAGCAAAAAAACGCTCTCTCAAATCGTTATTCGTGTAAAGTTGGGCTAAAACTTCCTGGGTTTGTGCTAACCCCATCTGCCATAACTCCTGCTAATTTCCCGTGCTTTTTGCAGTTCTTTTGTCAATTCTGCAAAGGGTGGCAAGTTTTCATCCCGTTCTAAGATAATCCCTTTAACTGGAACACGGGCAACAACTTCCTCCATCAGTTGCCATACTTCCACTGGTGTGGACTGCGAATGGCTGTCAATTAATACGCCATCATGCCAATGTCCACCAACAAAATGTAATTGTACGATGCGATCGCTCGGTAATTGTTGCAAAAACTCATGGACATCATAGCCGTAGTTCACAGCATTAGTATGGAGATTCGTTATATCTAATAACAGTCCACAATCAGAACGTTCTACCACCTCGGCTAAAAACTGGGCTTCTGTCATTTCTGCACCAGGAAGCGTCACCATGTAAGTGATATTTTCCAGAATCAGTGGTACATCAATCCAGCGACGCAATAAAGCAATGTTGCGACAAAGCACTTCCACAGCTTCTTGAGTATAAGGTAGCGGCGACAAATGCCCGATATCAACCCCACCCGCTTTTGTAAAGCAGATATGCTCACTCCACCAAGGCGGGTTGAGTTGCTTAATTAATGCTGCCAGTTTGCGTAAGTAATCTATATCCAAGCCTTCAGCACTGCCTAACGAAAGATTAATGGCGTGGGGAATTATCGGGAAATGGGCAGCAAGCAGTTGTAATTCCTGCTGTTTTTGCCAAGATGCATCCAGATAGTGTTCAGCAACAATTTCCAAAAAGTCCACCTGCTGACGGTTGAGAAACAGATCACTTTTAAACGGTTCCCGAAAACCCAACCCCACACCTAAATTAGGGAGATGAGAAAGCATTGCTTTTAACCTCCTCCACAGCCACCGCAACCACCACCGCAGCCGCCACCGCATGAGGAGCTACTGCATGAGGAGCCACTGTCAGAACCACTACTGCATGAGGAGCTACCACCGCCATAGGAGCTACCCCCACCACTAATACCTGCATTCCCTGAAGGATGGAAAAAGTCTCTAAACTCGGCATAGGGTGTACCTGTTAGTGTATCTACACCAAAAAGGGCTAGAGGTAACAATATATTAAACTCTGTTCCATCAGGTGTAGAAGGAAAAACTTGCGTTTTGAAGCGCTCAAAGGTTTGCTGAAGTCGTTTAAGATAAGCTTGCCCTCGCTGGCTCAGTCGTGGCGGCTGGGAGATAATTGCAAGGATAATAGATGAGATTATGCCCATCAGTATAAGCAACATGACATTGAAATGTCCCTTCAGTAATGCGATCAAAAGCTTGTAACCACCCAAACCCAGGATGATAAACATCCCTGTTTTAGCAACACGGTTTGCTATTTCTTTCGTTGTTTTTGGAAATAAAAGTTGGTCATTTAGCAAGTGTTGCTCATAGACTGTACAGTGCTTTTGCACGTTGACGGGGAGTGATGACTGAAATACTTCCCTAACTGAGCGTGGTGCAAAAAACCAGTCAAATGCCTCGCGTTCTATTGCAGATAGATGAATAGGATCGGGATAATTAAGCGATCGCTCTATCCTATCTTGATTAATTTGTAAGTAACCATCTTGAACTAAATCAAAAATCACCAGACGCGTAACCTCATTTTCCCCTCCGCGTAAATAAGCAATTTCATAAGGATCAGGGTTGCTAGGAACTGATGGTAAGGGTAAGTTTGCTGTTGAGTCACGCCTTACACTCCATAAACTGATTAATAGCGTTACTGTTATCAAAAAACCATAAAACAACAGAAAATGGGGGCCATACATATTTGCAATGGGGTTGGATGCTGGGTTGCGAAACACTACAACCAGCAACATAACCAAAACACCAAATAAGAACTTATCCATCGTCAATCCTTGCATACTCCTTTGGATGGATTTTACTGGTGAATAGCTACAAACTAATCTAGGATTATTACGGAAATTTTCTGGATAAAAAACCAGATAAATCTTAACTTACTTGTATCGTCTCAATTAACCCTGCGACTAGGCAACTTAGTGCCGCAGCTTTTACAAAACCCAGCATCTACATCATGGAAAGCCAAACCGCAACCTGAACAAACTGTTTCTACCTGATTAGCAGTTTTCACCACTCGCTTAATTAAATCCCCTACTTGCCAAGGAATCAGCGCAATTCCAGTAAAAATCATTAGTACAGTTAGCAAGCGCCCTAATTCAGAAATTGGAACAACATCGCCAAATCCCACAGTTGTCATTGTGACGACAGAGAAATAAAAGGCATCCAAAAATGTACCGTAATTTTGAGGATTAACCGGATGCTCTACTTGATAAATTAAGCCAGAATAAATAAAAACAATTGCAAATAATGTGAATAATATTCGCGCAAAAATCATGCCATCTTCGGTGCTGATACTGGCGAATAAAAACTTCCTATCTATAAATCTGATTAATCGTAAAATCCGAAACCATCGCAGTAGGCGGATAAAGCTGATATCCACCATTCCTAGAAAGAATGGCAAAATCGCTATTAAGTCAATAATCGAATAAAAGCTAAAAATATACTTAATTTTGTTTTCCGCACTCCAAAGACGGAGTGAATATTCCACCCCAAAGATAATGACGATCGCAGTATCGGCAACATTCAACTGAAACCGCACAGAGTCAGGAATATTATAAGTTTCTGCCACAAAAATCCCTGATGATACTAGCACCATAGCGGCAAGTGTTAAATTAATCGCTTTACCTAATGGTGTTTCTAGGTCTTTTAAGTAGAATTCTGTTTCTTGTCTGCTCAGTAACATATTCGACCATTAACTAATTTTAATTCCCAGTTATAGCATTAGAAATACGATATTATGAATCATTATCCTTATGTTAATCTCAGCTTATATGAACCCAGAATATTTTATGCGTTTAGCTTTGGCAGAAGCAAAAAAAGGCGATGCGCCTTACGGTGCAGTAATTGTTAAAGATAACGAAGTCGTTGCTATAGCTCATAACACTGTAAGGAGAGACAACGATCCATCAGCCCATGCAGAAATTAACGTTATTCGTAGTTTAACAGCTAAACTTAAAAACCCTTCTTTAGAAGGTTATAGCATATATACAACTGGCGAACCTTGTCCAATGTGTGCAACTGCTTGTGTTTGGAGTGGTGTATCAGAAATTATATATGGTGCTTCAATCGAAGATTTGATCTCGATAAATCAATCACAAGTTAATATATCTTGCGAAGAAGTGATTGCTAAGTCATTTAGAAGTATCAAAGTCACAAAAGGTCTTTTAAAAAATGAATGCCTACAATTATTTAAATTATCCTAATACCAATTTAATATGAAGCTGCATATAATAGGGAGGAAAGCAAACTTGGTAAGTTGATATAGCCATGAGCCGCCCATTTCAAATTGAGATCGCCGAGAGCGAAGAGGAACTAAAAAAATGCCTACAAACAGTGTCT
>JBBSOX010000025.1:0-68134 GCA_038259325.1 Chroococcales cyanobacterium | reverse complement strand
CTGTATTTCTTGCACATACGTGTCTCGAAATACATCTTTTTCTTTTTTCCATACTTAAAAGCAGGGGCTTGTACCCATTGGGTGCGGGAGAACGTTCTTTATCTACACCCTACACCCTGCACCCCACACCCTTCTTGGTCAAATATCCCCTTGCAATCAACTAACTCCAGTCCAAACACAAGCAATTCTAGATATTGGTTCAGTCATCTGAAGGTTGGTCAAAAGATTGGCATTGGATATGCACTGATTTTGAGCATCGCTGTACTGGGAACTAGCATCGGGTTTCTAATTGCAGATTATTACCAGCGACAAGCGCAAAAGCGAGAAGAAGCGGCGATTGAAGAGTTATATAAGATGTATCAACTGAAAACCAGCGTATTTCGTGTTCGTACCAACCAACACAAGCTGATTTTGTACATGGATCAGCCAAAAAGATGGCAAGAACAATATACTTTGTTACTTAACTATGTTGATCAAGCTAGACAAGTTTGGTTTGAGTTCAAAACTAACTACAGCATTGAGAACCCGAATCTATATGATTCTGTAATTGAACAAAAAGCAGTTCACCGCTTGTTGCAAGTCCATAAAGGCTTTGATACTTACTTACAGCGCACAGAGGCTTTATTTTATCATAACAACCCCAGTAAATTATCACCCAACGACATTAGAACAGCACAAACTCAACTGTTCAATTTTATGCATAGCTCATCAATTTTTATGATTGATGATTTTCTTGATGACATCACCAACCTTGTTGAAGTCATAGCTGAGGAGTATCAGCAAGCCAATTGGGAACTGCGAAGGGCAGAAAAATTACGTCTAAATATTATCTTAGGCAGCTTGTCACTATCGATCGCGATCGCCACATTATTAGCAATTTACACTAGTCGGGCCATTGCCCGTCCTATTCAAGCAGTCACCCATGTTGCCCAACAGGTTACAGAGGAATCTAATTTTGATTTACAAGCACCCGTAACAACTAATGATGAAGTTGGTATCTTGGCTACTTCCCTTAATCGTTTAATTTTGGAAGTTCAGCAACTCATCACAGTCCAAAATGATGCTAACGAACAGCTAGAAGTATACAGCCAAGTACTAGAAGAGAAAGTGCGCGAACGAACACGGGAGTTAAATGAGAAAAATCTCAGCTTAAAGATGGCATTAGAGGAATTGCGGTGTACTCAAGCTCAACTCGGAGAAACCGAGGGAAATAGCGATAAAACCTGAAAAATCAATATTTTTAGCTGAAAACATGCTAAATATAAATCCGCAACTGCTGATTGCTAATGTCGAAATCTAAGCAGCCAATTATCAAACTAGTACAGCACGGCATAAAGCAACCATTTAAAATCGTTCAAAAGCCTATCTTCTAAGCTTTTTGACTTTTGACTTTTAACTTTTGACTTCCGCCTTGCGGTACTAGCCCCATAGACACGCGTTTTTTTGTTAGTATTCAAAAAAACCTATTGACACATTTTCAGATCAATTGTTTCTGATTTGTAAGTAAATGTAAACAATTGTTTCAAAAGAAAGCACCTGAGGTTTAATGACTGATTATTTCCAAGGCAATTTCCCATTACAATCTGTTCCACTGACGAAGAGTGTGGTCAAGAACCATACCCATACGGAAGAGGAGAGCGGAAAATTAGCTGCAATAATAGCAGAAGCTGGATCAGACCGTAAAGCAGGTGAGATTTTATTGCTCAAAGTAGCGGAGGTATCTTACCTAGCTGATTACTTTGTGATGATGACTGGCTATTCTAAGGTACAAGTAAGGGCGATCGCTCAAGCAATTGAAGGAAAGGTCGAAACTGAGTTGCAACGGCGTCCTATAAGGACAGAAGGAAAAATCGAGGGGAGTTGGGTACTACAAGACTATGGTGATGTGATCGTTCACATCATGATGCCCAAAGAACGAGAGTTTTATAATTTAGAAGCGTTCTGGATTCATGCAGAACGTATTTCCCTTCCAGAATCTGATGAGGGTGAAGGTAAGCCAACATGATTAGGTCTTCGGTTTCAAATTGCCCAGTTCCTACAGATCAACAACCGCTCAATGAGTACGAAGAGTTAAAAACTTCCTGGCTGTTTCGTGATAGTACTTTGGATTTGCGCGAGTATATCACTAAAATTGCTTGGATTTGGGGTTTATCTTGGCTGGTTGCAGCACCTGTGGCAGCCGCGAGTTTTCCTCCCCACAAGTATATTGCACATTTTATTCTTTGTGGTGCAGCCGCCGCGAGTGTCGGGGTAGTGCTGGCACTGGTAAGGTTGTACTTAGGCTGGTTTTACGTGTGCGATCGCCTTGGCAGTCCCACAGTATTTTATGAAGAGTCCGGCTGGTACGACGGCCAAACTTGGACAAAACCACAGGAAATCCTTAACCGCGATCGCTTGATTGTGGCATACGAAATCAAACCTATTCTGCGGCGGTTACAATTTACCTTCGCTAGCTTGGCGGGAATGTACGTTATTGGTACTATAGTTTGGCATTTGTTTTAAAGAGTCATTGGTCATTAGTCATTAGCTAAGGACTAATGACCAATGACCAATGACTAATTAATTAAAAAAGGTGATAAATATAAACCCATGACAATGGGAAAACGAACTCAAGCCACAGCACTGGAAGTCCGGTTGCTGCGGGAAGGTCTTATTGAATCCAGGCATATAGTCCAGGCTGTTGTATGCGACGAACGAGGACGGGTTTTAACCGTTGCCGGGAATTCTGAAACTGCTGCATTTATCCGTTCAGCGCTCAAACCATTTCAGGCACTCGCAGTCACCACTACAGGTACACTGGAACGCTATGACCTCAGCGATCGCGATTTAGCAATTATCACAAGTTCCCATAAAGGAAGAATAGATCAAGTCCGACAGGTATTTAACATCCTTTGGCGGGCCGATCTCGACCCAACTATGCTCCAGTGTCCAATTCCTGAAGGTAAGCATAGTCCCTTGGAATATAATTGCTCTGGTAAACATGCGGGAATGTTAGCTGTTTGTCAGCAACGCCGTTGGCCCTTGAATAACTACTTGGATCGCAAGCACCCAGTACAACAGTTGATTTTGGGCAAAGTAGCAGAGTTGCTGCGAATGCCAGCAGCAGAATTTATCAGCGCTCATGATGACTGTGGCGCACCAACTTATCTGATGCAACTTGGTCACATGGCATCTTTATATGCACTGTTAGCCTCTAGTACAAACTTAGATATGGAGCGCATTGTCCGTGCTATGACTCATCACCCCGCGATGGTAGCAGGAGATGGAGAATTTGATACGGAACTGATGCGCTTGACTCCAGGGGAACTAGTTAGTAAAACTGGTGCCGAAGGAGTGCAGTGCATTGGTAGACTCGGCGAAGGCTTGGGATTGGCAATCAAAGTTATGGATGGGGCAAAACGAGCAAAATACGCCGTGGCTATTCACTTACTCCAGCAAATGGGTTGGATTAGCCCCAGCGCCGCCGAAAGCCTCTGTGAAAAGTTTGTCACCTTGGGAAAATACAAGCGTTTAGAAGTAATTGGAGAATTATCATTTTTGTAGTTGCCAAACTCTTGACTATAGGTTATGATAAAAAAGTCAAGAGCGACGCGGGATAGAGCAGCCTGGTAGCTCGTCGGGCTCATAACCCGAAGGTCAGTGGTTCAAATCCACTTCCCGCCACCAATTTAAAATGAAACCCCGGAATTTTTGCAAATTCCGGGGTTTTGCTTTAGGTAGCGTTTAAAGATTCTTAAAGATAGCAGTAAATACCAATACAGTTCAGATAAGACCAAAACACTTGTAGAGACGGCGATTTATCGCGTCTCGAAAACCCACAATTTTGTACAATTAGCCCTTAACCCAAGCGTATTGCAGTAAATACTTGACTTGCAAAATTAGTATTTACTAAAAAGCGAATATGAGATTAGTATTAACTATTTTATTTAGTAAAAACTAATGTATGTTAGTATTTACTGACTAATGTGGTATGTATGAATATGGCTCAACGAATCACAATCACACTTCCCGATAATCTTCACGAGCGTTTGCAGATGTTTAAGGAGAGCCTTAACATTTCTGGTGTATGTCAACAAGCGATTGATTTAGCAGTTCAGATTGAGGAAATTAAGGTAAGGACGGATATTCCAGCAATGGAAAAAGCGATCGCAAGGTTGCGAAAACAGAAGCAGGAAGCTAGTGCTAAGTGGAAGCAAGCTGGTTTCAAGGATGGATTAATAGACGCAACCGAGAAACTAGATTATCTAACACTTAAGTATATTGGTGAGGGGGGGGATATAAAGAAGTCAATTCCCGGAATTAAAAACGAACCAACTGTAATGATGTGGCTCGATCATTTTAGATGGGAAAGATATGAACTAGAAGAGGACTACTTTGAATCTGAAATTTATACCCAAGGCTGGATTGAAGGTGTTATCCATGTTTGGAAAGAGATTAAAGACAAGCTTTAATTAGCTAAAGAAAGTTGTGTTAGATCGCCTGTTCAACTCGGAGAAGCAGGTTTTTGATCTATTCTGGAAGAAATAGCCATCAAAAGGGCGCGGAGAATCATGGTTGTGAAGTTGCAGCGACCAATTTTAGTGGGAGGATTGGGACTGTCCTTTTCTCTGTGGATGTTACAAAGCTGGCACGATTCTATAGTGCAGGTGAGTGAGTTTGGTTTGTTGAGTGCCTTAGCTGTAGGTGGTGGTTTGTGGTTATTCCAAAAAAATCGCCCGAAAAGCAGTTTAGAGCAGCTAGATGGTATGGTTGTGGATCGGGTGACTGTCGAAAGTGCGATCGCTAAAACTGAAACTGTAATTAACCAACTGGCACAAGAATCAGAAAACCACACAGCATTAGAGACACTTAGAGAACAAGTCGCCCAATTGTTGTTGGAATTAGACAGACAAGAAATTAAAGTTGCTGTGACTGGCGGGAAATCCGTAGGTAAAAGCACTTTAATTAAAGTGCTAAAGGAAAATGTCGAGACACGAAATTTAGTGTCTTTACAAGAGACAGCACCTTTATTTCGAGAAGCGGGTGACAATTCAGATGCAGCTATTTTGGCAGAAGTAGCAAAATCTGATTTTGTTCTGTTCTTAACAAACGGTGATTTGACAGACTCAGAATTTCAAGCCTTACAGCAGCTAAAAGCAGCAAATCAGCCCACAATCCTGGTTTTGAACAAACAAGATCAGTATTTAGCCGATGAAAGCGCCAGCGTCTTGCTGTCATTAAAACAGCGGATGCAGGGAAATGTAGTTGCAACTGCGGCCTCTCCCATTCCTATCAAAGTCCGAAAGCATGAAGCTGATGGTTCTGTGCAAGAGTGGATGGAACAACCAGCACCAAATATCCAGCAGTTAACGCAGCAGTTGGATGAATTGGTACAGCAGGGACAACGGCTAGTTTGGGTAACAACCATGAGAAAAGCCGGGTTGTTGAAAGCTGAGGCGAAAAACTGGCTGAATGGAACCAGACGCGATCGCGCTACCCCTATTATTGAACAATATCAATGGATAGCTGCTGCCGCTGCCTTTGCTAACCCAGTCCCAGCCCTTGATATCTTGGCGACTGCGGCAATTAATGCTCAAATGGTAATGGATTTGGGTAATATCTATCAGCAGAAATTTTCCTTAGAACAAGCACAAACCGTAGCTGGAACAATGGGAAGTTTGATGCTGAAACTCGGTTTAGTTGAACTTTCTACAAAGGCTATTAGTACTGTTCTTAAAAGTAATGCCGTTACCTTTGTTGCTGGTGGCGTAGTGCAGGGAGTAAGTGCAGCTTATCTGACCAGGATAGCAGGCTTAAGTCTAGTTGAGTATTTCCAACAGCAGGAAATAGCAATAGATTCTGGGACTGGTTTGAATTTGGAGAATTTGCGGCAAACCTTGCAAAAAGTATTTGGGCAAAATCAGCAGATTGGTTTTTTGCAGGGGTTTGTTAAGCAAGGCATGAAGCGTTTGTTGCCAGAAGCGCAGCAGGTTGAAGTCGTTGGGATTCAGAAAGCGGTGGGATAATGTGATGCAGAAGATTACCAAATTTTAGATTTTAGATTTTGGATTTTGGATTGAATGATTCAAACTCCAAAATCTAAACTTGGTTTTAATCCCTCAATTTTAATTGGGGATACAAACTAAACAAACATCTTTATTTCAATAAAGATGATTCATCCGTGTGGTCAATCTAAAATTTAAAATCCAAAATTTAAAATCCAAAATTAGCTGGAGGTGAACCTAAAATTTACCCAAGCCTAAAATAGGCTTGGGTGTATCTAACAATTATTGTGATTGAGAGTTAGCAAAAAATTGTGAATAAGGGTAATTAGCTAAACAGCACCACTGTTTCTATTAAACAGAATAGCTATAGTTTTGAAAATTAGCTTTAAATCGTATACCAAACTCCAATTTTTTTGATACTGCAAATCTAGGCGAATTACATCTTCAAAACTACGGACTGTAGAACGCCCATTCACTTGCCATTCGCCCGTCATGCCTGGTTTGACATCTAAACGTTGCCACTCCGGTATTTCGTAGCGTTCCACTTCATCGGGTGTAGGTGGTCGAGTGCCTACTAAACTCATTTGTCCTTTGAGAACGTTCCAAAATTGCGGCAGTTCATCAAGACTAGTTCGCCGTAAAAAGCGCCCTACTTTGGTAATTCTGGGATCATTATCATTCTTGAAAAAAGCACCTTGCACTTGGTTTTGAACTTGGGATTTCTTCGCTTCCGCATCTACACACATAGAGCGGAATTTCCAAATCTCAAACCGCTTTCCCATCCAACCACAACGGGTCTGACTGAAGAAAATAGGCCCGGGATCATTAATTTGAATAGCGATCGCAATCGGAATAAATAAAACTCCTGTAATTAACAAACCGACCACAGACCCTACAATGTCTAACAATCGTTTCATCCAAGATGCCACAGAAGGGTGAGTAGTGGGTAACTGCTCTATACGGGAAGTTGTCTTCCGACTATCTAATAAGTCTTCTTGTTTTATTAGTGACTCATCGTCTACAATCTCTACGGGAAAGACTTGATCCAATCCTGTGAGTTTTAAGACTGCCATTACTTGAGGCGTTACATTCCGCAGTGTTAATGTAATCCCTTTGGTCTGGGCGTATTTAAAATTACTGACCAAGGCACCTAAACCACTACTATCCATAAAAGTAGTTAGGTGAAAGTCAATGATGATTTGTTTAGGATGTGAATTGGGCTGGATTAAGCTTTGGCAAATTTGCTTAAAGCCTAAAGCCTCCAGCACGCTCAACCGCTTAGGCACTTGCACTATAGCCGTGTCGTTTAGGTAATTAACTGGAAAATCGACCTCTGTCGGTTGGCTAGTCATGAAGCTCTGCACTTTCGTTGCCATGTATAATGTAATCTGCCAAACATTATTTTGTCCTAGAAAATTACCTAACCTAATATTGGAATCAGTAGTAATAAGGACTAATTGCTATTTACCGGGGCTGAGATTGGAGATCGCTAGCGACGATTCACAATAGAACAAGAAGCCAAAAAACATCCTTGCTGTTGTGCCGACGCAGCGCGATCGCGTTGCTCTCATCAAATGATTGCTAAAACCAAGGTTACACCTACCGCACGCCTAGTTGAGGTTTTTTCTGCCATTCAAGGGGAAGGACTGAATGTAGGGACGCGTCAGATATTTATTCGTTTTGCTTTGTGTGATTTGCGCTGTCAATTTTGTGATAGTGCCCACACTTGGAATGCACCTGCTAATTGTCGGATAGAGCGATCGCCTGGATTGCGCGATTTTGAAATCCACTCTAACCCTGTCTCTCTACCCATACTAATCGAATGGGTTGAACGACACAATCTACCTTCTCTACACGATAGCATTAGCTTAACTGGAGGCGAACCACTTCTTCATGCCCCATTTTTAACGCAGTTTCTACCCCAAGTCCGAGCCATAACTGGTCTACCTATATACTTAGAAACTGGTGGACATCGCCCAGAACAACTGGCGATGATTCTCCCCTATTTAGACTCTGTAGGTATGGATTTCAAATTGCCCAGTGTTAGCGGCGAAAGTCATTGGCAAGAACATGCTAAATTTCTCCAATTGTGTCATAACTCATATTTAAATGTTTTTGTCAAGATAATTGTGTCTCAAAACACAGATCCAGCCGAGTTGGAACGTTCAGCTTCGCTGGTGGCAGAGGTTAGTCCAGATATCTCAGTATTTTTACAACCTGTTACGCCTTTGCCAGTATCTGAACAATTCTCCCCAATACCTGTACTTGCCCCTACGGCCGATCAAGTTTTGATGTGGCAAGCTTTGATGAAGGGGTTTCTCAAGCACGTGCGTGTGATCCCTCAGACGCATAAAATGCTGAACCAACTGTAAAAATCGCTGTAAAATTTGAGTTTGATAAAGATGTAGTCAAGAAAAAAGTAAGATTTTATGAATTGCTCATTGCTGCTGCTAATTAGCAAAGCAGCAGCCCTCCATTAGGCATTCTCAGTCTGAAACTGGGAATGAGGAAAAGAGTGAAGAGCGAGAAATGAGGAGTTCACCTCATCCCACGGCTACGAAAACATCGCTTCTCTAATCACACGCTCCCGCGAAAGCTAGTTTTCTTGAATTGCCGTGGGATTTTGCATTTGTCATTAGTTATTAGTACCAATGACCAATGACTAATGACTAATGACTAATGACTAATTACAATCCGCCTTCATCTGGAGTTTTGGATTTAGCTTTTGCCTTGTTGGCACTGCGTTTGAGGGCGGAGAGCCTTGCTTCGTATTTCGACCGTTGGCGCTTACTAGGAGTATTGTCAATCAGGGTTTTCAAGGCGCTACCTAGACTCTTGTAGGCATTGGGGAGACTATAACCAAAACGAGTTGCCAAAGCGATCGCTTTTTCATCAGCATTGAGCAATTCTCTCAGTTGCTTTTCCCCACTATTCTTTTGGTACAGTCGCCAGCCTGACACACCACATAGCGACAAAGCTAACACCAGAAGCAATCCATCTTGTACCCACAATTCACCTACAGCACCACCTAAACCGATGGCTAGTGCTGCCATTTCCCAACCATCTTTAGGAATTGTGTCATTTTGAACGCGAGCAACTTCATGCCAGAACAGCAGATTGCGCTGATCCATTGCGAGGGCATCCCATTTCACCAAGTCAATTTGAATTTCTACTTGGTCTTTACCGATTTCTTCGCAACGAACCAGGGGTGGATTGACCTCAGTTGTGCCTTCAACCGTGACCCAGCTCTGTAATTCTGGCGGTAGTAAGCCTTTCAACCGCCGGAGTTCACTCATTTCCGCTTTGGCAGAGGAGGTTGCATAGGATGTCATAATATCCAGCCCCAGAAAATTTCAGTATATAGTGAGGGTATCACTTTGGAGTATAGCTATTTAAGTGATGATCCGTCTCAGTCGTTGGGAAAACTTCCTCGTTTTTTTCGCGCTTCCATTGCTTTTTCCAGCAAATCTAGCAAGCCTGGGGCTTCTTCTTGGATACTGAGTAACAGTCTTTCCCCAAGTTCTATATTCCCCGGATCAAAACCTGTTACCATAACTTCTTTCAGGCGAGGTATTGCTATACCATCCACAATCTGAATCAACCCACTCAGACAACGGTGAAATTGTTTTTCTGTGAGAATCGAGTCTTCTAGAGGAAACTCAATAATGGCACGAATTTCGCCGTCAGATGGGTCATACTCCCATTGCAACATTTTGGTTTCCCAGGAAATAGCAAGCATTGTCTGTAGGATAGCTCCCTTGTGAGGATGGTCTTGAATTCCTGACAGAACTTGAGGGGCAAATACCCGGAAAAATTTCCCCTCTTCATCCAGTTGGACAACTATTAGGAAATCTTCTAGGTTATCAGCCTCCACACCTGTTATAATTCGGTCTTCTTCATCATCAAAACGGTAGTCCCAACCAAGGTTGTCTAAATAGTTGGCAATCTGTTTGAGGTTAGCTCCCATAAAAGCCTCATAAGGAACGTGGAGCAGCTGTTACCAGACCTAGTTTAACCTGCTAGGGGTAGTTGTTTAGGTTGGTGTGGCTACTTCTGTTCGCATAAAAGTGTGCAATTAGGGTATTGGGCATGGGGCACGGGGCATTGGGTATGAAGATAGAAAAAACAGATGCTCATTCTGCGCTGTGAATGATATGTCTTGAAAAATTCTTGCTCATTATTCAAGAAGTGATAATCACTTTTTTCAAAATATTAGTCAGTGAAGTATATAACATTAACTCACTGAAATTTTAATCTTTTCTTAGAGGTTTAATGAATGTATTGCTAAATCAAGCATAGTGGCAGGATTTTTAATCAAAGTTAAAAGCTGAAGCCAAGTTGAGATCATTTATGCAAGTATCTAAGGCTTTTAAAAATATAAGTAAAAACTTAAACTAGCACTTTTAAAAGCGGATAAATATAGCACATAGGCTGGTACAGTTTTATATTATAAGCAACAAATTGTTTTCACTAAATGATTGTAGCGATCCAAACATTTTTTATTATCTAGTAATTTATGAAATTTATGCGTAAATCAGCTTTAATTTTAGCGATCGCACCCTTAGTCTTTACGATCGCTGCTTGTGGTGGAGATTCAGGTCAAACAGCAAATACAATAGGCACTCCAGGTAGTAGTCCAGCAGCACCAGCAACTAGAAATCGTTGGGATAGCATTAAAAGCCGTGGTCAGTTAACTTGCGGTGTCAGCGGTGAAGTGCCAGGCTTTAGCTTTGTGGGAACTGATGGGAAATACAGCGGCATTGATGTAGATATTTGTCGTGCGATCGCCGCAGCTTTATTTGATAAACCAGATGCAGTAGAATTTCGCAATCTCAATTCCAAAGAACGGTTTACAGCCTTGCAAACTGGCGAAGTAGACGTTCTCAGCCGCAACACTACTTGGACACTTAGCCGCGATACCTCTGTAGGTCTAGAATTTGCACCTGTGGTCTTTTACGACGGACAAGCCATAATGGTTCGCCAAAATAGCAACATTAAGTCCCTGGCAGACCTGAAGGATAAAGCAATCTGTGTTCAAACTGGTACGACTACCGAACAGAACTTAGCAGACCAAATGCGAAAAAGAGGCATCACTTACAAACCCGTTGTCTTTGAAGACGTTAACGTTACCTTTGCTACCTATGCTCAAGGGCGTTGCGATGGCATCACAGCTGATCGTTCGGCATTGGTTTCTCGGCGCACAACTCTACCCAAACCAGAAGATAACGTAATTCTTGAGGAAGTGATTTCTTCAGAACCCCTTGCACCAGCAGTTGCTAAAGGAGATGCTAGGTGGGGTGATGTTGTTAAATGGGTGGTTTATTCCCTAGTAAAAGCTGAAGAGTTGGGCATTAATTCTCAGAATGTGGGTAAGTTTGCTGCTAGTAATGACCCAGATATTAAGCGCTTTTTGGGAACCGAGGGCAACCTTGGTGAAGGACTAGGCTTAACAAACGACTTCGCGGCCAGAATAATCAAGCACGTCGGTAATTACGCCGAGATTTACGATCGCAACCTCGGCCCGAAAACAAAACTTAATCTAGCTCGCGGTCAAAATCAACTCTGGAGCAAAGGCGGACTGCTTTATTCTCCGCCGTTCCGGTAGAAGGGGGCAGGGGAGGCAGGGGGGCAGGGAGCAGGGGGAGCAGGGGGAGATGAGGGGGACAAGGGAGAATTATTGAACAAGCTTCTTCGTTGTCTTTTCCCAATGCCCAATGCCCCATGCCCCATGCCCAATGCCCCATGCCCCATGCCCCATGCCCAATGCCCAATAACCAATGACCAATGACTAATTCAAAACCACTTATATGGCGTGATGTCCGCTTTTGGCGTATTGTCTTGCAATTTATTGCTGTATTTTTAGCAGTAGTAGTGGTAGTAATACTCTGGAGCAATCTCAAGCGTAGTTTGCAGCAATTGGGTATTCAGTTTGGCTTTGATTTTCTTAAGCAACAAGCATCTTTTGATATTGGCGAGACGTTGATTACCTACAAACCGACTGATACCTATAGTCGTGCTTTATGGGTGGGGTTAATTAACTCCTTGCGCGTGGCGGTTATAGGTATTTTGCTCACAACAATTGTAGGGGTAGGTGCTGGAATTACCCGACTTTCTGACAACTGGCTAGTGCGGAATATCACGATGGTTTACGTGGAGATTTTCCGTAATACGCCCTTACTGCTGCAATTGCTGTTTTGGTACTTTGCTGTTTTTCTTAGTTTCCCCAAAACAGAAAATAAGATATCCCTTTGGGGTTTTATTGGTGTTAGTCAAAATGGCTTAGAACTCCCTTGGTTTACCTTATCCCCAGAGTTTTCAGCTTTGCTGTTGGGATTAACTTTTTACACGGGTGCGTTTATTGCGGAAATTGTTCGAGGGGGGATTCAATCAGTATCTAAGGGACAATGGGAAGCAGCGCGATCGCTAGGATTAAAACCAGGGTTAGCAATGCGGTTAGTGATTTTTCCTCAAGCCTTGCGGGTAATTATTCCACCATTGACGAGTCAATATCTTAATTTGACGAAAAATACCAGTTTAGCGATCGCAATCGGCTACCCCGATATATATTTTGTCGCCTCTACCACCTTTAACCAAACTGGGAGAGTCGTAGAAGTGGTATTACTGATTATGCTCATCTATTTCACCTTGAGTTTGACCATCTCTGTAGTGATGAATTTATTCAATCGTAGCGTGCAAATTAAAGAGAGATGAGGGGGATGAGGAAGATGAGGGAGATGAGGAAGCAGTTGAACTCGGAAGTTGAGCCTCTGAACTAAGAGGTTTTACTACGCAAAAATTATCCCTCTCCGACTCGGAGAGGGACAGACTTGAACTTTAATTCAAAACAGGGAGAGGTTTGTCGAACTAACGAGAGTAAGGATGATTGAAGGTTTCCCAAGCAGCAATAGCCGCTTTTTGCAAGCGCAAGCTGAAGTCTACTAAGTCTTTCATCATTAAGTGCCAGTTTCTCTCAGCTTCATCTTGAATTATCGCCCAAGAATCTTCTAAGCGATCGCGTTGTTTCAGTTTCCTGCCTTCAATCAATTCTCGTGCTTGTCGCACCGCTTTTAAATAGGTTTCACGCGTCAAAGTACTTGCTGACTCCGTTTGGCTGCGTCTTTCTAACGCCTCAATCAGCGCTTTGGTTTCGCGCTTCACTTCATCACTTTCGCCAGCCATTTCGGTTTCTACTAATTTGTCGGTTTCAGGACTAATTTCTATAATTACTACGGATTCAGTAGATTTAATTACTGGAGTTCCAAAGGATTCGATGTTTTTATAAGTCATAGTTAAAACATCCTTAATTGCAAAGCTTACTCTCGGATGAAAACTGTATACTGGTAGTCATAAGCCATTCTAAATTTCACAAATGACTAATGACTAATGACTAAACCGTTGTTGGCAGTTGTTGCTCTAGTTTCAATAATGCTGCAACTCGCATCTCTGTAGCAGGGTGACTGGAAAATAAGTTCCCCATAAACTGTCCAGAGATAGAATTAATGATTAATAACGGCTCATAAGCTGGATTAGCATTTAAAGGCATCTGCTTTGCTGAGGCTTCTAAACGTTGTAGTGCCCTAGCTAAGGCGCGGGGATTACCAGTTAATCTAGCTGAACCTGCATCAGCGGAGAATTCTCGTGTGCGTGAAATTGCTAGCTGAATAATCGTCGCAGCCAATGGTGCAAGCATTACTGTTAATAAAACGCCAATTGGATTTGCACCTCTGTTGTCATGTCGTGAACCACCGCCAAACCATAAGCTGTAACTCACCATTTGCGCTAGGAATGAGATAGCACCAGCAACGGTAGCAGCAACAGCTTGTGTGAGGGTGTCACGATTAATAATGTGGGTGAGTTCGTGGGCGATAACGCCTTCGAGTTCGTCCTCTGGCAATATATTCAAAATGCCTTCGGTGACAGCAACAGCAGCGTGTTCGGGATCGCGCCCTGTAGCAAAGGCGTTAGCACCTTGGCTTGGAACAATGTAAACTTTGGGCATGGGAATGTTAGCGCGATCGCTCAATTTTTGCACCATCCGATAAAGTCCTGGTGCTTCCCCTTCACTCACAGGCTGGGCACGGTATACTGCCAGGGCAATTTTATCTGATTGATACCACGAAAACAGGTTTGTTACTGCTGCTAAACCTATCCCTATTATCAAGCCACTAGTACCGCCAATTACCCAGTAACTAATTGCGATCAAAAGTCCACTTAGCGCAGCTAACAAAGCAGTCGTTTTCAATTGATTTGTCATGTTTTCGCTCTCCTGCTAATGCTGTATTATTTTTCTCTTAAACAGCATTACTTCAGCTACACTTCGATTGTATCCAGCTAAACTTAGATATATGGTACAGAAAACCTATCAGAGAAGTACGGTTTTCCTACTTAACTTTTATAAATACTAATTATAGTTGTTTTTGATACTTGCTCTTTTAGCAAGGAGGTTTATCTTTATAGATATCATAAACGCATCTATCTATTTACTCGTTCATTGCTAGTGACTAAAAGTACAGTCCGACACCGAGAAATATTTGCCTGTTCTAATACCAATTCTCTATGAAGATGCACAGAATAAAACACTTTAAACTCCTGCCGGACAAGGAAATTATTCTATGCAGCCTCACATAAATTTGGTATAAAACACTGCTCTGACGACAATCTCCGATGAATAAGTTTTCTAATAAA
This sequence comes from Chroococcales cyanobacterium, assembly GCA_038259325.1. Classification (GTDB taxonomy): domain Bacteria; phylum Cyanobacteriota; class Cyanobacteriia; order Cyanobacteriales; family Nostocaceae; genus Nostoc. Next base: position 53,465 of record JBBSOX010000025.1, on the reverse strand, counting down.
CTTAATAAATTTGGTATTTCCAAATGTTGGGGTTGTTCTTGATCAATGGCATTGACAACAGCACCATACTCTTTTAGTACTGCAACGCAATGCTGACCCAAACTTCCTAGCCCACAAACTAAAAACTGATCTAGTTTTGTCTGAGAATCTTTAACAGGTTGATAATTACTTTCTGATGATGACAGCATATAATACCGCCAATGATACACATTATTTATCTATATCGTAGAATACCAAAGATATTGACTCACAGCAAAAATGGTATTATCAATTTAATAGACATCTCCGAAAATGAATGTAGAGACGTTGCAATGCAACGTCTCTACAAGGGTTTCAGGTAACGCATAATTAATTTCTGGAGATGTTTAATGAAAAACTATTAATGGTGATGGAGCTCGCCAAAACCGCCTTTCCAAACGGATAAATTCTGATACGGAAGGCTGATGGCTCCTACTTTGTTCGCTAACTGCGGGAGAGTAGGGCTTGGCTAAATGCATTACCTGACTCCCCCGTAGAAAGTGTAAGTCTACAAATCGCGCCTCAAGGAGTCATGGGATGTTAGCTAGTGTATTGTGGATTTTAATGATGGGCTTTTTTGTCGGTCAACTTGCCCGTCGTTTAGGCGCTCCGCCTCTAATTGGCATGATTTTAGTGGGGATTATTCTTGGCCCCCAAGTTCGGAATGTCATCAGTTCAGATGTGCTGGGTGCTGCTGATGAGTTAAGAACTTTGGCGGTAATGATTATTCTGATGAAAGCCGGACTGGGTTTAGATAGAGAAAAGCTGTCTCAACAGGGAACTGTGGCGCTGCGCTTGGGATTTTTGCCAGCAGCAACAGAAGCGATCGCGATCGCTTTTACCGCTATGATAATTTTTAAATTTGACTTTCCCACTGGATTACTCTTGGGCTGTGTAATTGGCGCTGAATCTCCGGCTGTAATTGTCCCAGGAATGCTCAGGCTGAAAAGTTTAGGCTGGGGTGTTACTAAAGGAATTCCCGATGCAATTTTGACTGGTAGTGCTTTATCTGATGTGCTGCTATTACTAGTTTTCAGCTTACTGCTGAGTTTCTTAGGTGACGGAGGTGTTGAGCAGATTACCCTACCTGGGGGATTCACTTTGACTGCTCTCCAACTGCTGCCATTTCAAATTATCATGCAAATATTGCTAGGAGTATTATTTGGCTATTTAGCAGCTCGTTTATTAGTTCTACTATTAATTAAACAAAACTGGACTCAGAATATCGTTCAAGATACTGTAATTGCTGCCAGTTTAGCTTTATTCCTGGTAATTGCTGCTCATGCCTTACCTTACTTTTCTGGTTATTTAGCAGCAATGGCTATGGGATTTTTCTTAATTGAATTAGATGCTCCCCTAGCTCGAAGATTACGGGGCGGATTTGACAGTTTATGGATAGTAGCAGAGATTTTTTTGTTTGTCTTGTTAGGGGCAACTATTCAACTGCAAGTATTAGAGAAGATTCTGTTACCTGGCATTTTAATTTTAGCAATTGGTTTACTTATCGGTAGGATGTTGGGCTGGTATCTCTCAACATTGGGTAGTAATTGGAATTGGCGAGAAAAATTATTTCTGCTACCAGGAAACTCAGCAAAAGCTACAGTCCAAGCTGCCATTGGAGCAATACCCCTCTCCCAAGGAATTGCCGGAGGTGAGATAATTTTAGCGATCGCAGCTCTCTCAATTTTAATCACTGCACCTTTAGGCGCTTGGGCAACTATGACTTTTGCCCCGAAATTACTCACAAAAGGCGAAGTTGACCCCACTAAAGTCACAGTTGCTACTCGTACAGTATTGCTGGCAGCAGTGGATACATCTAGTTTAGCTACAGAAGTTTTAACCAAAGTAGCAGATTTAGCACGCCGCAGTAATGGAGAAGCGATCGTCTTGCATGTAATTAACACCTCAAGCCAGCAAGATATCCAACAAATAAAAGAACAAGCCAAACAGTTATTATCTGATATTAGATATGAATTTTTGACTGTTACAGGTGCGATTCCAGAAGAGATTATTCGCATTGCTCAAGAGTATTCTGTCACTGCGATCGTTATAGGAAAACGCGGACATCAACCTTGGGAGCAAGTATTAATTGGCTCAGTCTCACAAGCAGTTTTAGAAGCCAGTTTAATACCTGTCATTGTGCTGGAAAATCATGAACCGAACTCAGTTTAGACAATCGCTAAATTAGCTAAATTACCTTTGTAGCAACTAATATCAATCACAGCATCAGTGAGTGCAGAAAACCCATTAGTACTATCATTCAGTGCCAAAAAAGTCCGCTGATGATTGACTGTACCGAAGGTAAAAGTTGCCGCACCTTTAGCCACAAAAGCATTTGGAGTCAATACCTGTTGAATCTCGAAAAGATTCAGGCTGGCAACAGTACCGAGTTGAACTACATTGGCAGCCGAAACTACATTTACACTATCAATTTTATCTACACAAATGTTGAGGTCAGTAATCACATCAAAACGAGATAGCAGCGAATCACTCAGGCTGTTAAATACAAATTTATCAGTGCCATTACCGCCTGTGAGGGTATCACCACCAGCGCCACCGTTGAGAATGTCATTACCGTTACCACCAACTATTTTGTCATTTCCGGCTAGTCCAAACAGTTTATCATTACCGTCTTTCCCGGAAATTTTATCATTGCCAGCCGCGCCAATGAGTTTATCTGCACTGTTACCACCGTTTAAGGTTTTGTCGGGCACATTTGCTCCGTTGGTGGTTGCGCTGAGGAGCTGACCGTTGGCATCATACAGATAACTAGCAACTGCATCAGTGATACCATCGCTGTTCTTGTCAATATCTGCGGAGGTTAGTTGGCTATTGACATTGTAGTTGTAAGCGGTAATCTCATCAGCGAGACCATCATTATTTTTGTCAACTACCTGTGCAATTAGTTTGCCATTAGTATCGTAACTGTAAGCAGTAACCTCGTCTGTGATGCCATCAAGATTATTGTCTATCTGTTGTGAAATTAGCTTGCCGCTAAAATCGTAGCTGTAAATCCCAACCGCATCTATTACAGCATCGTTGTTGAAGTCATAGCTGGTTAATGCGCGTCCATATGTATAGGTAGTGATGTTATCCTTTATGCCGTCCCCGTTGTAATCAGTACTTTCGGATGTCTTATTGCCGTTGGCATCATAAGTATAAGTGCTGACAGAATCAGCGATGCCGTCGCCGTTATAGTCACTACTATAAAATGTCAATTTCCCGTTGGCATCATAAATATAAGTGCTGATAGAATCAGCGATGCCGTCGCCGTTGTTGTCACTACTTTCGGATGTCTGGTTGCCGTTGGCATCATAAGTGTAAGTGTTGACAGAATCAGCGATACCGTCGCCATTCCTGTCAGCGCTATAGGATGTCTGGTTGCCGTTGGCATCATAAGTGTAAGTGTTGACAGAATCAGCGATACCGTCGCCATTCCTGTCAGCGCTATAGGATGTCTGGTTGCCGTTGGCATCATAAGTATAAGTGTTGACAGAATCAGCGATACCGTCGCCATTCCTGTCAGCGCTATAGGATGTCTGGTTGCCGTTGGCATCATAAGTATAAGTGTTGACAGAATCAGTGATGCCGTCACCGTTGTTGTCAGTGCTAGAGGATGCCTGGTTGCCGTTGGCATCATAAGTATAGGTTTCGACATAATCAGCTATACCATCGCCGTTATTGTCACTACTATAGGCTATGAACTTCGCGTTAGCATCATAAGTATAAGTCTTGACATTATCAACCATGCCGTCATTATTGGTGTCATTGCTTTCGGATGTCTGGTTGCCGTTAGCATCATAAGTATTGGTTTGGACAGAATCAGTGATGCCGTCGCCGTTGTTGTCATAGGTAATAAATGATGATGTCAACTTGCTGTTGACATCATAAGTATAGGTTTGGACATAATCAGCGATGCCGTCGCCGTTGTCGTCACGACTAGAGGATGTCAACTTGCCATTGTCATCATAAGTATTAGTTGCGGTATATACACCTTTCCCGTAGTAAAGACTAGAGAATGTCAAGTTGCCGTTGGCATCATAGGTAGAAATTTCAAAATATTCAGGAAAGCCATCGCCATTGCGGTCGACAATATAGGATATCAACTTGCCATTAGCATCATAAGTATTGGTTTCGGTACCATCAACTATGCCGTCGCCATTGTCGTCAATACTTATGGTTTTTAAGTTACCTTTAGTATCATAAACATAAGTACTGACACTATCAACTATGTCGTCGCCGTTGATATCAGAGGTAGAGAATGTCAGATTATAGCCGTGGGTAATAACTGAGTCTATTGTCCCATCACTGTCGTTGTCTATATTCTCAGATATCAGATTGCCGTTGGCATCGTAAGTATAAGTTGTAGTTGAGGTCATAAACCTTTTTTACCTCTATTAATATGATAATATGACCACACTTTGATAACTAATGTAGTGTAGATAATCGAAACTGATAACAGCTTATCACAGATATTTTTCTGTATGAGCGATTGAAAAGATGATACAGCCCAATAGGCTTGGGTTAAGGCTATAACTTTTTATCAAAGTCAATTAATTTTTTAAACGTAGACGCAAAGCGGCTACCGCAGAGGCACAGATAGTTACTTTTCTTAATCAATTGGAACAATAATTTTGTAAGCACAATATAAAGGCGATCGCACCTTCTATTAGACATCTCCAGAAATTAAATATGCGTTACCCAGAACCCTTGTAGAGACGTAGCAGTGCTACGTCTCTACATTCTTTTTCGGAGATGTCTATTGTATATTTATATTTACTAAATCATCGCTTCCAATTCTTCCAAAGCTTGAAAACTTCCTACTTGCCAACTACGTTCCACCGCAGCAGGAATAATCTCAGTAATAGCTATATCTGCAAAATTAGGACTGGTATTAGATTTTATGTATTTCCCATCTCTCAGCAAATAAATAGAAAGATTTCCGCTATCGTAAACCCATAATTCTGGGACTCCAATCGCTTCATAAGCATCAAGAGTAGTTTTTGATGTAACATCAGTCTCAATTGCTAAATCTGGTGGCGGGTCATCAGGTTGTAAGCGACGATGACCAATCATTTGTTGATAATTCTGAATATAAAAGCAAGCATCAGGTTCAACTCCTGCTACACCTTGGCGTTTAAAGGTGGTGGAACCAAAAGGTTGATATCTGATATCTTTAGCCTTCAGCAATATTTTGACAATATCAGAAATTAAATCTTTGGGAATTTCATGTTCTGGTAAAGGAGCCATAATTTCTAAAATACCCTGGCTGTAGGCAATTCGGGTAGTTCTTTTTTCTCCTAATTCTTCTAAAATAGATTCAAATTCTTGCCAGCTAACATCAGGAATTGTCACCGTGCTACCAGGTGCTAATTGCATCTGGCTAACAGCTTTAAAAACGGGGATAGCAGCAGTCATAACCAAAATACAAGTAAGCTGAATCTCGATAATTATCTATGAGGTTGCGGTGGATGATACAGCCCACCGTAACCTTTAGACTAATAGATTGAGTTTAACAAAAGCGATCGCTCTACACCTTAAACTTCTCAGCAATCCGCTTCATCGCCTCTTCGACATTCTCCCGGCTGTTAAACGCCGAAATGCGGAAGTAACCTTCACCCGCAGCACCAAAGCCAGAACCAGGTGTCCCCACAACGTTGACAGTTTGCAGCAATTTATCAAAGAATTCCCAACTGGATAAACCATTAGGAGTTTTCACCCAAACGTAAGGTGCATTCACGCCTCCATAAACTGATAATCCGGCGGCTGTGAGTTTTTCGCGGATAATTTTGGCGTTTTCTAGATAGAAATTAACCAATCCTTTGATTTGAGCCTGTCCTTCTTCAGAGTAAACCGCTTCGGCTCCCCGTTGAATGATGTAAGAAACGCCATTAAATTTGGTGGACTGGCGGCGATTCCAGAGTTTCCATAGTTCCACATCGGAACCATCGGCGGCTTTTGCTGTGAGTGTCTTCGGTACTACGGTTAACGCGCAACGGGTTCCTGTAAAACCTGCGTTCTTGGAAAAAGACCGAAATTCGATCGCAACATCTCTTGCACCTTCAATTTCATAAATTGAGTGGGGAATCGACGGATCGGTAATATAAGCTTCGTAGGCTGCATCAAAGAAAATAATCGAGTTATTAGCTTTGGCATAGTCTACCCATGCTTTGAGATATTTCTTGGTAGCAGTTGCGCCAGTGGGGTTATTGGGAAAGCAGAGATAAATTAAATCGACTTTCTTTGAGGGAATTTCGGCGGTAAAGTTGTTATCAGCTGTAATTGGTAGATAAACTAAACCCTCAAACTCGCCTTTATCGTTGGCATCTCCCGTATTTCCCACCATAACGTTAGTGTCTACATATACGGGATAAACTGGGTCAGTAACGGCAATTATGTTGTCATGACCAAAGATTTCTAGAATGTTGCCTGTGTCGCACTTGGAACCATCGGAGATAAAGATTTCGGAAGCATCTATATCGGCTCCCCGTGCTTGGAAATCGTGAGTAGCAATTTTCTCCCGCAACCAAGCGTAGCCTTGCTCTGGGCCATAGCCTTTGAAGGTATTGCGATCGCCCATTTCTTCCACAGCTTTAATCATCGCTGTACGGCAAACCTCTGGCAGAGGTTCGGTAACATCGCCAATGCCCAGCCGAATGATTTTAGCATCAGGATTGGCTTCTGCAAAGGCATTCACCCGCCTAGCAATTTCTGGAAACAGATAACCCGCTTTCAGCTTCAGGTAGTTGTCGTTAATAGTTGCCATAAGTAAATACAAAAAACGCCCTCAAATAGCTTACTGCTAATTTATGAGGGCGGGGAGTGGGGAGTGGGGAGTGGGGAGTTAGGAGTGAGGAATTTGGAGTTATAAGAATTCTTTCTCCCATGTCCAATGCCCCATGCCCAATGCCCCATGACCAATTCCCAATTTAGACATTTATCGGCTGTTTATTATCGGTTGAATAACTGTTGCGATCGCTAATTACAAACTCCGTAATTGATTCTTTACCTGTAATCAATCTTGCTCCACGATTACGAGTAAAGTAATTCCACGCCCACTGAATCATTACTACTAATTTGTTGTCAAATTCAATTAAGAAGTAGATGTGAATCACTAGCCAAAACAGCCATGCAAAGAAACCTGTCAGCTTCATAAAGCCCAAATCTACTACAGCAGAATTGTGCCCAATCATCGCTAAACTACCATGATCGGTATAAGCAAAGGGTGGCAAACTTTTACCTGCAAGCCGCTGTTGAACTAATGTTGCGACATATTCACCTTCTTGCTTGGCTACAGGTGCAACACCAGGTAGGGGTTTACCATTTTGATGCGAAAAATTTGCTAAGTCGCCAACTACAAAAATATTGGGATGTCCCTTAATACTCAAGTCAGGTTCAACGATAATCCGTCCAGCGCGATCGCACTCAACACCTGTGCGTTCTGCTAGCACTTTTCCCATTGCTGATGCTTTTACCCCTGCTGCCCATAATACCGTTTTTGAGGCAATTTCTTTAACTTCATCGCCTTGTTTGAGGGTAACAATATCATTTTCAATATTCGTTACCAGTGTTTTTGTCTGCACAACCACCCCCAACCGCGTCAGGGATGCTTCTGCTTCTTGTGATAACTCTGGTGCAAAAGGTGGCAAAATCCGATCCAAACCTTCTAATAGCAAAATCTTGGCTTCTGAAGTGTCGATGTTGCGGAAATCTTCTTTGAGAGTTTGATTTGCCAATTCTGCGATCGCACCTGCCAACTCTACACCTGTTGGGCCACCACCCACAATTACAAAAGTTAACCAAGCACGGCGTTTTTCTGGATCGGTTTCTTTTTCTGCGGCTTCAAACGCCGAAAAAATCCGGCTACGCATTTCTATGGCATCTTCTACAGTTTTCAAGCCTGGGGCGAATTCTTCCCAGTTATCTTTGCCAAAGTAGGAATGCTTGGCTCCTGTGGCGACAATTAACGTATCGTAAGCTATTGCTTCGTCGCCCACAGTCACTTGTTTTGCTTCTGGATCGATATTATTCACCTCTCCCAGCAGCACTGTCGTATTCTTGCTTTTGCTGAGGACAGAACGCAACGGTGAGGAAATATCCGCAGGAGATAGCGCACCTGTGGCGACTTGATATAAGAGGGGTTGAAATAGATGAAAGTTACGTTTATCAATCAGAGTAACTTTTACTGCCGCCTTAGCGAGTGTTTTAGCTGCATAAAGTCCACCAAAGCCACCACCAACGATAACTACTTGATGGGGTGGATTATTGTCAAGTGAATTTACCATAAGAAATATTATCGTGTATGCCAACTATTGTAACTATTCTTAACAAATTTGTATCAAAATTGTCATCACATATTTTGTATTCCTGTTTACTTTTGATGAAGGATTAAAGTAACCAAAACTACAAGATAAACAGAACTTTTCAAGATGGAGGTGCAGGCAATAAGATTTGGCAATATTTAAATTGCTCTTTGCTTATGTAAATTTCTCAAGGGTCGATGTAATATTTATGCAAATTCACTCAGAAGTAGTTGATTCTGGGGTTTGTGTCAAACGTGGTGAATGCGTTCGCCGCCAACGAGTAAAACTATAGAAAAGAGCAGCAAAAATTAACAAATAGGGACTGTAAACAATTAACCAAATACCTAGCTTGAGTAAGCCAACGGAAAATGAACTAAGGGAGTGAGTCGATTTGTTCCAAGTTTCCTGAACTTGCAAACCAAAGGCAGGTTGTGAACTGGTGCTAGAAACTGCTGCTTTTAAGTTCAGCGTAATAGTGGAATATGCAACTTGATTTTGTAGGCTTTTTAGTTGGGCATTAATTTGTTCTATCGTTTGACGGACATTACTCAGTTCTTGGGCAACACTAAGCACATCTCTAATAGAACCCGCCCGATCCATAATTTTTTGTAAATTGGCTTCAGTTTTCTGTAAATTCGTTAATCTAGCTTGGAAATCTACAAGGCGATCGCCTATATCTTCCGCAGTGATATTACGACTCTCGACAGTGCCCAATTTAGCAAGTTGCTCTAAGGTGGGTTCTAGCAAGTTTTCTGCTACCCGCAATTGTATTGTTGCTGTGTGGCGCGGGTTGTCGGCTTTGGGTTGTTGTTGCTTCAAACCGATTAAATCCCCTTGCTGTTTATTGATAATTTGCGAAACAGCATCAACAGTCGGATCTACAGAGTTGACAGTCAAAGAGATTGCTGCCTTTTTGATGAGTTGCGGACGAGAACGAACTATTGATGAAACTTCCGCTTTTTGAGAAATACTGCTTTCACCAGCAGGTGCAGATGCTCTATTTGCCATCCCATCGGCGGCCATCTGAGGTAAAGCCGAATTTGTTGAGCGATCGGAAGAGGCGCAACTGGTGAAAATCACCCCTCCCAATAACGCACTTAAAAATAAAGCAGATGTGCGCGGTAATTTAGTTGAAGCGTACATAATCTACCCCCAGATGGATGAAGTTAACCCCAGTATTACTGAAGTAAAACTAAAAGCCTGTATTGTTGCGATTTATGTAACAGATTTGTCATTAGTCATTAGTCATTGGGCAATGATTAATAGTTTTTCTTCCCCTGCTTCCTCATCTCCCCAGTCCCTAATCCCCAATCCCCAGAGATAAATTGCATGATTGATAATTCATCTGTGTTACTCAATTTGAGGTAAAATCGTAAGTCTGCCAATTAATGACAATGCTTGCTGACAGGAGATGCTTCTATGGCCCGGATGTATTATGACGAAGATGCCAATTTAGACCTTTTGGCTGGAAAAACTATTGCTATCATCGGCTATGGTTCCCAAGGTCATGCCCACGCTCTCAATCTCAAAGATAGTGGTTTGAATGTGATTGTGGGACTATATCCGGGTAGTAAGTCAGTAGCAAAAGCTGAAGCATCTGGGTTAACTGTGAAAAATGTTGCAGATGCTGCCAATGCTGCTGATTTCATCATGATTTTGTTACCTGATGAAGTCCAAAAAACGATTTACAAAAACGAGATTGAACCCAATCTACAAGAAGGGAATGTGTTAGCTTTTGCCCACGGTTTCAATATTCATTTTGGGCAAGTTGTACCACCGGCTAACGTAGATGTGGTGATGGTAGCACCCAAAGGGCCAGGGCATTTAGTACGACGGACTTATGAACAGGGTGAAGGCGTACCAGCGTTGTTTGCAGTTTATCAAGATGCCAGTGGTCAGGCACGCGATCGCGCGATGGCTTATGCTAAAGGTGTTGGTGGTACTCGCGCGGGTATTCTCGAAACGACTTTCCGCGAAGAAACCGAAACAGATTTATTTGGCGAACAAGCAGTATTGTGCGGTGGTTTGAGTGCTTTAATCAAAGCCGGATTTGAAACTTTGGTAGAAGCTGGTTATCAACCAGAATTGGCTTATTTTGAATGTCTGCATGAAGTCAAGCTGATTGTTGACTTGGTTGTGGAAGGTGGTTTAGCCAAAATGCGCGACAGCATTTCTAACACAGCTGAATATGGCGATTATACCCGTGGGCCAAGGATTGTTACCGAACAAACCAAAGCTGAAATGCAAAAGATTCTCAGCGAAATTCAATCTGGGCAATTTGCACGGGAATTTGTTCTTGAAAACCAAGCTGGTAAACCAGGATTTACTGCCATGCGTCGTAAAGAAGCTGAACACAAAATTGAGGAAGTCGGCAAAGATTTACGCGCTATGTTTAGCTGGTTGAAGAAGGCTTAAGCAAAGCTACTGAAGTCACAGATATATAGCGGTTCCCATTCAGATGCGGTACAAGATTATATTGCAAGGTGTAGGGGCACGGCAGTGCCCATACGTGTCAACTTAATGTAAAAGCCATGTCCCGCAAGGAACTAAAGTTCCTTGCTAATAGCGCAAGTCATCTAAAGATGACTAAATAATCCGAAAAATCCTTAGTCTACTTTAGTAGACTTTAGCTAAAAGCCAAAGAACTTTAGTTCTAGGCGGGCGAGTCAGCTAACAGTTAAGCTACTTTTAGCTTAAGTTGACACCCGTAAGGGCACGGCACTGCCCTTACGGGTGTACCTCACTTAAACGAGAACAGATATATGAACAAAGCCATCCTATGGGCGCTGCACGAAGCGCGATAGGATGGAATGATCTATGGTAACTAAAGTATTCATCCTACGGCTAAAGCTGATGGGCTTTCTACTTTTGACACAGTAAATGCTAAAGAAAATAACTGGTTTTTTCATCCTTGTAATTGTTGCAAACATGATTATAGGATGCTTTTTAATCACTGAAATGCCGCTGCAAGCTCAATCAATATCAACAGATGTGATTTCGGTAGATGGTCGCAAGTTATTTGAAGTGAGTGAAGCAGGACAATTTAGTGCTGAAAATCGTGCTGCGGATGCCAACTTAATTTTAAGAGAAGCAGTCCGTTTCCCAGATCCGGTGAAGGTGGAGATTGTAGAAATTAATCAATTACCTGTAATTTTGGTGAATAGCCGCCATTTACTGACGGTAACGCAGGAAGATACTTTTACTGGTAGAACAAAACAAGAGCAAGCAAAAATTTGGGCGCAACGAATTCGTGAGGCAGTTCAGCAAGGTCAAGAAGAACGAAGATTAAGTTATTTTTGGCGGGCAATATTATTTACAGTTTTATCAGTATTGGGTGCGATCGCTCTGCATTTAATGTTAGGTTGGGTTTGGCGCTATTGGTTACGGCGGCTGCTTCCGAGAGAAGTGAATCACCCCGAAACTGGAGCGCAACCCAAAGGAGTTGAATTATTTTTAAGATTGACCCTGTTTGTAGTGCGATCGCTTTTATGGATAGCGATCGCAATCTATATTACTGACTTATTTCCTTTAACACGAGAATTGAGTAGGCGCAGTGCCAACATTCTTTGGATGAGCTTAACGTCACCAGTAATTAGCATTGGGGAAAGCTCTTATTCGGTAATCAATATAATTATCTTCATAAGCTTATTTTTTGGAGTATTGGCTACAGCTGGAACTCTGACTAATTTGCTGCGATCGCGCGTACTAAACATGACCAATGTTAGCCGTGGTGTTCAAGAATCAATTGCAGTTTCTATCCAGTACAGTCTGATTTTTATCGGTTCAGTTTTGTTGCTGCAAATTTGGGGTTTGGATATCAGTTCTCTAGCAATATTAGCCAGTATTTTTGGTGTAGCTATCGGGTTTGGTTTACAGGGAGTCGCTAAAGAACTAGTTAGCGGTTTTGTGATTACCTTTGAGCGTGCTATTGAAGTTGGTGATTTTGTAGAAATTGGCGAATTTATGGGAACCGTAGAGCGATTAAATGCTCGCAGTACTCATATCCGTAGTTTAGACGACATAGTAGTTATTGTACCCAATTCGCGTTTGTTAGATACAGAAGTAGTCAATTGGAACCATCGGGGTTCGGTATCTCGTCTGGTATTGCCTGTGCGCGTGGCTTATGGTGCAAATATTAGTACTATCCGCTCTGCATTATTAAAAGTAGCGCATGAAAATCATGATATTTTAAAAAAACCAACACCTCTTGTTTGGTTTCAAAAATATGGTGAGGATTTTTTAAATTTTCAGTTGCTAGTTTGGATTGCTAAACCTCGCAAACAGTTTCAGATTAAGAGCGATTTATATTTTAAAATTGACGAAGTTTTCCGGCAGCAAAATATTAATATTCCTTTTCCACAACGCTCAATACATTTAGATTCTGGAAGTTTACCATTACAACTTTCCCCCCAGTTAGAAAATTCTTTATCTCAACTTTCTGAAGGTTTGATTGCTTTGTTAAAGAGCCAGTTGCAGACAGACACTTCAGATGATGCTACTAATCAATCTGCAAAAAATCAACAGGAAAAATGAAAGCGACGGGAAACTCCATCCCCAGGTGTCTGTAGAGGGATAGTCGCCCCGTCGCTTGGGGGATAGGGCATAGGGCATTGGTACCTTCTTACCCATGCCCCATGCCCAAAAACTCCACCCACAAGGGGATGGAGTTTTTCATTTGGAAATCCCTAAGTTACCACCCCATTGTTCCTGGGCTACCTTTAAATGGCCCTACAATATCAGCAGTAATCCATCCTCCGTAAAAATCCCCCGGTTGAGACATAACTAGCTCATCATTTACATAGCAAGCATCCATTAAACTAGGGTAGAAAGCATAGTATTCTTGAATCGTTAAAAAATCAGGCGTGGGTTCAATATATCGCCAAGCACCATGATTTATATACTTATCACCGATGCTAATATCATAATATTGACACTTACCTTTCCATTCACACCAAGTTTTTTTAGGTGTTTCTATTAAATATTCTAGTTTAATATCTTCAGAACGAAGGTAATAAACAGGAGGATGGCTAGTTTCTAAGACTCTTTTAGCTTTAGTTGTTTCTGCTAAAACAGTACCATTACAAATTATCCGAATTGATTTGTTGCTATCTTCTAAACGAGCCGGACGGGGATAATCCCAAACTGATTCTTGGCCGGGTTTTGGTGGGATTCGATTTGGTCGCATTCTCAACAATCTCCTTGCAAATCTTGAGCAATTCTAAAACCAGCGTGTTGATAAAAGTAGGGACGAAACCAGTTTCGATAAGTTGGTAATGCCATTGAACCATTAGTAGCCCAAGAACCGCCGAGCATCATCTGATGTTTATCATCAAAAAAGGGTGCTGCTTGATCTTCGTAAAGCGGATGAGGTTGAAATCCTGGTAGGGCGTTGAATGTGTCCCCTAACCATTCCCAGACGTTTCCTCTGAGATCGGAAAGCCCAGAAGCGGTATTAGCTGGTTTGAACATTCCCACTGGGCTGGGGGAAATGAATTGTAAATTAAGATTATAGTTAGTTGATAACTGGTTATCCTCAGAGGTAAGTAAGGCTTGATTCCATTCAGCTTCAGTCATCAAGCGCATGTCTGAGCCTTGAGAACGACAAAATGCGATCGCTTCGTAGTAATTTACTTCTACAGGCCAGTCTAAGGGTAAGTCTATTTCGTCGAATGTGGCTCGATAGCGGTAGCCATCCTGGAAAGGTATCCAGAATTTGGGATGTTGGACGTTGTAGAGTTGCTTCCAATCCCAAGATTCAGCATTCCAGTAGTCTGGATTATTGTAACCACCAGCTTGAACAAATTTTAGATATTCGCCGTTAGTGATGAGATATTGACTAGCTAAAAACGGTTTCACTTCAACAGTGCGATCGCCATATTCGCTATCCCAACCATAAGTAAGATCATCCTTGGGTTTTCCTAGTTTCACTACACCACCAGGAACCCGGCGCATTTCATTGTTGGGAATTTTACCTTTAGTAGGTGCATAATTCCACCCTTGGGGACGTTTTAGGCGATTAGTAGGCAATTGACGCACCAGCATCGAAGAGGTTTCAAAGTGAATCCGACTATGTTCTATCCCCATCAGCAAAGCCCAGAAGGGATGGTGTTGATGAATGGGCATATCCAGGGGAGTATTTTGAATAACTTTTGCGATCGCCTCTTTTGCCTTGTCTCGATATTGCCAAACTTTTTCGAGATCAGGCCAGCTAACCCCTTGCATAGCTGCGTCGAGTTCTGTTGGTGTTTGTGGATCAACTCCGATTTCAAATAGGGTTTCGTATTCTGAATTAATTCCAGCTTTGATTAAACCAACGCGAATTAATTTATTGATGAAAAAAACAGCGGAGTGACCAAGATAAAAAATTAAACGGTTTCTTAAAGGATCGGGGTTAAGATAAAAAGTTTCTTCCCCGACCAAACTTTTCATGAGTGTTTCTTCAAGTTCCCAAGAATTCTCAAAGTAGTTGAGCAGGTTTTGTGAACTGCAATCATTGAGTCTGGGGACTTGACTTGATGTTATTTTATTTATCGTTTGAACTAAAGCCATGATATTTTTGACAGAACAATAAGTTTAGAATAACGTAGATACTTCGGCTTGCCGTAGGCTACCGCAGAGGCACAGAGCGGAAAAGATGAGAAGAGAAGGGTTTGATGTGGGTGAGTATGTTGAGCAAATGGCATTGTTGTTAGATTTGCAGCTAAGAGATGAGTATCGAGATGGGGTAGTGGCAAATTTTGAGAGAATTAGTGCGATCGCTAATCTTGTAAATTCTTTTCCTCTAGCGGAGGATATTGAAGTTGCACCAGTTTTTGAACCATGAATGATGCTGTATCAATAGCTGCTGCTATACGCGAAGGCAAAGTTAGCGCAGTGGAAGTTACTAAGGCTGCGATCGCACTAATAGCAGCGCGGGATCATCAACTCAACTGTTTTACGGCTGTCACTGCTGAGACAGCTTTAACAGATGCAGCCCGCATTGACAGGGAAATTGCCCAAGGTAATCATCCTGGAACGCTTGCTGGTGTCCCTTTTGCGGTGAAAAATCTCTTCGATATCGCAGGTTTAACGACTTTAGCGGGGTCGAAAATCAATGCAGAGAACCCAGCAGCAAGCCTTGATGCGACAGCAGTAGCGAAGCTGAAACAAGCGGGTGCTGTGCTGGTTGGCGCTTTGAATATGGATGAGTACGCCTATGGGTTTGTCACGGAAAACTCCCATTACGGTGCTACTCACAACCCCCATGATTTACAACGAGTTGCTGGTGGTTCATCGGGTGGTTCTGCGGCGGCTGTTGCTGCTGGGTTAGTACCGTTGACATTAGGTTCTGATACAAATGGTTCGATTCGCGTTCCGGCGGCGTTGTGTGGCGTTTTTGGTTTGAAGCCGACTTATGGAAGGTTATCTCGTGCTGGGGTAGCTTTATTTTCTAGCAGTTTTGACCACATTGGCCCTTTTGCGCGTTCGGTGCAGGATATTGCTACGGTGTTTGATGTGCTTCAAGGAGAAGACGATCGCGATCCAATTTGTACAAAGCGTCCTCCTGTAGAGACGTTACATGTAACGTCTCTACATCAAGATATTTCTGATATCAGAATTGCTATTGCTGCTGATTATTTCACCAAAGGCGCAGAACCTGAAGCTTTAGCAGCAGTCCAAAAGGTAGCTGATGCTTTGAATGTGACTGAATACGTAACCATACCAGAAGCACACCGCGCCCGGGCTGCGGCGTTTGTGATTACAGCTAGCGAGGGCGCAAATCTGCATTTGGATAAATTGCGATCGCGTCCTCAAGATTTTGATTCAGCGACACGCGATCGCTTTTTGGCTGGGGCGTTAATTCCTAGTAGCTGGTATCTGCAAGCACAACGCTTTAGAAAATGGTATCGCGATCGCGTGCGGGAAGTCTTTCAAAATGTCGATGTAATTCTTGCCCCAACTACACCCATTTCCGCACCGCTAATTGGTCAACAAACCATGATTTTGGATGGGGAAGAAATACTTGTCCGTCCTCATTTGGGATTATTTACTCAACCATTATCTTTTATTGGTTTACCAGTTTTATCAGTACCAATTCAGCGTCCAAATGCTTTACCATTGGGTGTGCAATTAATAGCAGCACCATATAATGAAGCGTTAATTTTACGGGTTGCGGCTGCGTTAGAGGATAAAGGTGTAGTTTCAGCACCAGTGATATCCCCCTTGCTCCCAGCTAAGAGTTCCCCTTCCTCTTCTTCAACCTAAGCGCTGTTTGAGTTCACGAATTGCGGCACTGGTATTGCGATCGTAGGTAACTTTAACTTCCTGAATTATTGATTAGTGGAAAATCATAACTATACCGCATGAAAAGTTGAGGGATAAACAACCTTCCCTTTATACTTTTTTTGATAGTTTTGCAATGGTTTAACCATGAAGACATCCTCTGGTACTGGAAAAGGAGACTCAATTTCATAAACAACAGAACGCTGAAAGCCAAAGCGAGTATAAAATTCGGGATGACCAAGGACAATCACTATGGCTTCTTTCTTGGCCTCTGCTATTTCTAACCCTGCTTTTATTAGTGCGCTACCAATACCCTGTCTTTGAAATTGTGGATGAACTGCCAAAGGTGCTAAACCGAGTACCTGTAGTGTTTCTTCACCCACCAGGTCAATATAGCTAAATAAAATGTGACCGACTACAACATTTTCAACCTCTGCAACTAGAGAAAGTTCTGGAATATAGCGGTCAGAACGGCGAATTTCCTCTACAAGTTTGGCCTCGTTTTGCTGCCCAAAGGCTAATGTATTCACCTCAGCTATTACTGTGTAGTCTGGCAGAGTTTCACAACGGATGTTGATCATTTAAAACTAATTCCATAAAAACCCAGTTTGCTCGATGTTCTAAAGGAATCTCTGTTTTTTCTAAATACGGGTCGATATCCTGAAAGCCAAATGCACGATAAAGTGCTTGGGCTTGCTTTGCGAATGGGGCGCTGTCTAAACGAATCTTTGAGTAACCAATCTTAGAAGATTCATTGATAATAGTTTCTAATAATGCTCTACCTATTCCTTTTCTGCGAAATTCTGGTTTTACATACATCCTTTTAATTTCGCCAATATCTTCACCAATCTTTCGCAAGCAAACGCAGCCGGCTATTTTTGCCTCGTATTGTCCAAAAAGTAAGCGTCCTGAAGGGGGTACAAATTCGTGAATTTGAGTCATAGATTGCTCAAAGAATGTATTAACATCTAAATTGATACCGAACTGATGGCTCAATATCAACTTAGTCTCATTAAAATATTCCCAAAACAGTTTCTGTATATGAGATTTATGTTCGTCAGTCTCTACCTGCATAATTTTAAGCAAAGTTTATGCCTCCGCTAAGTAGTTGCATAAGAATCGGTATAAAGAGAATTTACTTATAAGTTTATCTGTGCTAATTAAAATTCAATATCGAGATCCTACCCAAGGGTGAAGGACATTATAAATTTATGTTGCAAATCGTATGGTCTATAGCTAGCGTAAAGTGGACAATCTTTAATACTCAAACTACTTGGCGTATAGTCATAATCTGTCCGCACACAACAAGAACGCAAGACACTTAGTATGTGGTGCTTCTCATTGCGGCTCTGCCGCAAGTTTTGAGGCGGAGCCTCCCATTAGGCATTCCCAGTCAGAGACTGGAAACGAGATAAAAGGCTAATGTATTCACCTCAGCTATTACTGCGTAGTCTGGCAGAGTTTCACAACGGATATTGATCATTGGCAATGATTAAACCCTCTAGAGCAAAGCTATTCAACTTTTTCATACCAGATACCTACTCTCTCAAAAGCACTATAAGCAAGCCTCAGAAAATTCACTACTCTCTGTCGCCCAATTATGCCAAATTCTTTATACTCTCTTGCCTCTGCAAAAGTCAGGCGATTTTGGTCAATTATATTTCTTTCTTTGTATGCTAACTTCGGAAAATCTATAACTTTTATCTTATATTTATCTACTATTTTCTGAAAGTTTGCGTCTGACACTATATGCTCCCAATCATCACACAGCCCTAAATTCCTTACCAGGATATGAGGGATTTTCTCACCGTAAGTATTCACTGACTGAGCAAATAGGTTCATGCTGTCGTATCCTCCTGTTGATACAAACCATTTGCAAAACATCACTCCCTGCAAATTCCCTAGTTCCATTAATTGATTAGAATCAATCCACCCTTGTACTGCTCTATGCGATTGTGCGGGTAAATTCACAATTACTGGCTTCTCTACCGCCCACTCAAATATTTTATCTGCCTTATCTGCCTGTCGTTCATTCTCACTAAACACAGCATACTTACATATCTCCTTATACACCTCTGCTACATCTGGATTTGACCTATCTGTGTCCACTGGTACAAAGGGGATTTTCTTATCCAGACAATACTGAATCATTGTTCTGGTAAAAAGAGATTTTCCTACCCCGCCTTTTTCACCATCTACCAAATGAATTGTCGGCATTACAGCCACCTCTAATATTTATTCAAGTCTGATACATCTTTCCCTGGCTGAGAACTTTTTGGCAGTTGCCGCCTAAGCAACTTGCCCTGTATAAAAGCTACATAGAGTTTACATCCAAGATTCAACAGATAATACTCTTACTTGCTGAATCCGCAAAGTATTCCCGAAACAGTTTCTATATATGAGATTTATGTTCGTCAGTCTCTACCTGCATAATTTTAAGCAAAGTTTATGCCTCTGCTAAGTAATTGCATAAGAATCGGTATAAAGATAACTTATATATCATTATTTAGTGTTAATTAAAACTAAGTAACAAAATTATACCCAAGGGTGACAGACATTATACATCATAAATTTTTGTTGTAATTAGTGCAGGTTAGAGCTAGCGTAAAGTGGACAATTTGACAATCTTTAATACTCAAACTACTTGGCGTATAGTCATAATCTGTCCGCACGCAACAAGAACGCAAGACACTTAGTATATGGTTCGAGAACTCGAAAGAAAACGCCAGAGTGCAAAGTTTCCCGAAACTGCACCGGCTGCTAATCCCGTATTTTTTAGAACCTATAGCCGCCGCACAAAGGCGGGACTAAGGGAAACATGGGATGAAGTATGCGATCGCACTCTACTCGGCTTAGTTGAGTTGGGAAAGCTAACTCACGAAGAAGCTGCAATACTGGATAAGATGCAGCGCAACCTGAAAGCCATGCCCAGTGGGCGCTGGCTATGGGTTGGTGGTACAGACTGGATAACCAAACCAAAGAACTTTTCCGGGGCTTATAATTGCACCTCCACCAATCTCGAAGACTGGAGTGCCTTCGGATTAATGATGGATCTGGCAATGATGGGCTGTGGTACTGGAGCTGTGCTAGAACCACAATTTATTAACCAGTTGCCCCCCATCCGTAATCAACTGAATGTCACTGTCCAAGGTGAAATTGGCAGCACTCCTGTGCAACAGCGACGTGAATATACTCAAACTCATATAGAAGGCAATAACGTCACTATTCACGTTGGCGATAGCCGTGAAGGTTGGGTTAAATCATATCAAACCCTATTAGAACTCTCCACTAATGAACGATTTTCAGGAGAAGTTGAAGTATTAGTTGATATCAGCGATGTCCGTAAAGCAGGAGAAACTCTTAATGGCTTTGGAGGAGTTGCTAATCCGGTAAAATTGCCTGGACTTTATCAGCGTTGTGCTTCCATCCTGAGTAAAGCTGTAGGGCGGCAATTAAATTCAGTTGAATGCTGTCTGTTAATCGACCAAGCTGCTGTAACAATTGTTGCAGGCAATATTAGAAGAAGTGCGGGGATGCGTCAGTTTATTGCTGACGATGAACAAGGAGCCACCGCCAAAGATAATTTATGGCAGCAAGATGAAAGTGGCAACTGGCGAATTGATCCAGAGCGTGATGCACTCAGGATGGCAAACCACACCAGAGTTTTTCACCGCAAGCCAACTTTAGAAGAATGTCTGAATGCCGTTCGCAAACAATATTATAGTGGCGAGGGAGCGATTCAATGGGCTGGTGAAGCCGTGGCGCGATCAAACATTGATTTACTGCCAACACAAGCTTTGAAAGTTGAATTTTTGCAAGCTTATGAACAAGGAACAGCAAAAGAGTGGTTAGAAGAACGTTATTCAAATCTTGATGCTAATGAGTTAGAACATCGTTTAGCTCGTTATGGGCTAAATCCGTGTGGTAAGTGATTTTGCCTCACGTTAAAAACCTCGCAAAAACGGGGAAAGCTGAGATGCTAATCCCGTGGTAATCAAAGGAATTAAAAAGTCTTTGACACCGTACAGCGTAGAGAGTGAAACTAGATAACATCAGAAATTTGTGTCTAGAATATAATCTCTCCAAGAGTGCGGGGGCGGATGTGAAAAACACTTTTATTATCTGAAGTCACATTTGCAAAAGGTACGCGGAGCTACTGTGAATAATCAAGCAGTAGAACTAGAGGATAAAAAGCCTCTAGGATAACAAATCTGGAAATCATCGGTAGTAACTTCCACTGCAATTTGTCAGAGGTTCACCTTAATCAAATAGATCCACGTAACTACAAAGAACAAGAAGAAGCTTTCACTGCTGGGGCGTTATCTGTTGCGGCACTTTTAAATCACAAATTCTTGGAACCACGCTATCAATACAGCCGTGAATTAGATCCGATTGTGGGAGTTTCTTTTACAGGTTTATTTGATTTCTTTGTCCATGCTTTTGGTGTTGATTGGCTGCGCTGGTGGGAAGCAGGAAGGCCTGCAACTCCACAAGGATTAGCTTTCAAGCGTGAGGAAGAAAAATATCTCAGTTCTTGGAAAGATATTGTACATCGGGTAGTTTGGGATTATTGCGATCGCCATAATTTCAAACGTCCAAATCGCTGTACTACAGTCCAACCCAGTGGCACGAAGGCATTATTAACTAATGCTAGTTCAGGATGGCATCCCCCAAAAGCACAAAGATTTATTCGCCGCATCACCTTCGGCAAAAATGACCCAGTAGCCTTAGCTTGTATTGACTATGGTTACAACGTCATTCCTTCTCAATCAGATAAGGATGAACAGGGCAATTTGCTCAACGATCCCTTTGATCCACGGGTAAGTGAGTGGTTAGTAGAAATTCCTGTTTCTGTATCTTGGGCAGATTTACCAGGGGCTGATGAAATTGATGTTTCTAAGTTTTCAGTCTTAGCCCAATTTGATTTTGTCCTCCAGGTTCAACGTTGGTATGTGACTCACAACACATCAGCTACTTTAGAACTTCGCTCTGATGAAATCGAACCTTTAGGACAGCGGATCTATGAAACTATCCAGAATGATGAAGGATATATTTCAGCAGCCCTTTTAGCCCGTTTTGATGATTTGCAATCATTCCCACGTTTGCCATTTGAACCAATAGATAAGCCAACCTATGATCGCTTGAATCAAGAGGTGAAAGCACGGCGCAAAACAGATGATTTTTGTGCAGTCTTAAGCCGCTACGATTTAGGCGAAATGGCAGAGGCTGGCCCTAGTGGTTGTGACTCTGATAAGTGTATGTTTCCCGATCAGCAACCAAGCTCATAAGGCAAGATGACTATCAACTTAGGGTAGTCACTATTTATAAACAGCAGTGGTTTAATATGACATGAAACCACTGCTTTTTCTATGAAAGCTTACGAAATTCAAAGCAACGCCGGTATTGATTCCCTCGTATTAGTCGATCGCCCTGAACCAAAACCAACTGCGGGACAAGTTCTGATTCAAGTCAAAGCAACATCCTTAAATTACCGCGATCTGCTTGTGATTGAAGGAGCTTACGGTTCTGGACAGAAATATCCCTTAATTCCCCTGTCTGACGGTGCGGGGGAAGTCGTAGCGTTAGGGGAAGGTGTGACACGGGTGAAAATAGGCGATCGCGTCGCTGGTATTTTCTTCCAAGACTGGATTTATGGCTCTTTAACCAAAGAGAAAATGAAATCCGATTTAGGAGGCGGTATCGATGGAATGCTGGATAAGTGTGTCGTATTACACCAAAATGGTCTAGTAATATTACCAGACTATCTATCCTACGTTGAAGGCGCTACCTTAACCTGTGCAGCAGTCACAGCTTGGCATGGACTCGTAACAAAAGGAAATATTCGTGCAGGTGATAGTATTTTATTACTCGGTACTGGAGGAGTTTCAATTTTTGCACTCCAGTTCGCCAAAATACATTGTGCAAGAGCGATTATTACTTCCAGCAGTGATGAGAAATTGGCACGCGCGAAACAGCTTGGTGCTGATGAAACAATCAACTACAAAACAACAGCAGATTGGGAAAAGCAAGTTTACCAATTGACTAATCGCACAGGTGTAGATCATGTAGTTGAGGTAGGCGGTGCAGGTACTCTGCCAAAATCGCTACAAGCAGTCCGCATTGGAGGGCGTATTAGCTTGATTGGCGTATTATCAGGTAGAGGAAATGAAATTGACCCTATGCCAATACTTTTTAAAAGTTTAACAGTTCAAGGCATTTATGTTGGCAGCCGGGAAATGTTTGAAGCGATGAATCAGGCGATGCAACAGCATCAACTCAAACCAATTATTGATCGAGTTTTCCCCTTTGCTGAAGCACAAGAAGCCTATCATTACCTCAAAAGTGCGGCTCACTTTGGGAAAGTCGTAATTCGTAATTCATAATGACGGCATCAGCTTACGATGAAGACCGTAATCTTGCAAGATCAGCAGGTTATGATATATACCGATGCAAACCGATAGACTTAGACGATTTAGCTTCTATGGTTGCTAGTTTAACTAGACTCGAACAATACGTTTGACATATTTGGATCGCATATCCAGGTTCTGACAAAGAACCTGCACGAGTAGACTGGATCGTAAATCAGCAAATTTAGCCTGAGTTCAACGAATTAAAAAAATGGCTGGACTCTGATAGGGAAGGCAAGCCTTTAGGTTCAGTGTCGAATCATGGCTTTAATGCCCATATATTAAATATAAGCAACTAATCCAGCCATCAAATTGATAATAAACTTAAACATAATTATTACATATATTTACGTATAACTGTGATATATCTACGTTATAGCTTTTAGTGAGTACCTCACTATGAAACAAAAAAAAAACAACCCTAAGACTAGTGTAGCTAGGGTATTTTATGCTTCAAAAAGCAAGCTTTTCTTATTAATTTGCGTTTTTATCATTAGTGTTTTTGGCATCTTGTTATCAAATTGGTTGATGACAAGCCAGACGGCTTTCGCTAAGATTAACCTTTTGCAACCTGCTCCTACTCAACCGTTAGGCTATTACGACTATTTCGGCAAACTGCTGAGTCCTCAAGAAGCATCACAACTAGTTGTAAATAAGGGACTCAATCCCAATAACCCCATTTCCTATCAACGGGTAGGGGCAGTTAAAATTACTAAGGAATTAATCGCCCAAGGTGAAGATATATTCTTGAACCGGAAGATTGGTGACACATTTGGTTTGCAAGGAGTATTTGGTTTAGGACAAGCCTTCAATCTTGTATCAGATGAAACATCTGTAGCGATCGCTAATTTGCACGGGCAATCAACGACAAACCTAAAAATTACTCTCCAGAAGGATTTAACTATAGGTAGTCGAACTTTTCCCAAAGGGACTGTTATTCCTACAGGTTTCAAAGTTCAACGGGGACAGGTTGTTCCAATAGGAAGCGCACCTAACGGCGACATTACTTGTGCGATCTGTCATGCAAGCCTTTCTAATAATGGTAAAACTCTTTTAGGAGTACCTAATGGTGAACTTGCTGTCTTCCTTTTCGTTGCCTTAGCACCAAATTCAGCCGCAGGGTTTGCGCGGTTAAACTTCAATCCCCTAGATCCCCAATACAAAGGCAATGGGAAAATTATTTTAGACAGTAAAGGTAATAAAGTAGAATTACCCGATCCTGAAAAGTTTGAAAAAGCTTTCGATGATGCAGTATTGGATGTGCCTTTTGGTAATTCTGAGAATTCATCAGATAGTATCAACGATACTACTCAAATTCCCAGTATGTTCACGTTTAAGAATCATCCTTATTTCCTTGATGGACAGTTTGCTGTGGGGCCGTTTGCGGGACTCAGCGCTGTCACCAATGGTGTTCATTCTTCAGAAAACAATCTGTTGGCAGCTGCTCAACTCAGTGCAAAAACCCTTGGCATTGATCCAGAAGTTTATATTGGTACCTTTCTACAAAATGCTGCTGTTCCTAGCCTCCGTTTACCAGAAGGAGTGATAGTAAAACCCTCTGAATGGCTGCGGAAGATCGCACCGAATCCTACACAAACAGAATTAGAAGACCAAATTCCTGCTCCTGGTGCAGGAACTTACCCAAACCTGCGCCCTAGTTTATTTACTTACAACGGTTTGGTTTTCAGCCCAAATACTGGAAAGCCCGGTGATATTGCTAGCGGCACTTTCTTATTTGCTGCCAATGCCATGTCTGCTTTCCAAAATAGCTTAGTGCCACCTGCCAACCAAACTTCGGAAAACTGGCAAGCGTTGAACAGCAATTCTGTTAAGCGTGGCGCAAAAGTATTTGAGAAAGCCAATTGTGCAACTTGCCATATTCCACCATTCTTTACTGACAACAAAATTCATCCAATTGATAAGATACGTACTAACCCAGCTCGTGCCCAGTCTCGCTTGGGGCTGAGTAATTTGTTAGTACCACCCAAGCTATACACTTTCAACACTCCTGTTCCCATACCTGCTAAGGCTGAAGTACTGGATGTACCAACGCAGGGTATCTCCGATACTCCTACAACTCTACCCAAAGGTATTTTGCCAAAAGGTGGTTACAAAACTACTTCCTTGCGTGGTCTTTATTTAAGCGCACCATATTTACATGATGGTGGTGTAGCAGTACGGGCAGGAAGCCTGAAAGTTGACTCAAATGGGATTACGGTTGTTAACAAAACTGGCTTAGGGCTTTCTGGCACTCTCAGCCTTGGTATACCTGCCGAGCCAGCTAGCAGTTTGCGTGCCTTGGTTGATCGTGATCTTCGGGCAAAAGTTGTGAAAGCCAACAAAGCTAACCCTGCGTTAGTGCGTAGTAACCTTGATGGCACAGGTCATTACTTCTACGTAGATAGACAGGCTGGGTTTAATTCCAAACAGCAAACAGACCTGATTAATTTCTTGCTAGCACTTGATGACAACCCTGGTAGTTTTTAATTTGAGCTACAGCTGATTGATATTCTATGCTAATACCAAGTCGTCTGGGGATACGTGAAGAAGACGACTTGGTATTACTTTAAGTATAAAGTTACTTATACCAAATTTATGTGAGGCTGCATAGAATAATTTCCTTGTCCGGCAGGAGTTTCAAGTGTTTTATTCTGTGCATCTTCATAGAGAATTGGTATTAGTCTAGAGAAAGTACCAAATAAAATAAGTTAACTAAATATTTTACCAAAAGATTACCTCTTCTTAAACTTGCACAATTAAAGTAACGGATAAACAAGTAAAAAATTCTAGGTCTATCTAACTTATAGATACGTTAAATCAGAAGTTGTTTTCATTGAGAAAAATAGACTTTCAGATATACAGATAAATTTTGGTACAAATTATTAGAGTTTCTTAATCATTGTAAATAGCGAGATTCCCTGATAATTATGTAGTTACAGTTAATGATTTATTCCACAAGTCCTATTTCAAACTCTTCTGCCGTGTCAAATACCTCTGCTTTGAGCATACAATTACCCCAGCAGATATTTACCCGTCGGGAAGTAATTCCACCTGACAATGACGTACTTTGGCGCATTGAACATGGTGCTGTTCGTACATTAACATGGGGTGAAGATGGAGCATTCATTACTCTCGGTTATTGGGGACTAGGGGATCTGATTGGTTATCCTTTGTCTAGGGTCAAGCCCTACCAGATTGAATGTCTCACTTGCGTAGAAGTAAGCATCATACCACCTCATTTGTGGCATCAAGATATTAATGCTTTGTTGTCTCACATTCAACAGGCAGAGGATCTATTAAGTATTGTGCATCGAAAACCAATTTCGCTACGTTTATGGCAGTTTCTGGTGTGGTTAAGTGAAAAATTTGGACGTGACGTAGAGAAGGGCAAGCTAATTGATCTAAATGTTACTCATCAAGATATTGCTGAAGTGTTAAATACCACGCGAGTAACAGTTACCCGACTCCTCCAACAGTTGGAAGAAGAAGGAACAGTTTTACGCCACAAGCGCCGCATTATTTTGCGGCTACCAAATAAATTAATTAAAACCTATGGTTCAGCAGTATCCTAATTGACTTGCTTGTAATAATCACAGGTTATAAGGTATAATCATCGCTGTGATTGTGTGTATAATTCCTGAAAATAAAGTGCTGTAAGCATTTTATTAAGGATAGATTATGTAGGTGTGAGTGAGAGTAAAAACATGACAAAAGCATTCTGGAATCTTATTAAGGTTAGCCCGGTTGTTGTAGCTGCGACATTTTTCGCTGCCAATAGCGCCTTAGCTGGTGAAGTCAACGAACAAGTAACAAATGTTGCTCAGTTATCTGAAACTCAAGATAACAACATGAGTCAGGTAACATCAGTTTCTCAGTTTTCAGACGTGCAGCCCACAGATTGGGCATTCCAAGCTTTACAATCTCTAGTTGAGCGCTACGGCTGTATTGCAGGTTATCCCAACAGTACCTATCGTGGTAATCGTGCTTTGACCCGTTATGAATTTGCCGCAGGTTTGAATGCCTGTTTAGACCGGGTTAACGAATTGATTGCTACAGCTACTGCCGATTTGGTCAGCAAACAAGACCTAGCTACTTTACAGCGCTTACAAGAAGAATATTCTGCTGAACTAGCAACTCTGCGCGGTCGTGTTGATGCGGTAGAAGCCCGCACTGCTGAGTTGGAAGCGAACCAGTTCTCTACTACCACTAAGCTCGTTGGGGAAGCAATTTTCAACGTGTCTGATGTTTTTGGTGGAAATGATGATGATGACGCTGGCAATCTTCCCAATTTAGATAGCAACACAGTTTTCTCTAACCGCGTTCGTTTAAATTTGTATAGCAGCTTCACTGGTACAGACCGATTGCAAATTCGGTTGAATGCTGCGAATATTGTTTCCAATTCTGCTGTAACCGGTACCAATATGACCCGCTTGGGTTTTGATGGAAATAACGGCAACAGCGTTGAAATCGATAAAGTTAACTACGCTTTCGACTTTGGTAAGGCAGCACGGATAAAAGTTGATGTTACTGGTGCTGAAGTATACGAAAATATCAACAACTTCAACCCTGACTTTGCTAGTTCTGGTAGCGGCGCTATTTCTCGCTACGGACGTTTCAGCCCAATTTACCGACCTGGTTCTGGTGGTGCTGGCTTGACTGTTACCCTCAATCCTAAAGGTGCTATCAGCTTGTCTGCTGCTTATCTATCCAACGATGCTAACAGTCCTACTATCAGTGGTCTCGATCCTGATCTGAATAACGGACTATTCAATGGTGATAGTACTATTTTAGGTCAATTAGCTTTCCAGCCAAGTCAAGCCTTGAACGTTGGTCTGACCTATGCTCGCAGTTACCAAGAAGATCCCAACGTCTTCGGAAGTACAGGTAGTTCCCTAGCCAATGATCCATTTGGAGGTGGTCGTACTGATTCCAATCATTACGGTGTACAGGCTAACTTTAGACCTAGCTCTAAGTTAACTATTGGCGGTTGGGCAGGCTTCAGTAATGTGGAAGCTAGAACTGGAGTTGCTGCCGGACAGAGTGCAGATGTATTTTACTGGGCTGCTACTCTTGGTCTAAAGGACTTTGGCAGAGAAGGCAGCTTGCTTGGCTTGATCTTTGGCCAATCACCCAGAGTAACTAGCAGTGAATTCGCTCCCGGTGGTGTAGAGCAAGAGGATCTAGACACCTCTTATCATGCAGAAGCTCTTTATCGCCTAAAGGTCAGCGATAATATTGCCATTACCCCTGGTTTGTTGGTGATTTTCAATCCTGAACACAACGACGCGAACGATACCGTCTACGTTGGTACTCTGCGTACTACTTTCTCCTTCTAAAATTGGGGAATTGGAAATAACGCTCAGAATTAGATAAACAAAAGCCCACCTTTGAAGGTGGGCTTTTGCTTAGATTTTTCAATCTAAGGGAACCGTCGTAATATCTTTTGAGGGGCGATCGCTACTCCAAGCCCACCACACAGAACCACAGTGACAGTAGTAAAACTCTTGCCATTTGCGACGACGGTCTTCTGTAAGTACAGGCGAGCGCCGATTTAGCCAAACTTTTTCAGCTTCTCGGCTAGTTGAGTGGCAGTTAGGACAGCAAAAATCATAAGCATGTACTGCCTTATTCGTCCATTCAGGCGGGAGGGGAGCAAAAGCATCCATGTAGTTACAAGTGTAGTCTCAATTGTGATTCAAAACTTTGAGGTTTTGAATTTGGCGGCAAACGAGTTGTATCAAATCCCGCCACACTATCAAACTGCTTAATCAATATTATTATGGCTTGATCTGAATCTATTCAAGACCGCGAGAGCATCTCACAAATCAAAGGTTAACACGAAAAGTTTATTTTTTACACACCTAGTTACGATGCACATTATGGCTAATAATTACATTTATGGAGCCAAATGTTGAAATTCGCCGTTTGTTAGATGTGATGCCTGCTTCTGGTCGGATGACGACAAAAATCGTTAGTAAGCCGGAACAGGCAAAAGTGATTGACGCCTCCTTTCCCCAACCCTGGAATCAGGCGCGACCGATATATATTAATTTCGATTTGTGGCGTCGCTTGCCAAAACCGCAACGAGACTTACTGCTGTTGCAGATGGTTAGCTGGTTAACGGGGGTGAAGTGGTTTAAACCCGACATTTATCAAGGTGTGGTGCTGGCTGGGCTGTTAGGCGGATTATTAGAAGCAGCACAGTCAGATGTGGTGGGTGTAGCGGTAGCCGGGGGATTAAGTGCGATCGCTGCTTTTCGGATCTGGCGCACTAATAAATCTCAAGAGTCAGAGTTAAATGCCGATGCAGCAGCAATTCGCGTAGCACAACGGCGTGGTTATTCAGAAGCTGAAGCAGCACAGCACCTGTTATCTGCAATTGAAGCAGTAGCCAAAATTGAAGGGCGTTCCAGTTTAAATTTTACCGAGTTGATTCGTTGCCAAAACTTACGAGCGATCGCGGGTTTGTCAGCAGTGGGTATGCCAGAAAATTATAAGTAGAAATGAGTCAGAATTTAGCAGTCAGATGTAGCAATATTTTTGATCCAAATAAGTTTCATTTTTAAATAATAATGCCAAACAAAAACATCATTAAATATACTTCGAGATTACCTTTTAAATCTCCTTGGTTTATTATCATTCTTTTTGCTGTTCTTGGTTTAATAGGTATCCTCAACCATT
The DNA here is from genome assembly GCA_038259325.1 of Chroococcales cyanobacterium. Lineage (GTDB taxonomy): Bacteria > Cyanobacteriota > Cyanobacteriia > Cyanobacteriales > Nostocaceae > Nostoc. Next base: position 23,794 of record JBBSOX010000025.1, on the reverse strand, counting down.
CGATGTGGCGAGATGAACTAAATCCCTGGCTTATTGTCAGAGATAGCGATTCTTTGGGGAATTTAATTGCAAATATTCGTTATGAAGGTCATCCTCTTCTATGGTATTTTTCTCTGGGAATTCTGAGGAGAATAGTCGATAATCCTATTATTATGCAAATTTTTCATTTGGGAATTACTGTTGTTTCGGTGACTCTTTTTTGCCTATATAGCCCTTTTAGCTATCAACAAAAGTTTCTGTTTTCATTTGGATTTTTTCCTTTTTACGAATATCTTTTAATTTCTCGAAACTATGCCTTTAGCATGTTGTTTACTTTTGGCTTCTGTACGGTTTTTGCAACTAGAAAAATAACTTATGTTTATTTAGCTATTTTATTAGGTTTACTAGCAAATAGTAGTGCTTATGGTTTATTAGTATCATTTTCTTTGTCATTGACTTTGCTAGCTGAATTTTGTTTTGATAGTGAACATCGCCAGCAGTATTTTAATCAAAGCCAAAAATACGATTTATTTTTAAGTATTGTAATTATTGCATTTTCTTTTATTTTATCCATTTATATTATTAGTCCTCCAACAGATAGTTATCTTCACGGTGGGTTAAATAATGGTTGGGTAATGCAATTAGATATCCGTCATTTCTTGAGAAGCATAGGTAGAATATTTGGTAGTTATTTATTAATTATTCCTCAACACAAAAAATGGCTTGATTTAATTGTTTGTGCGATAATTGCTCTCTTTATTGTAATTTTAACCTTGATTAAATTATCTAAAAAGCCAGTTCCTTTATTTTTCTACATTATAGGCACTTGTGTAATATTTGCCTTTACATACTTGAGATTTACAGGTATGCCTCGGCATTTTGGACATTTATATTTAGTTCTGATAGCGGCTTTATGGTTGGGAAGTTATTATCAAGACTCGTTAGTTTTACTCAATAAGTTTTCTGTTCGCCCAAATTCGATTACATTTTTTCAGAAATGGCATTATATTGCTTTGATGATAATTCTTTATGTTCAGTTTGGGGGAGGTATTTATAGTTTCTCAAGAGATTTAGTTGTACCCTTTTCTGCCAGTCGGGAAACAGCTCAATATATTAAAAAATCTGGCTTAACTAATGAGTTTATTGTTGCCAGTCGAGATGCAAACATGGCTCCTTTATCGGGTTATTTAAATCGAAAATTTTATTATCCTGAGCTTCAAAAAATGGGAAGCTTTACCCTATTTAAAAGCGGCCGTAAAGATGTCGAACAAGCTGAGATATTAAGCCAAATTAATTCTCTACTCAAAAATCAAGATGAGCAAAAGAAAATTTTGCTGATTTTAAATAACAAACTGACTGTCAACCGCAATGATTTAAAAATTGTTCCAATCAAAGATTTTCAGAGAGCCTGGGTGGATAGTGAACAATATTATCTTTATTGGGTAGATGAAGTATAAGTATGATGCGCCACGGAATTTTGCAATTTTTAGGCAGATTGGAGTCAATTTTTAAGCTAAAGAAAAGCCACAGCAAAAAACTAATCTTGCTTTTTTAGGCATTTTACAGTGTTGTTCTGTCTTAGAAACTAAAGGCTTGATTGTTATACATAGGAATCATACTTGAATCTTGCTAAGTATACTGAGAGAAAACCTTTGCATGGCAAGCTTCTAGCCAATTTGATTTTTGAAAAAACTCCGTACAGATTAAAAAGCCTTTTTGACTGTTGCCTATTGCCTTTTGCCTCGCCACGCAAATAACGCTTTTACGTCCTTTGAGCTAGCTTGCAACTAGTAATAAGTAGCTGCAATGGGTGAGGCTAATCTACACTGGAATAAGAGAATGTGTGTTTCTGACTTTTCACGGCATTTGGTAAATCTCTCTCCTAAAAGGATAGAGACTTTGAATTTTCCCCCTTCCCGTGTCGGGAAGGGGGTTAGGGGGTTAGGTTTTCGGTGGACTTTTCCACATAACGTGAAAAGTCAGAATGTGTGTTTAACTAACTTAGATGTTCGAGAGAGACTGAAGAGTTTAGTCATACCTTCTCGGTGTTGGGTTATGAAGTGCTTACCTCATGTGGTAAAACTTAACTTAAATTCTGTCAGTTACTAACGGAGTTGATAGGAATGGGTAACTTTATTATTTTTGCCTTGATAGTAGTTTACGGAGGCGGCGTTTGGAAGTTTTGGAAGGGATTTGGGCGGACTAATTTTAATCCAACTTTGACCAATCGTATTGGTTTATCTTTACTATGGCCAGCTTTGTTTATTACAAATCAATCCTATCGTCGAAACTTTAGAAAGGCGTTGAAGGGCTAGAGTTTACTATTAAGTTTAAAGTCATCTGAATCTGATGGTGGCATATATCCCAATATAAATCTAACCCACCAACCCCCTTTCCCTACTAGGGAAAGGGGGTTGTGTTTGCTTGTTTGCTCATCTTAGAAGGAGAGTAATTAGGGGAAGGATAAGTTCGTAGTGTTTACAAGTGCAACCCGTTAACATTGGGAAGCATTTTAGCTGATGAATTTACGAATTATTTGCCATTGGTTAGCAGATGGATTGCTGCACCTACAGCGGCACCATCAACAGCATTCCCAAGGGTATCTTTGCCATTGCCAGTAACTACGCCAGTTACTGCGCTAGCGCCAGCACCGACTCCGACATCTTGAACAACGTTCCGGTTACGGCGATTGCGAGTCTTTCTCAGACCATTTGCACCATTGACAGCTGCACCCGTGACACCACCTCTTACAGCATTATTTAATACATTACCCTTTCCTCTAACTGCTCCGGTGACTACATTAGTAACAGCCCCAATACCTGCATCTCTTAATACTTGGTCATCAGCAGCAGCCGGTTTAGCGGGAACTAATGTGACACCAGCTAAACTTGCAGCCATGAGGCTGGGTAGAAGTGTGCGCTTTAGGATATTATTCATTGTGTTACCTTCTGAAAACATCAAACAATTGGATAAAGTCGAAGTTACTGGAGTCAGAGAAAATCATATTTTTTCAATCGGACAACAGCAACTATCTATTGTTTGAGGACATATACTTAATAATCGCATTTATAAAGTTATAACTGCATCCTCTGAAAGGCATGAATATAGATTAAGTCTTCAGAAGGACTTGCTGATTTATTAGGCGATGCCGGAGATTACATGTTGACAAAATGCACTAAAAATGTATATGGATTTGTGGGTATGAAAATTTTATTTTTTCAGTACTAGGAAGCGAGTTCTGATGATAAATCGCGTACAGTTGACCGTATCTATCTCAAGATAGTTGCCAAAATAACTAAACTAACTAGTAGAGGTTAATATTTAATTCTAGCAGCCAAGCGTTGCGATCGCGCTTTACAAGAGCGACAAAACTGGTGAAAAAATTATGCTTGGGGTTGAGCTTTTAGACTCAACTTTACCTCAACCTATACTTTAATGAATCTTTATTTTAATTACGTATTTATTTGGTGGCATCTCCTCAAAAAATTAAATAAGCTGATAAAAAGTTATTTAGAGTTCAAAAAAGGTTCGTCGCACAGGTAATCGTGGGCGCTACCTTAAAATCTATTCCTATCCAGATTACAAACAAAAGCTGAGAGCATCAGCAGATAAATACAAATCGTATTTACAAATTACTTTTGATGAATGGGAGGTTTTTTATCGGACAGCAGCAGGAGTAAACGATTCTCGCGCTAGGGCTATTTTAGACAAGTTAGTAGGAATTTAGGACTATAAACCGGGTTTTTGAGAAAAATTCGGTTTCTAAACACGAGTGTCACAAGGATAAATGTAAATTTAAGTAGAGACGAAGCTGTTATTTCTAAGAATCTGTTGATAGCCAATTCTCCAAGCTTAGTCCTTCAACTCGCAGCAAGTCAGAGTCATTGGAAACCAGAATTAAACCGCGTGCGATCGCTGTAGCTGCTATCAATATATCAGCCTCTTGTATTTTCCTACCCTTTCTTTTTAAATCTGCATGAATTTCACAGGCTTTTTCTATAGTTTCTAAATCGTCCAAAAATAAAATTTTATAATTTCGGCAGAATTCATTTAAATCAGATATCTGTCTGGTAGCATTCGCATAAAGCAATCCTCTTTTTGATTCAAAATAGGTTATACAACTTATAAATACATTTTCTCCCAGGAAACGCACCTCCTCTAGCTTACTATTTACCTTTTGATTATTCTTCAAAATAGCCGTTAATATATTCGTGTCGAGAAGATAGCCCATTTATTCCTATCTCCTTTCTACTGCGGCATCAAACATCTCTATTTGCTCTGGTGTTAAATCATTTAATGTCCCAGAAACTGCCTCTATTACTAAAATACTATCAATTCTATCTGTTAATTCACCATCAGAAAGAGCATTTATAAATTCTGGTGAAAACTTATCCAATAAATTAACTAAATGTTGAATAATTTCTTGTTTATCCACTCTTTCTTGATAGAGACTATTACCTTGAATTAAGTTATCCACGATTTTTGATAATCGTGCGATCGCTATATCTCTTTCCCGCGCAATTTCCTGCATAAAGCCTTCCAAATGATTAAATATATTATATTTTTGATATTAACAGTCACTTTGTCTATTTTCGCTTTACTGCATCATCGTACATTTTGATTTGCTCCGGTGTCAAATCATTTAACGTACCAGAAACTGCTTCTAAAACAAGAATCTTATCAATTCTGCGTGTCAGTTCATGCTCGGTTATAGCTCTCATTTCCTCTGCTGATAACTGTCCAAAAAGTTCTACTAACATTTCTATCATTTCCTGTTAGTTTAACTTAACTTGATATAAACTATTACCTTGAATTAGCTTTTCAACAATTGGTGATATGCGATTACTCACTTCTTGATGATAATTAGCAACTTCAGGCATAATTCCCTCCATTCATCAAATAATTATCCTAATTATAAACAATCTCTCCCAGTCCTCCTCTGCATAAAAAAAAGGCGGGCCTTTCAGCCCACCTCACAAAATTTTGAGAATATTCTGTTGCTATTAACCCAACAATTGTTTAGCCTTAGCTAATACATTATCAACGCTAAAACCAAACTTCTCTAAACAAACACCACCTGGAGCCGAAGCACCAAAGCGATCAATACTAACGCAATCGCCTTCAGTACCTACATATTTGTGCCAACCGAAACTGCTAGCAGCTTCTACAGATAAACGCTTGGTGACAGCTTTTGGCAAAATCGACTCTTTATAAGCCGCATCCTGCGCTTCAAACAGTTCCCATGAAGGTAGCGAGACGACACGAACTTTCTTACCTTCAGCCTTGAGTTTTTCGGCTGCGCCAACGGCGAGGCTCAATTCTGAACCAGTAGCAATCAAGATGATATCGGGTGTACCTTCGCTATCAACCACGGTGTATCCACCCTTAGCTACGCCCTCAATCGATGTACCTGCCAAGTTGGGGACGTTTTGACGGGTGAACGCCAACAAAGACGGGGCATTTTCCTTCGCTTTCTCGATCGCTACTTTATAAGCGCCAGAGGTTTCGTTACCGTCTGCGGGACGAAACACGGTTAAATTAGGAATGGCTCTCAAGGAAGCAAGAGTTTCAATGGGTTGGTGTGTCGGGCCATCTTCACCTTGTCCAATGGAATCGTGAGTCATCACCCAAATCGAGCCAGCTTGAGAAAGGGCGGATAAGCGGATGGCAGCACGCATATAGTCTGTGAAGATCAAGAAGGTAGCACCGTAGGGAATTAATCCCGAAGTGTGTAGCGCTATACCATTACAGATTGCGCCCATTGCATGTTCGCGCACACCAAAGTGGATGTTGGGATTTTGGTATTCTCCTTTTTGAAAGTCGCCCTTGCCCTTGATTTCGGTTAAGTTGGAGTGGGTTAAGTCAGCCGAGCCACCAATCAATTCAGGTAAAACTGCCGCTATTTTGTTGAGGCAAGTTTCTGAGTGTTTGCGGGTGGGTATTCCTTTGTCTTCGGGGGTGTAGGTGGGTAGTACCTTATCCCAACCTTCGGGTAGTTTGCCGCTTATGTAGCGTTCAAATTCAGACGCTTCTTGGGGATACTTAGCTTTATAGTCGGCAAATGTTTTGTTCCATTCATCTTCGTAGCCCGCGCCGCGTTCAACTGCTTTGCGTGTGTGGTTGAGAGCATCTTGTGGAATATCAAAAGGCTCGTATTCCCAACCCAAATTTTTCCGAGTCAAGGCTATTTCGTCTCCACCCAAAGCAGCACCGTGAATACCAGCAGTGTTTTGTTTGTTGGGGGAACCGTAACCAATGGTGGTTGTCACCTTAATCATTGATGGTTTATCGGTGACAGATTTAGCTTCTTCAATTGCTTTGGCGATCGCTTCTAAATCGGTATTACCATTCTCAACGTGCAATACGTGCCAACCGTAAGCTTCAAAGCGCTTGGAAACATCTTCGGTGAATGCCACATCTGTGGAACCGTCGATGGAAATGTGGTTGTCGTCGTACAGAGCGATGAGTTTGCCTAATCCCAAGTGTCCTGCAAAAGAACAAGCTTCACCGGAAATTCCTTCCATGTTGCAACCGTCACCTAAAATTACGTAGGTGTAATGGTCAACAATCTTGGTATCGGGTTTGTTATATTTAGCGGCAAGGTGCGCTTCGGCGATCGCTAAACCAACTCCATTGGCAATTCCTTGACCCAAGGGGCCAGTTGTGACTTCCACACCTGGGGTCATGAAGTTTTCGGGGTGTCCAGGGGTCTTAGATTCCCATTGACGGAATAGCTTGATATCTTCAATGGTGACGCTATCGTAGCCTGTCAAGTACAGTAGGGCGTACAGCAACATCGAGCCATGACCGGCAGACAAGACAAAGCGATCGCGGTTAAACCATTTAGGATTCTTGGGATTAAACTTCATGAAGCGATCCCAGAGGACAAAAGCCATCGGAGCCGCGCCCATTGGTAGTCCTGGGTGTCCCGATTTTGCTTTTTCTACGGCATCAACAGCCAAGAAGCGGATCGAGTTAATACAAAGTTCTTCGAGGGACAATTCTTTGGCGGATTGGGTTGCAACAGTCATAATCTCTTGTTTTTAACGACGGGTTAGCACTCTTCGTAGCTTCTTTTGCTGGGGTTATTTTAGATTCCCCACACTATCCTCATCATCCCACTCCCGCTTGTCGATGGACAAGCGGGATCTCCTGAGTTTCTGGTGATAAATCAAGCTGATAATTGGGTCATGCTGAACGCTTACTTTATATCGGAATGATATTTCTGATACTTTGGGCATTGGGCATTGGGCATTGGGAATTGGGCATTGGGCATTGGGTATGGGGCATGGGGCAAATGAGCAGAGTTGGATTAAACTACTGAATTCTGACTCCTGACTCCTGCCTCCTGTCTTCTGCCTTCTGCCTCCTAACTTGTTTTAAACGTATTTTTTAAAGGCCAGTGTGACATTATGACCGCCAAACCCAAAAGAATTGGATATTGCCACCTCGACTTTTTGAGCGCGGCTATAGTTAGGCACATAATCTAAGTCACACTCTGGATCGGGATTTTCCAGATTGATTGTCGGTGGAATTTGGTCATTAGCGATCGCCAATACTGTTGCGACTGCTTCAATACCTCCAGAACCGCCTAATAAATGACCTGTCATCGATTTGGTGGAGCTAATTGCCACCTTATAAGCATGTTCTCCCAAGGCTTTTTTGATTGCTGAAGTTTCAGTTGAATCATTAGCTGGGGTACTAGTGCCGTGGGCATTAATATAGCTAATTTGTTCGGGAGTTATGCCGGCATCTTTGAGTGCTAATTCTATCGCTCTAGTGGCTCCTAGTCCACCAGGGACGGGGGAAGTGATATGGTAGGCGTCACATGTCATACCATAGCCAATCATTTCGGCATAAATGTGAGCGCCGCGACTTAGGGCGTGTTGAAGTTCTTCTAGAATTAAAATTCCTGAACCTTCACCCAAGACAAATCCATCGCGATCGCGATCGAAGGGACGGCAAGCATGGGCCGGGTCGTCGTTGCGAAAAGAGAGGGCTTTACAGGCGGCAAACCCAGCCATTGATAATGGTGTCACAGCTGCCTCTGTTCCCCCGCAAATCATTGCCTGGGCATATCCCCCTTGAATTAAGCGAAAAGCATCGCCTACAGCGTTGGAACCAGCGGCGCAGGCGGTTACAGGACAGGAATTTGGCCCTTTAGCACCCGTGTGAATCGCCGTTAATCCCGCAGCCATATTGGCAATCATCATCGGTATCATGAATGGGCTACAGCGATCAGGCCCACGGTTGAGGTAGATAGTTTGCTGATCTTCTAGTACCTTAATGCCACCAACGCCAGAACCGATCATGACACCTACCTGTTCTGCATTCAGGTCATTAATCACTAACTGCGCGTTAGATAGAGCCTGTTTTGCTGCCGCAACCCCAAATTGGGAAAATCGATCCATGCGCTTGGCCTCTTTGCGCTCCAAGTAATCATGTGGATCGAAGTTTTTCACCTCACCAGCAATGCGGCAATCATGGCGAGACGCATCAAAAAATGTGATGTAGTCAATGCCATTGCGTCCACTTAATAATCCGTCCCAATATTCTGTTGCTGTGTTACCTATAGGTGTAATTGCGCCAACACCAGTTACAACAACGCGTTTACGTGTATGATCTGTCATGATTCAGTTAAAAATGGCGAAAAAGCAGCAGGCAAAAAATTTGGGTTAGCGAGTAGGTAATGGTGAGCCAGTGTGGTGTTGGGGGTTTCCACGCTACAAGATCACTTTAGGAGACACGCCAGTTCCTCCACTTCGGGAAACCCCAGACGCTCGTTCGCCTTTGGCGTCTTCCCTTGTTCCATTCGTGAGAGGCTAGCGCCTGCCGTAGGATACCAGTACCCTACGGGGAAGCAAGCTACACGTAGCGTCTCCTTTAGGAGAAGTGCTGCCCCATTGATCAACTGGCGTTAGCGACGTTAGGAGCGTCACCCAAACGCAAAAGTGTTTACATCACGAAAAGGGTGACTAGGTGCAAAGAAAAATTTCCCCAATCCCCAATCCCCAATCCCCAGTTAAGCTGATGCGGTAACTTTGTTATTGATGTAATCTACTGCGTCTTGAACCGATATAATCTGCTCGGCAGCTTCGTCGGGAATTTCGATATCAAATTCTTCTTCCAAAGCCATCACTAGTTCAACGGTATCTAAGGAGTCTGCTCCTAGATCGTCCATAAATTTGGATTGGGGTGTGATTTTGGCAGCGTCGTCAACACTCAGTTGTTCGGCGACGATTTTCTTGACCTTATCAAAAAGTTCCGTTTGGCTCATAAATACTAAAAGTCCTTAACCAGTTGCTAGGTTCTGCTCTTTACGGGAAACATTGTTTTGAGCATATACATCTTATCGTCAAGCGCGATCGCCCGTATACTACTAAGGGTTTTTCTATTAGAAAACCTTCCCCGTTCCTGAAAATAATAGATAAATTTTTTAGGAACAGTTGAGTAGGAGCGCGGGCTAGGTCACTGCCGATACCGGATCTATGCTTCGGTTGTCTAATTATTGCTAAATTTTTTTACAATGTCTCGGTCAGTATTTACAACCTTACTAGCAATCAGAATGTGTAGACGCTAGGGCTTTGAACCTAAACGGTTAAAGACCGCTCAACGGCAAACATCATAACTTTGGTGCTAACAAGGAGTAAGGAGTAATAAAACAGTTATTGTTTAGAGCGATCGCTCTAACCCAAATATACCTCTATGCTATCTCAGACACTCAAACTCAAATACGCTTACTTTCCTGGTTGTGTTGCTCAAGGGGCCTGTCGGGAACTTTACCAGTCAACTCAAGCCCTTACCCAAGCATTGGGTATTGAACTGGTTGAACTAAAAAAAGCGGCTTGCTGCGGTTCTGGCACATTTAAAGAAGATTCTAAATTGCTGGAAGATACAGTCAACGCCAGAAATATTGCCCTAGCAGAAGAATTAAATCTCCCCTTACTTACCCATTGCAGTACTTGTCAAGGTGTGATTGGTCATGTGAATGAACACCTGAAAGAATGTAAGACTTCTGACCCTGCCTACATTGAACAGGTTAATGGCTTGCTGCATAAAGAAGGCTGTTCGCCTTATCGCGGCAGTACCGACGTTAAACATCTCCTCTATGCCTTGGTAACAGATTACGGTTTGGAAGAAATTACCAAACGTGTCACCCGGAAGTTAAGTGGATTAAAATGCGCGGCTTTTTATGGCTGCTATCTCCTCCGCGCCCAAAAATCTATGCCTTATGATGACCCGTTCCAACCGGAAGCGATGGAAAATATGTTTCGGGCGGTGGGTGCAACCCCAATTTATTATCGAGGCCGGACGCAATGTTGTGGTTGGCCCCTTGCTAGCTATGCCACTACCCAATCTTTCAAAATGGCGGGGATGCATATTCAAGACGCTTTGACTTCTGGTGCTGACTGTATAGTTACACCTTGCCCACTGTGCCACTTAAATTTAGATTCGCGTCAGCCAGAGGTAGAAAAGGTTATTGAACAGAAGCTAGGTTTACCAGTGTTGCATTTATCTCAGTTGATTGCTTTGGCACTTGGGGTTAGTCCAAAAGAACTGGGTTTAGAACGCCACGTTGTTTCCACTAAGCCAGTGCTAGAAAAGTTAGGATTTTATTAAGCTCTTTACTCTGTGTTCTCTGCGCCTATGTGGTTAAATAAATTACTTTTAAACCTCAGAGGCACAGAGAAGCCAGTGCGTTGGGCGGGTTCCCCGACTTGTTCGCGTAGCGTCTCCCCTTGGGAGAAGCAACTGGCGCAGCGCCGAGAAAAAAGAAGAGATTTTACAAGTCACCTTGAAAGGGCTAGTACAAGATTGCGTAAATAAGCAGACCATTGAAAAGCCCTAAACAGCTTATTCCATAGTACTTTTGACTTTTGACTTTTGACTTTTGACTTCCCCAACGGGGTCGCTATCTTTGAATTTACGTTGTAATTGTTTTAGTGATTGATACATATCTGGTAGGCGGCTATAAACAGCAGATACCTTGAGAAATAGCTTATAAGGAATGGCTGGAGTTCCGCAGACAACTTCTCCTGGTGCAACATCGCTGTGAATTCCAGCTTGAGCAGATGTCATCGCCCCATCTCCGATCTTCACTTGATTGGCTATTCCTGTTTGTCCAGCTAAAATAACGCGATTTCCTAGTTTAACACCCCCCGCCATGCCAGCCTGACCTGCGATCGCACAGCCAGAACCGATTTGGCAACCGTGACCTATTTGCACTAAGTTATCAATTACTGTATTACAACCTATCCTTGTTTCTCCAACGGCTGGGCGGTCAATGGCGGTGTTACAGCCAACCTCCACGCCATCTTCTAAAACTGTATAACCCGATTGTTCCATTTTGAACCAACCAGTCCGGGTAGGAACAAAACCAAAGCCTTCTGCACCGATGACAGCACCACTGTGAATCACGCAATCTGCACCAATGCAGGTGCGTTCGTGGATGGTACAGTTGGCGTGTAAGGTGGTGCGATCGCCTATTTTAGCATCTGGATAAATCACCACATTGGGATGAATAATTGCGCCATCACCAATTTCTACCCCTTGTTGAATCACAGCATGGGGGCCAATATAAACATCATTACCAACTTTTGCCGTGGAGTGGATCACAGCAGTAGGATGAATTTCTGGGCTAGGGCGATATGGTTGGTAAAAAAGTGCGATCGCTTTGGCAAACAACAGTCGCGGATCTGAGGTTGCTATCCAGACAATACCGTTCTCTTGTGCAAGCACCTGTAATTTTTCGTCCTGGGGCAAAATTAAAGCACTAGCATCAGTCTTACCGATAAAAGACCCAAATTTTGCCCCTTCTACGTAGCTGAGAGTACCGATGGTAGCTTCATCAATAGCTGCTACCCCTGTAATTTCTGGGTCATAATCAGGGTTACTAGTCAGGCTATGATTGATAGCGGCATCACCAAATTGGCGGAGGATTTCACTGAATTTCATTGTTGGGTGTATTAAACATTGATCTACAATGGCAAGACAATTTTCCCTCTTTATGAGCCAATACAGTAATTTTGTAAAGGCGTAGTGGTGAGCCAGCACGTTATTACATAGATGCGAATAAGCGGGACTACTTGTCGCTAGTCGCCATTGCTACGCCTGCTAAATACCCAGTTGTCCAAGCACTTTGGAAGTTAAACCCACCGGTGACGCCATCAATATCTAAGATTTCTCCGGCAAAATAAAGACCAGGAACTAACCTACTTTCCATCGTCTTGAAATTGACTTCTTTGAGATTAACACCGCCACAGGTAACAAATTCTTCTTTGAAGGCTCCTTTACCGTTAATTAAGTATTGTCCCTGAGTAAGTTCTTGTAGCAGTTGATTTAAGGTTTTACTAGATATTTCTGCCCAACGGTCTTCTGTGGTAATACCTACACGGGCAATGATATATTGCCAGAGACGATGGGGTAGGTCAACGCCGCGATGCAATGCGATCGCTTTCTTTCCCCATTCATCTTTAACTGCTAAAACTTTTTCTCGCACTTGTTCTTGTTGCAAATGGGGCAACCAATTAATCAGTAATGTGGCTTGATAGCGGCTTTCGTGCAGAACTCTCGCACCCCAAGCAGAAAGCTTCAAAACAGCCGGGCCACTTAAACCCCAGTGGGTAATTAACAATGGCCCAGTTTGTTGTAATTTGGATTTTCCGCCCACAGATAACCGCAATTGGGCAGGATTAACGCTAACTCCAGCTAACTCCCTCAACTGAGGATCGACAATATTGAAGGTAAATAACGAGGGTACTGGCGGTTCAATTTGATGCCCTAACTCTCGAACAATTTTATAACCCACAAGGCTGCTGCCGGTAGCAAAAAGTAGGCGATCGCATTTAATTGTCTCTCCTGACTTTAGAAGAATATCAAACCCCCCATCTGCTGCGGTCACTGAAGTTACGTGTGTACCGATACGGAGTTTGACTCCAGATTTCGCCACCGCTTTAATCAAACATTCGACAATGGTTTCTGAAGTGTTGGTGACAGGAAACATCCGGCCATCGGCTTCAGTTTTTAGATAGACTCCACTAGCAGCAAACCAGTTTACTGTATCTTGAGGCCCAAACCGAGTCAAAGCACCCCGCAAAGCTTTTGCACCTCTGGGGTAATTTTGCACTAACTCTTCAGGCTCAAAGCAAGCGTGAGTAACGTTGCAGCGTCCACCACCAGAAATTAGCACTTTCGCCAGTGGTTGACGACTGGCTTCGAGTAAAGTAACTTCTGCATCAGGATTGGCTTTAGCACAAGCGATCGCGCCAAAAAATCCCGCTGCCCCACCCCCAATAACTACGATTCGTAACGGTAGCAAGTTCTAAAATTTCTCAATAGCACGTACTTTACTAGGCTAGCCGTTATTTTCACTCTTCAACCAGTTCAAATTGGTCTTTTGTGACACCACAAGTTGGACATACCCAATCATCTGGTATATCTTCAAAGGCAGTTCCCGGCGCTATATCGCTATCTGGATCGCCTACTTCTGGGTCATATTCATAGGCACAAGCGGTACATATATACTTTGCCATGTCCTTTCTCCTAGTATCTTTCTCAAAAACTAATGACCAATGACCAATGACAAATGACTAAAAACGCCACCATGTCCTTTGGACATAACTGATAATTCCGATCGCGATCGCCCCTAGTAGCAGTAGCCAAATTATTCCACCTGGAATAAAAGTGAGAATACCAAAGCCTCTCAGTAACCAGACGGCTACGCTAATGCCAAGAAGTATACCGAAAATCTGGATTAATCTACGATTTAAAGAAGATTGACTCACCTATTTTTCCTCTCACCTCAACAGACATTACAGATAAATAAAATATGAATTTACGATGAAGTTGCAGTTTTATCAAAAATAACACGTAAAAATCGAGAGACGCTATGCAAGCGTTGGGGTAAAGTGCTTGATATTCGGTGGTGTTTCTGCAATTTTAACTGTTAACAACGCAGTTTTTCATCTACAAGTATTCCTTTGATAAAACTCACTTAAGTATTAATTATGTTATTTCTGATAAGAAATATAGTTTTTCCAGTAAACTGACTGAAATAATTACCAAAAAATAACCCTTTCCGGGAAAGATAGGTATTAAACTGGAGCTAAAGTTTAAGGGGTTGGAGCTTAAGTCAAGTTTTACAGCTTGTAGTTTCAACTTCATTTAGGTGGATGAGTTGAGGAGTAACTAAAATCATTATGTCTGCGTCTTATATCTCAGACTCAATTATTGCAAGTTCAGATATGGCTTGGAGCCTAGACAAGCAAAGGTTGCTGGTAGAGGGTGAAATTTTAATAGAAACGCGATCGCACAAAAGCTGGGGTGGCTCGGTGACTGCCTGGATGTATGTGCCGATGGTGCGATCGCAAGTCTGGCAGCAATTAACTGATTACCCCCGGTGGGTACAATATTTTCCCGATATCACTAAAAGCGAGATATCACATAAAGGTGAAGTCAAACGCCTGTATCAAGCAGCCCAAAAAGCCTTTTTCTTTTTCACGGCTCAGGTTGAAATTTACCTCAACGTTGTAGAAGTGCTGGGGCAACAAATTCAATTTCGCATGGAAAAAGGAACTTTTGAAGATTTTAACGCCAATTTAGTACTAAAAGATTGTGGTAATGGCACAATGCTTGCCTATACTGTGCAAGCTACACCTCTTATTCCAATCCCATCAATTTTTATTCAACAAGCAATGAACTTAGAGTTACCTGCAAATATGCGTAAAATGCGACAAGTACTTTGTAAGGGACAAAATAATTCGTAATTCGTAATTCGTCAGGCAGTTCCTTTTTGATGGTTCCCCAACAAGGAACTGCCTATTTTTCCACATTGGTGGAGTAAGTTCGTATGTCCAATAACAAAAAAGAAATATTTCGCAAAAAAACGCAAAGACGCAAAGTTCAACTTTGCGTCTTTGCGTAAGATAATCCTGAATTAGCTGGTAAACACCTCAGCAGGTAAGCGACTAAAGGAAAGACGCTCATTTTGCACATCTACAAAGATGGTGTTGCCATCGGTGAATTCACCGCGCAAGATGGCTTTGGCAATTTGAGTTTCTAACTCTCGCTGAATCGCCCGCTTCAGTGGACGTGCCCCATATACTGGGTCGTACCCTACTTCTGCTAAAAAGTCAAGTGCAGCATCCGAGAGCTTGAGGGATATTTTGCGATCGCTCAATCTTTGGCGCAATCTCTCAACTTGCAATAGCACAATATGCCGCAATTCCTTCTTATCTAAACCGTGGAAGATGATGATTTCGTCAATCCGGTTCAGGAATTCTGGACGGAAGCTATTCCGCATCGCCTCCATTACCCGACGGCGCATTTCGTCGTAATGAGTGTTATCTCCAGCGACATCAAGAATGTACTGTGAACCGATGTTGCTGGTCATGATGATAATAGCGTTCTTGAAGTCCACCTTATGACCTTGGGCATCAGTGACGCGACCATCATCAAGAATTTGCAAGAAGATATTAAATACATCGGGGTGTGCTTTCTCGATTTCGTCGAAGAGAATCACTGAATAAGGACGGCGGCGAATCGCTTCTGTAAGTTGTCCGCCTTCTTCATAACCCACGTATCCTGGAGGCGCACCGATTAAACGAGAGACGGCATGTTTCTCCATGTACTCTGACATATCAATTCGCACTAGCGCATCTTCGCTATCGAACATAAACCCCGCCAGGGCTTTTGCCAACTCGGTTTTACCCACACCTGTCGGCCCAAGGAAAATAAAGCTAGCGATGGGACGATTAGGATCAGCCAGTCCAGCCCGCGATCGCTGAATGGCATCCGCTACAGCTGTGACTGCTTCTTCTTGTCCAACTACGCGGCGGTGCAATTCATCTTCTAAATGCAGCAGTTTTTCTTTCTCAGATTCCACCAACTTGCTAATGGGAATTCCTGTCCATTTAGAAATAATTTCGGCAATATCAGCTTCTGTTACTTCTTCCCGTAATAGTGATTTACCACTTTTTTGAGTGCTTGCTAATTCAGATTCTACTGTTTCCAATTGACGATGCAAACTGGTTAAATTGCCGTATTTCAACTCCGCAGCGCGGTTTAAATCGTAGTCGCGTTCTGCTTGCTGAATCTCTAAGTTGACCCGTTCAATCTCTTTTTTCACAGACTGAATTTTGTCAATAATATCTTTTTCAGACTGCCATTGAGTATTCAGCGTTCTTTGTTCTTCTTTGAGATCGGCAATTTCTTTTTCCAGTCTTTCTAGGCGTTCACGAGAAGCTGCATCACTTTCTTTTTGCAGCGATAGCTTCTCCATTTCCAATTGCAGAATTTTGCGATCAATTTCGTCGAGTTCTTCTGGTTTGGAGGTAATCTCCATTTTTAATCTCGCGGCGGCTTCATCCACTAAGTCAATGGCTTTATCTGGTAAGAAGCGATCGCTAATATAACGACTCGACAATACGGCGGCTGCAACTAAAGCACTATCAGAAATCTTCACCCCGTGGTGGTTTTCATAACGTTCTCTCAACCCGCGCAAAATCGAAATGCTATCTTCTACACTGGGCTGATCGACATAAACTTGCTGGAAACGTCTTTCTAGTGCCGCATCTTTTTCGATATGTTTGCGGTATTCATCTAGAGTTGTCGCCCCAATACAGCGCAATTCACCCCGCGCCAACATCGGTTTTAATAAGTTACCAGCATCCATCGCGCCTTGGGTTGCACCAGCGCCGACAACGGTGTGAATTTCATCAATAAATAAAACAATATTGCCGCCAGATTCAGTAACTTCTTTTAATACTGCTTTCAGGCGTTCTTCAAATTCACCCCGGAATTTTGCCCCCGCAATCAAAGCACCCATATCTAAAGAAATCAGCTTGCGGTCTTTGAGGGATTGAGGTACATCACCTGCGATAATGCGCTGTGCTAATCCTTCGGCGATCGCAGTTTTACCAACACCCGGTTCACCAATTAGCACAGGGTTATTCTTGGTGCGGCGAGAGAGAATTTGCACAGTGCGACGAATTTCATCATCTCGCCCAATCACTGGATCGAGTTGACCTTTACGCGCGGCTTCTGTAAGATCACGCCCGTATTTTTCCAGTGCTTCGTATTTGCCTTCTGGATTTTGATCGGTCACTTTTTGGCTCCCCCGAACTTGTTTAATAATATTTTTGAGTTTGCCTTCGTCTAAACCAAACTCTTGGAATAAAGCTTTGCCAAAGCGGTCATCTTTAGCGTAAGCCAGCAATAAGTGTTCAATTGAAATATATTCGTCTTGAAACTCTTTGCGATATCCGTCTGCTCGATCTAGAAGTGTATCTAAG
Source organism: Chroococcales cyanobacterium (assembly GCA_038259325.1). GTDB lineage: Bacteria > Cyanobacteriota > Cyanobacteriia > Cyanobacteriales > Nostocaceae > Nostoc. Next base: position 6,524 of record JBBSOX010000025.1, on the reverse strand, counting down.
CTGCGTCCTAAGTATACTGAGGTACTATTACCAGATACTTTCGGCTGACGTTGAAAAAATTGTTCAGTGCGATCGCGCAGTTTTTGCAGGTTAACACCCGCTTTAGTGAGAATCCCAGTTGCTAGACCATCTTGTTCTAGCAGTGCTTTCATCAGGTGTTCACTTTCAATTTGCTGTTGTTGATATTGTTTAACAATATCCGGGGTATGGGCGATCGCTTCCCAGGCTTTTTCTGTAAATTGGTTAGGATTAGTAGGTTGCATAGGCTTTTTCAGGAACGTAGAGGCGCAGTGGTGAAACAGCGCGGTCTTCTCCCAAAGGGAGAGGCTAGCGCCAAGGGGGTTTCCCCCATGAGCGACTGCTGTTAGCGACGTAGGAGCTTCACCCGGAGGGCTTGTCGTAGGCTACCACCAGAACACCAAGTAAATAAAATTTCTGTTCTTAATAGATATTGTATGAAGAGCAGAGCGATCGCCTAGATCGGTGTTCACGTCTTGTAAAAGTCGTATTTCCCCGTAGTTGCAATTTCTCCATGTGCAATTTTTGTTCATTGCACAACAAACAGAGCAACTTACGGAATAAAAATTCGACGTGTCCCCATGTAATTCTCAATGTAAAGTACAATTTCAAGTAGGCGATTAACACAGAGATCCCGGTAGTCAGAGTCATTCAAAACTCGATTAGCATCTCCAATTGTGACAACCGGAAACGAAGTTGGCGTGTTTTCTTCCTGCAATACTTGCTCTAGGGAATCCTTTCCTTTCATTCTGCGATTGGCTGTGAGTAGGAGCATTTGATTTGTTTGAGCAAATCTCCACACAACTCTGTCGCTGCTATTAACTGATAGTGACATCTCTTCGAGAAGAACAAAGCGGATTGAAAACAAATCTTGCCAACCTTGATTTGTGATACTGCCTGACAAAAGCAGTGCGTGTCCTTCAAGATTATGATCGACGAGAAAAATCATGTCTGGGGTTCAAGTTTGGCTCTAAGTCTGGCTTTCTGCGCCTGAAGTTTTTCCCAAGCTGCTTCTCGTCCTGGTGGTGGCGGCATTTTGGCAATTTTCTCAACCAACTCACAATTCTGTTCTTCGTAGTACTGCCGCAGTTCTTCGGCTTCCTTGAGAACGAGTTGATACTCTGCTTCAACCTCTTGACGATGCGTCTCAATGTAAGACAAAGCAGCATTAATTTGCTCATCCGTCAAGTTAAGCATGGCACGAATGAACTTTGGCGGATATTGCTGTGTCACATAGTCCATCACATCGTATAGAGTAATGCGCGTGCCTGCGATCGTCAGTCCTCTTTCTGTGCGGGCGATCGCTGCTTTTTGATTAGATGCTGAAGTCATACCGCTTACTTCTTAAAAGCTTCTACCATTTTACTTTAGTCATTTATCGAATTAACGAAGATGCCATTTTGATCTTTGAGGTGTTAAAGTTCTTCTACCTTGCCTCCACCATTATCCTCCTGCCCCCACACAGAGTTACCATGATCCCAGGTCGCCTAGTGGATGCTGAAAATGATTGACCCCTACGACTTTGAAGATGATAACTTTGACTTTGAGGATGAAGAGCTATTTAAAATAAAACCCATCAGCCAAATGACTGAAGGGGAAAAGCTACAGCGATTTAAACGGTTCTTCGACAGCAGCAGCCGTGCGATGTTACAAGAGTGTCTATTTCGCATCGTCAATTACGAAGATGGTACGGGTACGTTAGAAATTCTTTGCCCTAATGAAGTTGTAAGGCAACGCCTTTTTAAGAAAAAGCGCAAAATTACCAACAATATCAACACCTGCTGGAGCCATATCAGATGGTTTTCGCTATGCGTTCAGCAAGATAGTGAGTTGGATTGCCAGAAGTTTACCCGTAATGGTGATTTAGTGACATTTTAGTTGGGGAGTGGGGAGTGGGGAGTGGAGAGTGGGGGAGATGAGGGAGATGAGGGAGATGAGGGAGATAAGGGAGCAGGGGAAGCAGGGGAAAAGAAGAACTATTGATTCTTGCCCAATGCCTAATGCCCAATGCCCAATGCCTAATGACAAATGACAAATGACAAATGACTAAAAAACAAAAATTTCCTTACCTAGTTGGTTCTAAGTGGACAGCACAGCAAAAAGTTGATGGCTGGCGGCACTTCCAAGTAGTAAATCGTAAAAATCAGGCTAAGTGGGTTTATGCCGAAATGGTTTCTGCTTGTGATCCTAAAGTCCGTTTTTGGATAAACGCCAAATTATTACAAGATAATTCCCAGTGGCAAGCTGGCTGGCAAACATTACAGGAAATCCACGGAGTTGAAAATGAGGTGTCCTGATTTGCCTTGCTCCTAGTCTTGCCTATAAGTGGGCTGCTGCCGCCTGGTGGCAGCCGAAAAATTTTAATAATCTTAGACAATATCTGACAATTTAATAATTTTTTACAAAATCACACCAACTTACTCTCAAGCAGCAATTAAATGGTTTTGGCTACCGACCGAAAATTGCCAATTTATCTGCGATACCTTCTCTACGTTCGCGCAGCGTGTCGCAGACAGACGCTACGCGTAGCTTGCTTCCACGTTCGCGTAGCGTCCCGCAGGGAAGTGGTATGGTGAGCTACGCTAACGCAAATCCCAGTAGTATTTCTAGCATAGGGCTGCATATACCTCTCTTTACCCTTGTCCCTGCGCCCCAATGCCTTGAAAAAACGTTGTCCAACCATCAGCCAATTCTATGAAAAGCATTCAAAAAAGCCGATTTCAGCTTTTTGTATTTTGTAACTCTTTTTATAAAAATAAGTAATAAAAACTATTTATTTATAGTTTTTGGAGCTAATAAAGTCTTTAAACATCATAAAAACTTAAATAGATATAATTGGGGTTTAATTCATCGAATAAGACCGTTTTCCAAATTAAGAGCCACTTTCTTTTCTATGTAATTTGCCCAATAATGACATTCACAGACCTCACGCATCGCCATCTCAGGACAGGTGAAGGCAAATGTTTGAGCCACAAGTTTGACAAGAAGCTATAAGAGGCAAGTAAAAGTGAAACTAGCAGTCTACGGAAAAGGTGGTATCGGTAAATCCACAACTAGCTGTAACATATCAGTCGCCCTAGCTAAACGTGGCAAAAAAGTGCTGCAAATTGGTTGCGACCCCAAACATGACAGTACCTTTACCCTGACTGGGTTTTTGATTCCGACAATTATTGACACCCTCCAAGAGAAGGATTATCACTACGAAGATGTCTGGCCGGAAGATGTAATTTATAAAGGCTACGGCGGTGTTGATTGCGTAGAAGCTGGTGGGCCACCCGCGGGTGCTGGATGTGGCGGCTACGTAGTGGGCGAAACCGTAAAATTACTTAAAGAACTCAACGCCTTTGATGAGTACGATGTAATTCTTTTTGACGTTTTGGGTGACGTAGTTTGCGGTGGTTTTGCAGCACCACTCAACTATGCGGATTACTGCCTGATTGTTACAGACAACGGCTTTGATGCTTTATTCGCTGCCAATCGAATTGCTGCTTCAGTCCGCGAAAAAGCAAGAACTCACCCACTGCGTTTAGCTGGGTTAATTGGCAATCGTACCTCCAAGCGCGACTTGATTGAAAAATATATAGAAGCTGTGCCCATGCCAGTTCTAGAAGTTTTACCGTTGATTGAAGATATCCGTGTTTCCCGTGTGAAAGGTAAGACTTTGTTTGAGATGGCAGAGCAAGATCCTTCCCTAGACTACGTTTGCGACTACTATCTCAACATCGCCGACCAAATTCTGGCGCGTCCCGAAGGTGTTGTACCTAACGACACACCAGATCGGGAGTTGTTCTCTTTGTTGTCCGATTTTTATCTAAATCCGGGTAAACCCCAGGTTCCTAAATCAGAAGAGGAACTAGACTTGATGATTGTATAAATCACCAAGTTCTCAGGATGGGGGACAATAACATGGCATTCTTTCACAGCTTTACAGATTCAATAAAGCAAAAGTGGTTGCAATTTTTCCAGAATAATCGAGACTGGATTACCCTGCACATGGAAGTGGAATCAGTATACACCCCTGATGGCGGGAAGCGACCACCTTCTTACCTCATCCTGGGAGTTCTTAACGCCCTAGAGCCAAAGCTAGCGCAGTTAATGTTGCCCTTTGCCAAACTTAATCCTGACGCCGATACCCTGATTGAGGTGCTGGATTTGCATTTTGACCCAGATTTCGCTCTTGGTAATCGCTTCGTCAACCCAGATGTAGAGAGATTCGTAGAAGAAGCGGCAGCTGTCATTGACGAAAAGCCTGAAGATGAAACATTGACATATCCTCATACAAATGGCTTTGCTTCGGTGGCGGTAGTTCAAGAGTTCACAATGGTGGATTCTGATGATGAAAGCCTGGGGATAAGCGAGTTGGAGGAAACCGAAGATGACTTTGGCGATATTTCCTTGACCAACGGCCACAACTCAAAAGATGAGTCTCTCCAAACCTCTAGTTTAGAAGCAGATGAGTTTGGGGAAATTGCCTTCGATTCAACAGCTGCAATGGAAGTAAAGCTGGATGAAGACGAGGAACTTGAAGATAGTTCACTAGATGAGAATGCGTTTAAAGACGTGTTATCAGATGTCTGGGGTGATGAGACAGCTTTGCAAAAGGCTGAAGAAAGTAACGATTTTTTAGGGGAAGACCTGCCAGCAGGCGTTTTTGATGAATCAGAAATTGCCCGTCTCTTCCCCAACGCTTAATTATTGCCGTTCCTCGCAATTTTAAGTTTTAGATTTGGGGTTTTGGATTAGGAATGTAGGGAAATTGTCGTCAGGCATAGGATCTTTTTGTTGTCCCAGTCACCAATCCAAAATCGTCAATCTAAAATCTAAAATTGGTTGAACTGCCATTAAATATCAAGGGGAGAAAAAACCAAAATGACTGTCGCTCAACAACCAGAAGCTTTAAGCTTTGAATGTGAAACTGGAAATTACCATACCTTTTGCCCAATTAGCTGTGTAGCGTGGTTATACCAAAAAATTGAAGATAGCTTCTTTTTGGTGATTGGGACAAAAACTTGTGGCTACTTCCTGCAAAATGCGATGGGGGTGATGATTTTTGCTGAACCCCGCTATGCAATGGCAGAGTTGGAAGAAGGCGATATTTCGGCACAACTGAGTGATTATGAAGAGTTAAAGCGGTTGTGTTTGCAGATTAAACGCGATCGCAATCCTAGTGTAATTGTCTGGATTGGCACTTGCACCACCGAAATTATCAAAACAGATTTGGAAGGTTTGGCACCGAAACTGGAATCCGAAATCGGCATTCCCATCGTTGTTGCGCGGGCAAATGGTCTAGATTACGCCTTTACCCAAGGGGAAGACACCGTATTAGCCGCAATGGCGAACCGTTGCCCTGATAAGTCTCCGGTGGCGGAAACAGAGAAAAGTGAACGGAATGCGATCGCAAAATTGCTCAACTTTGGTAAAAAGAAAGAAGATGTTGCCCAAGATGAATCTGAGTACGTAGATCATCCACCACTAGTTCTCTTTGGCTCCCTTCCCGACCCCGTAGTTACTCAGTTAACCTTGGAACTGAAGAGACAAGGCATCAAAGTTTCCGGCTGGCTACCCGCGAAGCGCTTCACAGAATTGCCAGTACTGGAAGAAGGGTATTATGTCGCTGGTGTCAACCCCTTCCTCAGCCGCACAGCTACCACCTTAATGCGTCGCCGCAAGTGTAAACTCATTGGCGCACCCTTCCCCATCGGCCCCGATGGAACCCGCGCTTGGATTGAGAAAATCTGCTCAGTGTTCGGTATTACTCCCAAGGGTTTGGATGAACGGGAAGCCCAAATCTGGGCAGGGTTGGAAGATTACGTGAAACTCATTCGTGGTAAGTCTGTATTCTTCATGGGTGATAACTTGCTGGAGATTTCCCAAGCCAGATTCTTAATCCGTTGTGGGATGACTGTTCACGAAATCGGCATTCCCTACATGGATAAGCGCTATCAAGCTGCTGAGTTGGCATTGCTGGAGAAAACTTGCCAGGAAATGAATTCACCCCTGCCAAGGATTGTAGAGAAGCCGGATAATTACAATCAACTTCAGCGTATTTATGCGTTGAAACCAGATTTGGTAATTACTGGTATGGCTCACGCAAATCCATTGGAAGCACGGGGTATTAATACAAAGTGGTCTGTGGAGTTCACTTTTGCTCAAATTCACGGCTTTACGAATGCGCGTGACATGTTAGAGTTGGTGACTCGTCCGTTGCGTCGGAATAATAATTTGAAAGATTTGGGTTGGGATAAGTTGGTGAGAGAAGAAGCGAAGATTTAGATTTGGATTGAGCAACAGCATAATAGTATGTTACGGGCGAACTTTTGGGTTTGCCTTTTTTTTATGTTTATTATTATTAATATGGGTGATGGAATTCTTTTGAAGCCTAAGAACTGGAGTTTAGACTAAGCAACAAGAAACGACCCAGCAGTGCTGAGTTAAAAAGAAACAGGCTTCAGGCATGAAAATCTACAATCCTAAGCAGATTTTGGTTGCTTTTTGCGGGGCTTATT
>JBBSOX010000024.1:0-68257 GCA_038259325.1 Chroococcales cyanobacterium | reverse complement strand
TTAAGTGGACTAAATTGATTGTTCAGTCCACTTAAGTGGACTTCAGCTATGAGCCGCTGAACTTTAGTTCTGGGCGGGATGCGGGTAATGTGGGTAAAAGAGTTGAAACCTATGTGGACAGCACTTGTGTGTACACCGTAGGCTTGCGGGGAGGGGAGACAAAGCGTAGCTTTGGCGGGGTGGGGTTCTTCAAGTTTAAGAAGTAATTAAACGGACATGATATAAATTAGTGTTTTTTACCATCACTGCGATCGCTTAATATCATTAGTGACAAGTTTGTTGCGATCGCCTGTTAAGCTTGGCAGCTTGGTATAACTAAAATGACTCGTGCAAAAAGAAATTTGTCAGCAGGATTTTCTTACCACATTACTACGCGCTGCAACAACCGCGAATTTAATTTGGCGCGGCGAGAGTGCCGGGAAGTCTTCTTATATGCAATTAAAAAAGGTTTGGACAAATATGGCTTCAAACTTTATGCATTGTGCATTATGTCGAACCACGTCCACTACCTCATAGAACCAGCCACCCCAGAAGATTTGCCTAAAATCATGCATTTTCTCAATTGGTACACAGCCATGTGCTTTAATCGAATGCTCAAATTGACGTTGACATTGGCAATCGCACAACAATGATAGGCTAGTTAAAACTCACACCAGTAATTAGTAAAGGGGATAGATGACATTCGCTTGCTGCGAAGCACCCATCCCCGAATAGCTGCCCAGATCATAAACCTGGAATCTATAGTCCGGTATCTAATAATCACAGTATCGGCCGAGATATGTAGATTGTCACTGGGATAGATACTGATTTACGAAATACTTACGAAAAGATTGTTACATAATTACTCTTGTTCACCCTTAATTCCGCCTCTCATCGCCAACAGCGCCGTTCCATAAGCTGCTTCTGTATACACTGACGGTACTACAGGAACCTGCAAATAACGCGCCCTAATCGCAGTCCAAGTTTCATTCGCCGCGCCACCGCCAGCAGTATAAACACGGCTCAATTTATCTGCTCCCATTTCTTGTAATAATTCATACCCTCGCGCTTCTATGCGGGCAATACTTTCTAACAACCCATGCAAAAATTCCACTGGATTATCTGGGCGTGGTGACAAACGTGGCGGTAGATTCGGATCATTAATCGGAAAGCGATCGCCTGCCTTCAACAACGGATAATAATCTAAATCGCTGGCAATTGAAGCATCAATCTCCCGACTAAGGCTTTCTAACTCAGCGTTTGTGAAAAATTGCTTTAGTACTGCACCTCCAGTATTAGAAGCACCACCAGTCAGCCACAAATCCCCCAGACGATGGCTGTAAATCCCATATCTGGCATCTTCTACATGAGTACGACTTAATAACTTTAGTACCAACGTTGAACCAAGGGAAGTCACGGCTTCACCAGGTAATTTTGCCCCACTGGCGAGAAAAGCAGCAATACTATCAGTTGTACCTGCACACACCAGACAATCACGGCGTAAACCGAACTGATCGGCAATTTCAGGGTGCAATTCGCCAATGGGAGTCCCAGGAGTTAAAACTTTGGGTAGCTGAATCGGTATTTCCAGCTTTTCTAGCCATTCTGGATATTTCAACTCTTGTACGTCATAACCCAGCTTTAAAGCATTATGGTAATCGCTAATACCCAACTGTCCATGTAGGAGAAACGCCAGCCAATCTGCTTGATGCAAGAAATATCTAGCTTCACTAAAAGAGGGTTGTTGCCTCATCCACAAAAGTTTAGCGAGGCTGGAGGTGGCACTTAAGACTGTATGATTGGGAGGTGCGATACTCGTCAAATGCTCTAGCAGCAATGATCCCCGCGCATCGTTGTACAGCAATGGTGCATCTGTTGGATTGCCAGCAGCATCGACCAGCAGGACGGTGGAGGAAGTACCATTAATTGCGATCGCTTTAATTTCTCGCCGCAATTGAGCGGGTATTTGTTCCACCAGCAGAAACAAAGCCTCCTGCCAAATTTTTGGCGTAACGGCGGCTGGTGAGTCCTGGAAGGGGTATCGTACCTCAGCCTGGATACAAGAAGCTTTATCGTCAATCACTACACCACGTGCGCCAGATGTGCCGAAGTCGATACCCAAATATAAATTCATATTTTTATAAATTTTTTTAATGGAAAATAACTAATAGCTACTAACTAATAACTGCTTTTGTTGCATCTTGTAACAAGATATTCCACAATCTTGGCAAAACAAGGAAAAGTAGTAAACGAACTGTTCAAAATCTATTCAGTTTAGGAGGTTTTCAGCCATGCCTATCTTAGATACTCTGTACATCGCTCAGATATCTTCCATCTCAGATACTCAAGTCTACATCGCTCTAGTTGTGGCATTGATCCCAGGAGTTCTAGCTTGGCGATTAGCCACAGAACTTTACAAATAACGGTACGATGTGACACAGTTAAAAAGCTAATAACCCTGGCAGTACGGGGTGCAATTTTCAAATGCTTGTGGCTTTATGCCATAAGTAGCTAAGAAAATAGCACTTACGTAAGCCAGGTTATTTTTTAACCAGTGCGACACTTGTAGCTATTTCAAAAAAATGAAGTAATATGACAGCTAAATCAAGCAGTAATTAGCGCCAGAGAGCTTTTACAGTGCTTCCCTTCACTAAGCGAGGTTATTTTTTAGCACCATGAACGCGATTCAACCCTCCAGACCACCGTTACAACCTATACAAAAACGCCGGGTCATTTCTCGACCAAAGCGGCATCTTCGTCAACGTTCTTACCAGGTGATGGCAGTGGAAAGCACAGCCAAAATAGCTGTTAATCTCGTCATTACAGCAGTTGCAGCATCTGCCCTAGCACAACTTTTGCCTTATCATTGGTCACAGCAAGTAAAGTTGCGCGAAATTAGTACTGAAGTCAAGCTGATGGAAGGACATGTCAATGGTTTGCAGGCTGAATTTAGCCGTAACTTCGATCCTCAGCAAACCAAAAGTATTATGCAACAACAGGGATACCGATTTGATCCTAGCCAGCGTCGGGTAGTGTTGATGAATCCAGATCGCCGAGAAAATGAACAAACAGAGTCATTACCCTAAGATAAATAGCGAATTTGGGATTATTTAGGTTTCTTGTGATTCTGGCTACGTATAAACTGGGTGTTAATTTATATTATTGCTAATAAATAATGGTTAATCGCTAATCTTGAATAACTATATAGTTATTATTCATTAGTCATTAACGATACAGGGTCAGCAAACTTTAATTCAAAATTTAATAATTTATTTTGAATTTTGAATCCCACAGAAGAACTAATCTACTAAATGGGATGCTCAGGAGATAACAAATCGTTTAGCCAATTTTCGATTTGTAAACGCAAGCGAGAACCAGTAACATCCCTAGTTGTTTCAATAGAGGGCAGTTGAGTAAGGGCGCGACGATAATCAGCGATCGCACAATTCCAGTCGCCCCAAAGATGGTAAGTCCTGCCGCGTTCAGCCCAGATATGACCTTCTAGCTGACCGAAAAGCTGTGCTATCTCAAAATTCTCAATTGCCTCCTCATATTGCCCCAAATCACGCCAGGTAATGCCTCGGTTAATCCATGCCCGGACGTAGCGAGGATTCAAATTAATAGCTTGATCGTAGTCGGCAAGTGCTGTTGCTAATTCTCCACAAGCTGCGTAGTAATTTGCGCGGTTATTATAAGCACTAGCCAAATAGGGATTAAGTTTGAGGGCGGTGTTATAGTCAGAAAGCGCTTTTTGCGTTTTGCCACTTTGAAAATAAATCAGCCCCCGGTTGTTGTAATCAACGGCATTATGGGGATGGCGGAAGATTAGTTGGTTTAAAAGTGCGATCGCCTCAGTATAGTCTCCATGTTGAGCCAACTTCAAAGCACAAGAACGTAAGCAGCTATCCCCTAAAGTAGATTTGCCACTGTGATTTTTCTTGTAGTCCTGTTTTTTATGTATAATATTTAACATAGAGTTACGTTTATTACTTTGCTGTTCACCGTCAGCTAGAAATGAGTAAATATTCATCTTTTCCTACATTCAATCAGTGCTTTGTGGAATGAAATTCTAGTTTTTGCCTGCTAGTGCTTTTACCCTGTGTCTATTTTTAAAGTATTTAGGCTTACCTAGAAGCCATCTCAAGAGAGAATTTAATCTAGTCTGCATAAGAGAAATCTACGCCCTAAATACACACTTGCTCCTCAAACCTAATCATGAATACTTCATCACTAGGGTGAATTCCAGAAAAAGCAGATGTCAATCTCAAAAGCCAGCACCGCAAGGCGGAAGTCAAAAATCAAAAATCAAAAGGAGCCAGTGCGTTGGGCGGCTGTGCCGACTTGTTCGCTCTTAGCGTTCCCGCAGGGTAGCAACTGGCGTTCAAAAGTATTATGGGATAAGCTCTTTAGGGATTTGAAATGGTTGCTCTATTTCCGCCGTGGCGTACTAGTCAAGTAGTAAGAGCGACAAATTGGTAGAATGCCAACAAGCCGTTCTTTAGAGAGGGGATGAGGAGGATGAGGAAGCAGGGGAAGCAGGGGAAGCAGGGGAAGAATAATTAATGCCCAATGCCCAATGCCCAATGCCCCATGCCCCATTCCCTAAATTCAATTTTTAAGTTTTGAGAAATTTCCCGATGACAACTGCAATTTCCTATCCCAATGCCCCTGATTTAACAGCCGATGATTACATTGTTATCGGCTTGGCAACCTGCTTCGTCAAAGAAGATGGAGAAGTTTATCAAATCGAAGTTATAGAACCGATTCCCTCTGCGGCTTTGGAAGCGCTGTTAAAGGGCATCCCTACGTCCTATAAGCTGGCTCATGCAACAACTTTGGGATCTGTGCTGGATGGCGATTCACAACTGTTGCCAGATGGCTTCCCAGAGTCGGCTCAGTTTGGAGAAGAATTTGTGCCACGGGCATTTGCAGCAGCTCGTACCTACAAGCGACGTGAATCTGCAAAAGCTTTAATTCCCTTAGGTACAAACTACACTGAATTTAAGCATTCCATTGAGCGCAAGCGGGTCTTAAATGCCGCTAGAGTTGTCACCAAAGAAGATAACGTTAAACAGCATTCTCATACTCACAAAGTTCTTTAAGTAATTATGCTAAAACTTTACGGCGGCGCTCGTAGTCGAGCCTCAATTGTTCAATGGTATTTAGAGGAAATAAAAGTTCCTTACGAATTCGTCAAACTCGATATGCAGGCTGGTGAACACCTCAAGCCTGAATATTTGGCAATTAACCCAGTTGGTAAAGTTCCAGCAATTGTTGACGGTGATTTTAAACTTTGGGAATCTGGGGCAATTTTGCTGTATCTTACCGATAAGTATGGTAAAACTGCCCTTTCAGTAGAGGAACGTGCTGTATTTTCCCAGTGGACGTTGTTTGGCAATTCTACTCTCGCTACAGGAATTTTTGTAGAAGCAAATCGGGAGCGAGAAATGCCCCGCTTGTTGACTTTCTTGAATGAGATTCTCGGACGGCAACCTTTTATGCTGGGTAATGAATTCACTGTTGTGGATGTGGCAGTGGGGTCTATTCTGAGTTACATTCCCATCATGCTGAAGCTAGACCTCAGCCCCTACCCAGCGGTGTTGAACTATATCAAGCACTTATCTGAGCGTCCAGCATTTCAAAAAAGTATTGGCGGAGGGGCTTAAAATAATTCGTAATTCGTAATTCGTAATTGAATTCTTAACTACGAATTACGAGTATTTTAACGATAATTTGTAAATTGCAAAGCCACCGGATAGTCTTCTTGTTTTAGTCGCTGCATGACTACTTGTAAGTCATCTTTAGATTTGGCAGAAACTCGCACAGCATCTCCTTGGATAGAGGCTTGTACCTTTTTGAATTCGTCTCGAATCAATTTGGAAATTTGTTTGGCAATTTCTTGACTAATGCCTTTTTTGAGTTTGATTTCTTGACGCACGCGATTACCACTAGCTGATTCAACTTTGCCAAAATCAAAGATTTTCTGTGAAAGATTACGCTTGGCGGCTTTTTCCCGCAGGATGTTGTGTACAGAATCTAAGGTAAACTCGCTGTCAGTACTAACGTTAATGCTTTCTTCGACTAACTCGACAGTAGTTTCAGTGTCTTTGAGGTCGTAACGACCTTTAATGTCTCGTATAACTTGATCAACAGCGTTAACCAACTCTTGTCGGTCAAAGTCGCTCACAATGTCAAAGGAAAAAGTAGAAGCCATAAAACATTTTAGATTTTAGATTTTAGATTTTGGATTGGGAATTGGGAAAGAGAAGGCAGGGGGCAAAAGTTCTTTAATTTTGAATTGATTTCTCCCTCATCTCCCTCATCCTCCCCTGCTCCCTCATCTTCCCACTCCCCACTCCCCACTCCCCAATTAACTACTAGCTTGGATGATGCTCAAGAAAAAGAGAGTGCCAGAGCTAAGAATGCCAATACCAAACATCAACGATCGCAAAAGGGGTATATTCAAAACATAAAAAATTGAGTATAGCAAACGGGCCACCACAAAGGCGATCGCAGCCACTTGTCCTGTAAAAGAATTTACACCAGTTACATAAGCCATCAATGCGGCTGCGGCAAACACCATAAACGCTTCAAAAGTGTTCTGATGTGCCCAAGTAGCTCGTTGGGCATAAGGTGGCAATTTATCAAACAGAGCGCGAGGAGTAGAAAACATTTCATACCCAATACGCACACGGGCATAAGCTACTAGCAAAAATGGCACGTAAATTAGAACGGCAGCAGCAGCGATCGAGTACAAAAAAATTATCATTACTTATTAGTTATTGGTTATTAGTCATAGTCATCAGTCATCAGTCAAATACCAAATGACAAAGGACAAATGACAAATGACTAATCAAAGTAGAAAAGCGTCACCACTTTTCTTTGTTCTTCTGCATCTTGACAGGTTTGCAACAGGGTGCGGCTGTCATGAAACGCAAAACAGATCAGTTGTTGGCAACGAGAGACAATTTCCTTGTTGCACAAGTAACTAGCTTCAGCAAGGGACAGAGTATCATTACTGGGATTTTCGACTAGATGCATTACCTGTTCTAGTTGCTGGCGCGATTCCAAAGGCTGGCGTTCCAGGCTTTGGGGGAGAATCACCGTCAACAAATTTGCATCAGCCCGGGTTGCTCCCTTGATAGCAGCTGAATTTGTACCTGTAGCACCAGAAGTAATGATTCGATTACCCGATAAAACTAGGGCGTATGTCATCATTTCAATAAGATTCTGATGCGTAATCGGCACATGGCGAGAACCCAGCAAGGCGATTCTTTTGGAACCAGTTTGCTGGATTGTCGCTAGTTCTTGCGCTAATGTATCGAGGTTAATAAGGTCTGTTGATTGGCTCAAAGATGGACATAATCCGAATTAAACGACCCAGATATTTTACCAAACAGCGTGTAGATGCGAGGAAAAGTTGAGTTAAACATTGCTACTAATTTTCGATTGTTTGGATCAGTAACTCCATTACTTGGTTACACCAGGCTAACCAATGTATTTCGTAACTAATGCCATTTAGGAGAGTCAAATACTGAAATTTGCCTGATTCTGGCAGTTCTTGCGGATTTTGAAAGTAACGCTGTTCTAATTCCTTGTACGTAGACAATTTTTTTTGATGGGCTTTTTGGTGATGTTCTAGCTCTGCCAAGATAGTTTGGTTAGGAGCAATATGGCCAGCAAAAATTTTAACCAGTAAATCATCTTTAATTGGTGTGGGTTCACAAGATTGAGCAATCCACTCTTTGAGATGCTGTTCGCCCAAGTCTGTAACGCTGTAGAGCCTTTTGTCTGGGCGTCCTGCTTGAAGAATCGACTCAGAACTGATCCATCCTTGATCTTCTAGCTTTGACAACTCCCGATAAATCTGCTGGTGACTTGCTGACCAGAAAAAGCCTACAGAGCCATCGAATCGTTTTGCTAAATCATACCCACTACAGGGTTCCTCAACCAGAGCCGCTAATATTGCGTGCGCTAATGCCATAATTTTTAATTCACTACTTGGCATATGCAACTAATTGCATAAAGATATAAATATGCAATTAGTTGCATATTAACTTAAATAATAAGGAGCCAGAGATGCCTCAAGTAATACCGGGACGATTTACAGCCGAGATTGATGAACCCTTTGTTGTGTTTCTAATTGGGATGCGAGTTAATAAATTATTCGCTTTTTCCAAATGGATTCCCACAGCCAGGGCAATGTCGCCCATGCTACAAAGCCTTAATCAGAATCCTGAAAAAGGGTTTTTAGGAGGAGAAACTTTTGTTTACTGGCGAGGGGTAGGACTGATTCAGTATTGGCGATCGTTCGAGGATTTGGAGCGTTTTGCTAGAAATCCAGCCGATGCACATTTAAAAGCTTGGCAAAGATTTAATCAAGCCATTGGTGCTGATGGTAGTGTTGGCATTTGGCACGAAACTTATTTAATAGAACCGGGAAGATATAAAGCTATTTACGGAAATATGCCTGTCTGTGGATTAGCTGCTGCAACTAAGCACGTCCCAGCTATGGGGCGGAAGGAAATAGCACGCCGTCCCCTGGGAGGTGACGGCGAACCAGCTGTACCCTCAGCAGTAATACAGCTGCCTAACTGATAACTGAGCATAAATGCTCTTAATTGTCGAGGTTGAGGAATCTAAGACAATGCCGCTGCTGGAGTTAAACCTAGTTTAGATAACAGACGGTCAATGTCAAAATGCTCAGACATTAACTGGCGAATACACTGAACCTTAATTGGCTCGTGGAGGCGGACTTGCCCGAAAGTTCGGTCAATAATTTCTACAGTGGTGAGGGTGTCTAAGTCAACAGATAAAATGGGGATTTCTAGTTCTTCAGCGCGACTGAGAATGAACGACGGCGGTGGTAGTTGTCCGGTGAGAATTAAACATTGGGTAGAAGTTTCCAAAGCCGCTTGCTGAATTTCCACGCGATCGCCTCCTGTCACCACAGCCATATTTCGGCGTTTGCGGAAATATTTCACAGCGGAATTGACATTCATCGCTCCAATTGCCAGACTTTCGACCAACAAATCTAAGCGATCGCTGCGACAGAGAACATCAGCTTTTAACTGTTTGACTAGTTCGCCAACGCTGACGCTGCGGAGCAAAGCATTGTTCGGCAGCATTGCTAGAACCGGAATCCCCTGGTGTTCCAAAAACGGACGCAAGAGAGTGTCAACCGCTTCTAGTTGGGTGATAGGAATATCATTGATTACAACTCCAATTAAGCGATCGCCCACACGCCCTTTAGCAGCCAATAGTGCTTCAACTGAAAGCAACGATTTATAGCGGCTTACTAACAACACGCCAGCGTCTAATACTTCAGCCATTTGCAGCAAAGACAAGTCAAACAAATTGCCTTCGGAAAAATCACCAGGCCCCTCTAGTAAGACCAAATCTCCTTGGGATTTATGCAAATATTGCTGTACTAGAGACTGCTGATAATCGGTTTCGTCTTCTCCTCGTAAGCGCTTTTGCACATTGAGTTCATCCAAAGCCAGCATTGTAGGTGCAACACGGTTTTCCGGCAAATTGAGGCTAAGAGCGATGAATTGGACATCCTCCTCAATTACGGTTCCACTAGACGAATTTAGACAAGTACCAAGCGGTTTACCGTAGGTAATATCCAGTCCTTTTTGCTGTAGCTGATGAGACAAACCCAGAACAGTTGCAGATTTACCGCTATAAGTCTCGGTTGAGCCAATCAGCAAATATTTAGGGGATTTTGGCACACATGCACTCCTAATTTCAAAATTCAGAAGAACCCAGCTAGGTGTTTCCTAATTCTAGTTCCTTCTGGCAAAAGCCTCCCGCTCTCACAAATTAAGGTTTCCCAGAATTCGCTTCTGAATAAGCAGGAGTACGCGGACTCGCTACCACTGCGCTATAGCTGTATTCATTTTTAATTTTTAATTCTGCCTTGCGGTACTAGTGCCTAAAATCACAGCTAAACACTTTTAAAGCAACCTCTAAGCACGACGCCACTTATCTAAAACATCTTTAAATAAAACTTCCTCTAACCAAGTTTTCGCAACCACTGTCAGCGGAATAGCTATTAATAACCCCAAGGCTCCAAACAAAGTAGCGAAGAGTATTTGAGATGCCAAAGTTACGGCAGGTAATAATGCTACCTGCTTGGCCATGATAGTAGGAGTTAACCAGTAACTTTCAATGTTCTGAATGACAATATACAGAATCAAAACTGCAATTGCTTTCCAAGGTGCGTCTAGCAGGGCAACCGTCATGGGAAATACTACACTTAAAATAGGGCCAATATTCGGAATAAAATTGAGCAAGCCCGCTAAGATAGCGTGGGCTAACGCTAGCGGGACTTGCAAAATCCATAAACTTATTCCACTTAAAGCGGCAATAAAAACCATCTCAATCAAAGCTCCTACTGTCCAACTTTCCAAACCAGTTGCACAGTGCGAGAGGATTTCCTGAACTCTTCGGCGATAAAATGAGGGAAAAAATCTTACAAATACATTCCGGTATGGCTGAGGATTTATCAATAACATTAACGTTAAAACTAATACTAATAAAACTTCTAAAGTAGCAGTAATGGAAGTAGATAAAAAGTCAATAGTTCTTGTCAAAGACTCCATTGCTAAAGGTTGTATTTGTTGAATTAAGTTATTTATTTCTGGTAAATCGGCGTATTGTCCTCCAAAACGATTTTCTAGATATCTTATCCAGTCTTGCACCCGTAATATTCCTGCTGGTATAAGTGCTAAAAGTTCTTGAAACTGTTTAGTAAAAGGAGGCACAATCAGCCAGAAAAATAGTATAAAAAATGCTAATAAAATCAAACCACTGAAGAAAACAGCCCAAGAACGAACGAGGCGTAATTTTTGCAGTTGTCGAACAAGCTTATTTAGGGCTGTGGCTAATACTACCGCCGTAAATAAGAGCAAAATCAGTCGTCCGATTTGCAAAAGGATGTATACGGAAGCAATTAAAGCTAGCAAGCCAATCCATTGACCAAATTTCATCGTTAAATTAGACCCCACTAATGTTGAAAGAGGCAGTTCTTCCTGGAGGGGCAATTCACTTATGGGATTTTACCCATCCTGATTTGGAGCCACTGAACTATCGTTCAGTGGGGGTATTAAACCGCAAGCTCGTAATGATTTGTGGCAGGATAGCGCAGCATTAGCGAGTCCACGTACCCCTACGGGGAAGCAAGCTACGCTTTTAGGGTCTCGTAGAGAGCTTCGGGCTGTTTTCCCCTCTCTTGAACTGCCTTCCTCGATAAATTTTATAGAGCGATCGCTCCCGAATATTGATCACCTGTTTTGAGTATGAGCAACAAATGTGAATAAAAAGTGACAGCCGGACTTCTTTAAATACCGACCAGATTTGTGTCGATTGTTCCAAGTACTCTGCGAAACCAGGTGAAAAGCATTCAAGACTTTTCTCAAAGGCCCAACACCTGCATTGATTTTTCAAGTACTTCTTTAGGGCGAAATGGTTTCGTTAGATATAAATCTGCACCAACCTCAATTCCTTTTTGCTTATCAAATTCCTGCCCTTTAGCTGTCAATATCACAATGTAGATGTCAGTCATTTGCAGGTCGTGTTTCACAATATGACAGACTTGCAGACCATTCATTTTAGGCATCATCACATCGAGAAAAACTAGATTTGGTTTTTCAGTTTTAATTGTTTCGAGAGCTTCTTCTCCATTTCTAGCAGTTAGAAGTTCAACACCCTCGTCTTCTAATGCTTCTAGGGCTTGTTCCATCAAAATCAAGATATTGGGTTCATCATCAACAATCAGAATTTTCTGGGTCATAGGGATTGGGGATTGGGGATTGGGGATTGGGGATTGGGGACTGGGGATTGGGGATTAGAAGAATTTGTTCCCAGTACCCAGTCACAGCAATTATTGTTCAGACAGCATAATAAAAAATACATTTTCCAATTCCTTCTCAAACCGTAGGGTTTTCACCAAATCGGCTTCTTGAGAGAAGATAGAATCGATGATGATCATGTCAGGTTTGGCTGACAGGGCTTTATGGATGCATTCTTGCGGATCGGAGGCTTCAATCACGCTGTATCCTTGAGTTTGTAGTACATCTGATAAGGTTTTTAAGGCTGATGCATTTTTATCTACAACCAATACCTTTTTATTAGAAGTGCCTTGGTAAAGGAGTGAGTCAATTTCGTTGAGGAGTTTCTCTGTGTCAATGGGCTTAGTGAGATAGCG
Organism: Chroococcales cyanobacterium; assembly: GCA_038259325.1. Classification (GTDB taxonomy): domain Bacteria; phylum Cyanobacteriota; class Cyanobacteriia; order Cyanobacteriales; family Nostocaceae; genus Nostoc. Next base: position 56,067 of record JBBSOX010000024.1, on the reverse strand, counting down.
ATCAATGCCAATATGGTAGCCCCGTTCTTTGTTTTCAATAATTGACAGAATAATGATCGGAATGTCTGTGGTCTGGGGATCATTTTTAAGAACGGCTGCCACATCAAAGCCGTTAATTTGGGGCATCATCACGTCCAAAAGAATCAGATCGGGACGAGCTGTTTTGATTTGATGAATTGCATCCACACCATCTTTCGCTTCCCGAACCTTGTAGCCTTCGTTTTCCAGTTGTTGACGGAGCAGTTCTCGAATGTTGGCATCATCATCCACAACCAAGATCGTTTTACGGTTTTGGTTCAGCACAGTGTTTGTGGTGATGACGTGTTCTTTGAGTTGTTTGACTAGAGTATCGAAATTCAGATTAGGAGTGGTTTTTGGATCACAGGCGTAAGTGGGAATGATGAACGAGAATACGCTGCCGTTACCTGGTTCACTCTCAACCCAGATTCTACCGCCGTGATGATCAACGATTTGTTTACAGATGGGCAGCCCTAACCCTGTGCCTTTGGGTTTGTCGGTGAGGGTGTCGCCAACTTGGCGGAATTTCTCGAATACTTTCGGCTGGTCTTCAGGTGCAATACCAATGCCTGTGTCGATGACGCTGATGCAAACACCGTCATTTCCTTGTTTGACGCGGCAGGTGACACAACCAGATTCGGTAAACTTAACGGCATTGGAAATTAGGTTGATTAAAACTTGCAGCAGACGATTGCGATCGCCTACTATGTGGGGCAGTCCAGGTTCAATCTCGCTGACAAACTGCAAGCCATTGGTTTCAAATAACCCTGCGGTAGCATTGGTTGCCCAATCCAGTAATTCGCTGGGATCAATCGGCTGCATCTGCCATTCCACCTTACCTGCTTCCATCTTGGCGATGTCCAAAACATCATTAATCAAAGATGTGAGCCGTTCTGCTTCCGACACAATAATGTTGAGATTGTCAGCCACCCGCTTAATGGTTTTCTGAAGCTTGCGGTCTTCGGTAGAAATCATTGGGAACACATCGGTTTCCAGCTTTTCTTGAATGATGGACGCAAAACCGAGAACAGAAGTCAGCGGCGTCCGCAGCTCGTGGGAAACCGTTGAGATGAAGTCAGTCTTCATCTGGTCGATTTCCTTTTCTGCCGTCACATCCCGAATCAGTAGCGCCGAACCAAAGCAAGCGGCGGGTTCTTGCACTGCCATCTTTTTGAAAATGGCGGTTGCCACTGCCTGACCAATGCGTTCCTTCGTCAGTGCAACTTCGGCAGAGAATACCTCTTTGGGATGGGACTGAGTTAGTGCAATCAGGTCTGCTAAACCAGATATCGGTAGTTCTCGATAGTGGCCATTGAGGGCAGTGGCTGTCAATCCATACATACCTAAAAAGGCAGGATTGAAGTGGGTGATTTGTCCTGTGGTATCTGCCACTAACAAACCATCCGCTAAATTATCTAAAATGGCATTTAATCCCTGCGCTTCTGCTAGGGTATTTTGCAGAGCAGCCGTCCGCTCTACAACTCTGGCTTCTAGTTCTTGATTCAGTTGCCGCAGAGAGATTTCTGCTTGTTTGCGGGCAGTGATGTCGGTATTGATTTCCAGCACCGCACAGGGCTGACGGTCGATGTCTCGTTGCAAAGTCCATCGACTCTGGACGGTAATCAGTTTGCCATTATGGGTGAGATGTTCCACTTCTCCTTCCCAATTGCCTTGCTCTAATAACTCTGCGATAATTTCTTCCTTTGGTTTTAGAAAGGTTTTTTTGATAAAAGCCTGAATGCATTGGTCTTTGACTTCCTCACGCGTCCAACCGTAGAGCCTTTCGGCCCCCTGATTCCAGTGAGAGATTTTGTCGCTCATGTCGCGGACAATGATGGCATCGCTGGAATGATTCAACATATCCAATAAACGTTGATTTTCAGCTTCTGCCAGCTTGCGATCGTGAATATCAGTACAGGTGCCAACCCATTCGCGAATGCTGCCGTCTTCTTCCAGGACAGGAGCACCACAGACAGAGAAGTAGCGGTATGTGCCATCCTTGCCACGCAGCCGATATTCGGTTTGGTAGATACCTCCGTTTGCCACAGCAGCATTCCAAACTTCTGTGGAGTTGGCACGGTCATCGGGATGAATTTTATCGATCCAGCCCCACCCTTCAACTTCAGCTTCGCTCTGCCCCGTATAGTCCATCCAGGTGAGCATTTCACCGCTTATTCCCAGCCCTTCTGGGGTAGTTCCCCAGACGATCTGTGAAGTAGCAGTTACTAACGAGCGATATCGTTCTTGAAGACGCTGATTTTCGGCTTCTGCCAGCTTGCGCTCGTGAATATCGGTGCAGGTGCCAATCCACTCCCGGACGCTGCCATCTTCTTCTATAACGGGCGCACCCCAGACCCAAAAGTAGCGATAGTTGCCATCCTTGCCACGAATTCGGTATTCAATTTGATACATACTGAGGTTTGCCACAGCAGCACTCCAGACTTCTCCGGTGTAGGCGCGATCGTCAGGATGAACGGCATCAATCCAGCCCCCATTTTCTGCTTCAGCTAGACTTTGACCTGTATAGGCTATCCAGCTTGCCAGTTCAAAGCAAATTCCTTGTGGTGTGCTTACCCAGACAATTTGTGTATTAGTTGTCACCAAGGATCGGTATCGGGCTTCACTCTGCTTCAAGGTTTCTTCATTATGTTGGCGTTCCTGCTGAACGCGTCGAAGGTCGCTGATATCCTCCACACTAGACCAGATTAGTTGCTCTCCATCTTTCTCAATCATCAGTCCAGAGATTCTGACCGGAACCAGATACCCGCCTTTGTGGATTAACTCCTTCTCGTAGGGGCCGTAACGACCGGTTTGTTCTAGGTTTTCCCGGCTAGCTTGGTCGGCAGCTGCATAGTTTTTCGGAGTAATTTGCCAGTAGTTGAGATTTAGAGTTTCTGGAATAGTGCGCCCCAAAATTGCAGCATAGGCGAGGTTGATGTTAATTAGCGTCCCATCTGTTCGGCATAATACTAGCCCAACAGGACATTGTTCAAATAGCTGGCTGTTGTATTCATCAAGTTGGTTAAACATGGTTGAGATTTCTTTAGTGGCGTATTTGAGTAGGGTTAGAACAACAGAACCAAGACAACAAAGTGGCGTAAAGCTTTAACGAAATTGGGTGGCGTTGGAACATCTGGTAAATTTCATCGGGTGATGCACCTTCCACATTTGGACTGTGCTGTGAAAGTCGCTGAATCAATTGAGTGTGGCGGATCAGCAAATCCGTCGGTTTCAGCATTGGAACTGTTGAGGGAATGAAGCCCTCGGCATCGGTTGTGAGAGTTGGTGACGCAGAGGTGCAATTCTGTTCTTCAGCCGCGTCTGCCAATGCACAATTGACTGGAATCTGAATCCAGAATTCTGTGCCTTCACCTGGTTGAGAACGACACTTGAGTATTCCCCGATGTTTGTCTACAACAATTTGGTGGCTGATTGCCATGCCTAACCCGGTTCCTTTACCAATATCTTTCGTAGTAAAGAAGGGATCGTAGATGCGGCGGATTACCTCTTCCTTCATGCCTGGGCCGTTGTCGGCAATGCGAATCACAACCCACTGGTTGTCGAAAACTTCAGTACGAATGGTGATTTGGGCAGTAGGGGAGGATATTTCTTCATTGCCCATTCCCTCCTCTAGAGCATCAATGGCATTTGCCAGGATGTTCATAAATACCTGATTCAACTGTCCGGGGTAGCATTCAATCAAGGGAAGTTTGGCATAGTCTTTAACGATTTCAATTTCCGGTCGACGAATAGCCGCTTTCAGGCGATGGTGAAGAATCATCAGCGTTCCATCGATCCCATCATGGATGTTGACGGCTTTCATTTCTGCTTCGTCATGGCGGGAGAAGTTTTTCAGGGATTGGACAATTTCTACGATCCGACCTGTGCCCACTTTCATCGAATTTAGGAGTTTCGGGAGATCCTCCATGATAAATTCCAGGTCGATATTATCTAACTCTGATTCCAGTTCTGGAGGAGCAACAGGTAAAAATTTCTGATATTTTTCTAACAGGTGCAATAAGTCTTGGGCGTATTCAGCAACATACTTTAAATTGCCACAAATAAAGTTAACCGGGTTGTTGATTTCGTGGGCAACTCCGGCAATGAGTTGCCCTAAGCTGGACATTTTTTCGCTTTGGATCAACTTAGTTTGGGCCAATTGCAACTCATGGAGAGCTTGCTGAAGCCTCTGTGTCTGAGCTTTTGCCTGGAGGGCTGCTTGAGTGCTTTGCTCATAAAGCATAGCTTTGTCAATGGCGATCGCAGTTTGAGAGGCAAAGATACTCACAAGTTTCAGGTGTTCAGCCATGTATGAGTCAGGTTTGGGCGTTCCAATAGCGATCGCTCCCAGTACCCGCTCCTTGGCTCGCAAAGGTACACAAATCATTGCACTAACATTTTTTTGCCCCTCTAATCGTGGATCGGCTTGCACATCATTGATCAGTTCTGCCCGGTTAGATTGGACAATGTTGCCAATAATTCCTTTACCTGGTTCCGGCTGACTGTGGTCAGAAAATACACCAAATTCGGCAATGATTTCAAATGTAGTTGCATCTGGACTCAGTAGCAGAATCATCCCCGCAGATGATTCAATTAATTGACTCAATTCTTGAAGGACGAGTTGGGCAATCTGTCGCGTATCCAAACTTGTTGTGAGTTGAGTTGAGATATCCTCAAACAAATCAATTTCCTGGTATCGCTCCAGCAGTTCTTTGGCGAGTACTTTCTTCTCAGCTTCCTGCTTTGCCAGAAATGAGAGCAAAGTCGCCAGTAGAGTTGCCTGTTCTCCCCCAACAACCCAACCGATGATTTCTCCTGAAACCTCGATTGGATATCGGTTTTTCGCAGGTTGTTCCCCAATGCTAATTAGTTTTGTGCCGTCTACCAGTTCAATATCAATCGCAATGTTAAACTGGTAGACTAAGTTATGAACCAGAGATGGCAACTCTTTTTTGTTGAGAATCTTTCTGAGGCTAACTGCGGACATGAAACACCTCATTTAGAGCAGGTTGTAAATTTACCGCATTCAAGCCAACCAGGCTGTTAATTATATCTGCCACCTCTGCCACTAAGTTTTCCAGGACAGATAATTTCTCAATTAGTAACAGTTGTATTGGTGCAGCCTCTCGTATAGAAAAGAAGCCTAAACAATATTTCAACCCTCTAACTCCTGCCGACGCTCGCGGACTCGCTACCGCTGCACTAACCTGCCTCATGCCTTCTTCACTGTAGGTATCCATAATCCTTCGGATCAGGAAGCTACGCCTAGTATCTCTGGAAAAGAGAGGAATTGCCATAAAAATCTAGGGCTATAATAATTTACTAATTAAGACTAGTTTTCCCAGAAAGATGGGCAACATAACAACGAATTTGAGCGGTAGCAAATATCTTTAAACTTTGTAACAGAGACATCCTTCGGTTTGTGTAACTCGCTTACTTTTTGATGAGTTATCAAAAAGCTATAATTAAAGCTTTGATAATTATAGAAAAACATAGATTTTAACTATGGACAATTGATGTCTCTTGTTGCCACTACTCGTAAATTGGGAATTAGCTTTTTTGAATTCGTAGGTGAGCGCATTTCTGAGACTGCAATAATCCTTTATATAGCAAAACATAAGTCTACAAAAAAAGCTGCGATCGCAGCTTTTTTTGGTAATTTTAAAAAGTATTTAGATAAGCGGTAGCTTCAGTTAGATCCGAGAGTAGCGAAAACGAAGTCTGAGTAGCCGAAGCCAGCGTAACCACATTTGTGCAGGTTGTTCAAAGAACGTGAAAATATCACCAAAACCCAAATTAGTTTTGTGATGGTGCAACCAGTGTCTCTCAGGGGTAGTAATAAATAGAATTTGGCATAAAATTTTTACAGGCTTTGAAGTTTGCCAACCTAGTACACTTATGTGTCTCCACCATACATGAAACTGACCAAGCAGTAATCCAGAGATAACGCCGATGGGAGAGAAAGACCACAAAACTACTGCTATCAGTACATAAGGTAAAGCTCCCAAGATACCATCTAAAAGAACCTGGGGATTAAAAGTCAAAATAGCGTAGTGACGGAAGTCCTTCTTCCAGGAGTGGTGCGTTTTTAAATGTAGGCTACCAAAAACGTGATCGGGTACGTGGTAAAAAAATGTAGATAGAAAATCGCCAAAGAACAGTAATAACCAAGCAACAGCGATAGCCTCAAGCATTTATGTTCCTCAATAATAGTTAAGAAAACTCCACAGAAAATATGCAAATTTGATGCTGTAGGCGTAGACACATGATTTTCTACTATGCAAGCATTATCTGTGCATTTCCTCCGTCTACACTCCAGTTAATTTGGCTCTGAGTTGCAGTTTCATGAATCTACAATCCTTAATGCAGTAAACAGCAACTCGTAAAAACCTCCAATTCGCCTTCTAGCTCTGGATTAATGGTAAAAATGCATCTAAATTCCTACGAAAATGCCGTACTTTACCATAGTTACTAGACAATCTTCTTACTAAGGCATACAGTGTAAGCAAAGGTTGAGTTAAAATTAGTACAAATTTAGGTTAAGACGTTATTTTGTATTATTAATACCAAACTTATTGCAATTAAGCTTTAATTAAAAATCTAATCAGAACGATAGAAATAGGCATTCTGCAAAGTTAACCTGGGTTATCAAGGTGAGAAAAGCGGGTTGAGAATTAAATTGAGAGGCGGCAAAATTTGGAGGATAAACTCGACTTTATCCAAAACTAAGAATTCGGTTTTCTTTATCCGGCAAAAACCCTGGCTTTTTGGCAAATACTTTTTCTACATCACAGATTATCGATGAAGTTAAAAAAGTAAAACTACCGTCTCCCAAAGGTTTCAGCGATAGCGTTCACGTTGCGACAAAAATGGATAAAGTCGAGCTAAGGTATCTTGGTATATCCCTAATTTAGGTTACTTTCCAGTTAGGAAGGTAAAATCGAGGTTTGAAGCTATGATTACAGGAATTATTTCAGCATGAACAAAAAATGGGCGGTCAAACGAATCACTATAAACCTGGCAACAAATGAAGCCAAGAACCTTGAAAAGTATTGTGAACAAACAGGCAGACCAGCAACTGATGTGATTAGAGAACTAATTCGAGCGTTGCCACCGATGAAATAAAAGTAGATTAGCAAACCATTTCACCTTGGTTCATTCTTATCTCAATATATAGGAATCCGATTTGATTCCTGAACCACTTGTAGAGACAGGGAACGGGGAACGGGGAACGGGGAACAGGGAACAGGGAACAGTTAAAAAGGAATAAAAGTGTACTGAGTTTTTTTCACGCAATCAAATATAAGTCCTATATAAGCATTAGAATTTGGTTTAATTGGAGGTATTAAATTAACGAGTGGTAATTGTTTGTGAGGATTGAGAGGGACGTAAAAAAATGAGTTAAAGCGTGCTGCGCCAACTGTAAACGAGCGCAGCACGCCGAAGACAAGATGACATGAGAACTATTCTTGAGTTGCACGATAAGAAGTGAGAGACTGTTTTTCCGGTTCCACGCCTATTCTTACTCTGTGGTCACTTCCGTCACAAAACAATTTTTAACCCTTGTTTTTAGTATTTTTGCAACAGACAACAGTATTGAAATAGCAAATATCCAGTCGTGAAGGTCTAATCTATGATTAACGCTCTTGAATGACTTTTGACAAAGTAAATTTAAAAACCTTTATCCAAATCTGCAACCCCTTCTACTTTAGCCATAACTCTTTTATGCTGAGGCTTTTTAGACTTGGCATGAAAAGTCAAGGCAATGCTTGAATGAGTTCCCGAATCACATCTATTGCTGGTCGGCCTGTTTGTTCACAATACTTTTCAAGGTTCTGAGCTTCATCTGATGTCAAGTTTAAAGTAATTCGCTTAAGCGCCCTTTTTTTACTGGAGGTTGCCAAACGGGTAAATTTAAGTGCAGCAGTTTTATTCATTGATTGATAAGCTAGATATATACAAACTTTCTTTATCAAGCTTGCCAATTCAGCAACATCTTTACCAGTGAAAATCGAGATTTTGAGATTGAACTTAAGCTTTACAGTCCAAACATATTACTGAAAATCCCAGGTGTTAAATAAATAGCAGCACACGTAATGAATCTGCCATTACGTCTGCTGCAAGAAGCTTTAAGGTGAAAAGCTTATGTCAGCAATGCTGTACAGGCCAGATTGTCTGTTGAGAAAACGGTGTTGAATTGCTGAAACGAGTTGATTCTCAAAGGTGGCTTGCATCAGTAAATATTTTGGCTATACACCTCTTTAAAATCCTCTGCAACATGAGATTATTCATTTGTGATGGTTATCACCTCATATCTATAGCAACCTAGTAGATAATTCTTTTGTGTCAAAGGCGATTACCCAAACGTGATTTAATACATGACTTTACAGAATTGGAGACGCAAGCGTGGCGTTGCACTTACTAACAAGGGGTTACAAAAAATTAAGGAGGCAAAGCATCAGTCAGAAGCAAAGGAAAATTTTGGAAACAGGTATACTCTCGAAGAAATGAGTTTCCGCTCTGGGTTATATTCCGCTACTATTTCAAAAGTATTAAATCGCGAAGGAGGAGTTGACAAACAGACTATTGAAAAGCTTTTTTCAGCTTTTGAGTTAAAAATAGATAAAAGTGACTACTCAAGCTCAAATACTCGCTTAGATTGGGGAGAAGCTATCTTTAACTCAGTTTTTTATGGACGGACAGAAGAACTTACCACGCTAGAGCAATGGATTCTCAATGAACACTGCCAATTAGTGGCAGTATTGGGAATAGGAGGCATTGGTAAAACGGCGCTGTCTGTAAGGTTTGCTCAACAGATTCAGCAGAACTTTGAGTATGTGATCTGGCGATCGCTACGAGAAGCACCGCCTGTTAAAATTATTCTAAGTAACCTAATCCAATTTCTATCTGACGAACAAGAAACAGAAGTTAACTTACCAGAAAACTTTAGCGATCGGGTATCGAGACTACTCTATTATTTACAAAATCATCGCTGTTTGGTGATACTTGATAATACAGAGTCAATTCTCCGCAGTGGTAGCCGCGCCGGACTTTATCGAGAAAGATATGAGGAATATGGTGAGCTTTTAAGACGGGTAGGAGAAGCAACTCACCAAAGCTGCTTAGTGCTGACTAGTCGTGAAAAACCTAGAGAAGTGGCATTGCTAGAAGGACAAGCATTACCTGTTCGCTCATTATCACTGAATGGTTTAAAGGTGGCAGAAGGGCAAGAAATCTTAAAACTCAAAGGGCTATCTGCGGCAGAGAATGAATGGAAAGTAATGATTGAACGCTATGCAGGCAATCCATTAGCGTTGAAGATAGTTGCCACAACCATTAAAGATGTTTTTGATGGTAATGTGACTGAATTTCTGCAACAAGACACAGCTGTTTTTGGCGACATTCGTGATATCTTAGAGCAGCAATTTGAGCGTTTGTCAGATTTAGAAAAGGAAATAATGTATTGGCTAGCGATTAATCGTGAGCCAATGGCGCTTCCAGAATTGCGAGACGATATTATATCACAAGTACCGCAAGCAAAACTAATGGAGGCTGTGGAATCTCTGGTAAGGCGATCGCTAGTTGAGAAAAGTGCAATAACTTTCACCCTACAACCTGTAGTCATAGAGTATGTAACTCAGGTATTTATAGAGCAAGTCTGTGAAGAGATTACAACTGAGAATATTGAACTTTTTAGATGCCACGCTTTGATCAAGGCGAGTGCGAAAGACTATATAAGAGAAGCTCAAATTCGCCTCATCCTCAAACCGATTCTTGATGAACTGCTCACTAGATTGAGAAGTAAAAAAGGCATTGAAAATCGACTAGCTAAAATTTTAGTAAAGCTACGGGAAGAATCGCCGCAAGAACTAGGGTACACAGGTGGAAATATTCTTAATTTGCTTTGTCAACTACAGATAGATTTAAGGGGTCATGATTTTTCTGAACTAACGGTTTGGCAAGCAGACTTGCGGAATGTGAAATTGCACGATGTAAATTTCCAAAACGCTGATCTAGCTAAGTCTGTCTTTGCTGAAGCCTTCGGTGGTATTTTGTCCGTAGCCTTTAGCCCCGACGGCAAACTTTTGGCTACGGGGGATAGCAATGGTGAGATTTGCTTACGAAATACTGCGGATGGCAAACAGATCCTCAACTGCAAGGGTCATACCAACTGGGTTGTATCACTTGCCTTCAATCCTGACGGTATAACCCTTGCTAGCGGGAGTGCTGACTCTACTGTGAAATTGTGGGATGTCATTACAGGTCAATGCCTGCAAACCTTTTCGGAACACAATAATAGTGAGGTTTGGTCGGTAGCCTTTAGTCCAGATGGTAATATGCTAGTAAGTGGCAGTGATGACCATGCAATAAGGCTATGGAGTGTTAGCACCACTGAATGTCTCAGAATTTTCCGGGGACATACAAGTTGGGTAATTTCTGCGGTCTTCCATCCGGATGGTCAGACGCTAGTGAGCGGCAGTGATGACGACACAATTAGATTGTGGGATATCAGCACTGGCAAATGTATCAAAACTCTACAGGGGCATGATGATGGAATACGATCAATCACCATCAGTCCAGACGGTCAGACAATAGCGAGTAGCAGTGATGATCAGACAGTAAAGTTATGGGACTTTGACACTGGTGAATGCATTAAAACTCTACAAGGGCATCATGCTGCGGTCTGGTCAGTTGCCATTAATCCTCAAGGCAATATCATCGCTAGTGGCAGTTTCGACCACACAGTGAAGCTATGGAGCTTTAGCACTGGGCAATGTCTAAAAACCCTTCAAGGACATTCGGGTTGGGTATGCTCTGTCGTCTTTAGTGTGAAAGGAGATCTTCTCGCCAGTGGCGGTGAAGACCAAACAGTGAAGCTATGGAACATTAATACTGGTCAATGTCTCAAAACTTTCAGTGGTTATACTAGCCAAGTTTGGTCAGTTGCTTACAGTCCGGATGGTCAGACATTAGCAAGTAGTAGTCACGATCACACAGTAAGGTTATGGGATGTTAATACGAGTAAAACTTTGCAAATTTTCCAGGGGCATAGTGCTGCGGTTCGATCAGTTGCGTTTTGTCCAAAAGGGCAAACATTGGTAAGTGGCAGTGACGATAGAACAGTGAAGTTGTGGGATGTCAATACGGGTCAAGCCTTACAAACTTTCCTGGGACATCATGCTCTAGTATGGTCAGTTGCTTACAGCCCCGATGGTCAAACTTTAGCAAGTGGCAGTCACGACTGTACGGTGAAGTTGTGGGATGTCAATACGGGACAAACCTTACAAACTTTCCAGGGGCATCGTGCTGCAATCCAGTCACTTGCCTTTTGTCCTCAAGGAAACACAGTAGCCAGTGGTGCTTGGGATCAGACAGTCAAGTTGTGGGATGTCAACACTGGTGAGTGTAAAGGAACGTTAGAAGGGCATACGAATTGGGTTTGGTCAATTGCTTTTAGCCCAAATGGTAAATTGCTGGCAAGCGCCAGCTATGACGGAACAATCCGGTTGTGGAATGTTAGTACTGGTGCTTGCCTCCAAACTTTCCGGGTTTGTGCAAATGGTATTGTTAAAGCAGTCGTCTTTAGTCGAAACGGTCAGATTATAGCTAGTAGCAGTCCCGATTACACAATTAAGTTATGGGACGTTGATACAGGTGAATGCAAAAGAACGTTACATGGACATTCAGCTTGGGTCTGGTCAATCGCTTTTAGCCCAGATAATCAAACTCTGGCTAGTAGTGGCGCTGATGAAACAATTCGACTTTGGGATATCAACACGGGCAAGTGCTTGAAAACTTTGAAGGCTAAGAAATTTTATGAAGGAATGAATATTACGGGGGTTACGGGTTTAACTACTGCGACTATTGCTACTCTGAAAGGGTTGGGAGCAATTGCTTAGGAAAAACAGCCTCGGCAAGGAGTTATATAAAACCAGTAAAGATTTCACCGTTTCGAGGAACCTACAGCAATATATGTTTAAAACGTCAGGTCAGTAGATAGGAGGTTTTCTCTGCCCAAAAGTGTCAATCCCTAATTGTTTAACTGTTACGGTATTTGAATCTAACTAGCATCTGAGCTTCTTCAAACCCTTAGTAGAAGCTAAACAATTGAGGGATATCAACTAGTAACTCAAGCCTGATTATTAAAGTATGTAGATAAGCCGAAACTAGAAACCAGCCATAGGAATATCGCTTGGTAATCCCTTTGCGAATTCCTCAAACATGATTCTTTCCAACTCAAACTCTGTGTTATCCAAAATCTCTAAGCTGGTCTCGCTGGGACTGCTAGCAGAATCATAAGAACTTGAAGATTGCTGCTCGATAGCTGTAGTTGTTACTGTCGCTGTTTTCATGATCTTTTTCTTGTAATTGTGCTAAATTGTACACTCTCTAGGCTGTCTTAAAAAAGTTCGCTTGGCTGTTAGGTCAATACCAAGCAGTTGATAACCAAGCCTCCCTCATGGTTATTTCTAAGCTTTTAGTGGTTTTAACACATTCTGAATCTCCTCATCTGATATATAAGCTTCCTTGGGTGGGCTGAAGCGCAACAATGCAGCTTGATAACAAGCTTTCGCCACGCGAACACGTTCTTCAGAAGTAAGACCAGCAATCATTGCAAGCGTTTCCTTTACGTGTTCCACCTCAGTGCTAACAGCACTGTGCGCGCGCAGGCAACGAGTAGCTGTGATACCTGGTGGTAGCAGTGCTTCTATACTCTGGATGTAACCTTCTCCTATACATATCCCTAAACGTTCCGCAGTATAAGAATAGCCCACGCAATCAATTGGATCTGCTCCCTGAACGCTCTGGGTGAAGTAATCCAGCAACGCCTTTGCAGCCGGAGGAACAAGTGCTTGCACAACAGCTTCGGACCTATATCCCATCGACTCAATATCCCGTAAAGCGAGTAGGTCGTGACCTGCCTCTTCTCTGGCTTTCTGTGCAGCCCACTGTGCCAAACTCTGACGATCTGCTGAAGCGAAGCGCTCTTGCGCTTCCTCCATCAGTCGAGGGGTGGAATGGCACAAATGGTAAAAACCTGCAAGTCGCCATACCCAACGTGTAGGGGTTAGAGCTGGTGGTCTGCGCTCCGACTTCACTGCGTACCAAGCACGTACTATTGCATTATTTAAAAGCTTTCGAGTTTCAGCTAAGGTGTTTGCATCAATCATCTTTTGAGTAAAGGAATAACCCATCCCCGGATGTTCGAGTTGAAGTAACCGAGTCCGATTAGCAGTCTCCACAACTACTTCGTCAGACGAAATATGTGTTGATTCAGTATCAATTAAAAATTTATCACACATGGTTCATTATGTATTCCTATATCTTCCAGGAGCTTAAATACTACTTTTGCTACAAGCAAGATAGAGATGGAGATAGCTGGACTAAGCTATAGGGTGTAAATGCAATCATCATGAATTAGCTAGTATGTACCTTAAAATAAGGCTTTGAGATGTTTATTATTGATGATAATGTAAAAATATACGGTTGTATAATTATTTTTCTAATATATTATATATAGTATGCTTACATAGATAGATAAAATTACAGCTTGTAAGTACTGACTGTATCGAGTTTGCTACTTTACCTTATTTTTACACTCATCTTGGTTCAACGCCACTAATGCCCCAGTTAAAAGCACAAACTGCTTTAGAGTCTATTTTTGCCTAAGTAGTCATGTCTGTTATTTTACTTGAAATTGAACGCCTAGCTCTCCTTGCACGTAGTTGTGGTTTTGACATTCATACTTCCAGGTGCAAGATGTAAGGTTTAGTTTTGTTGTGCAAATCTACTTACTTGTATTCACACACTTTAGCCTTTTATTGTCTACCTACTTAAATACTTTGATATAGAAGAAATGTTCAGAGGCTTTAAGAGTGGTACAGGAGTGGCGATGCCTGCGACAGGCTGCGCCAATGCAGATGGATTCACCCGTCTTTTGGTTTATCAAAACTGAACACTATTAATCAAGCTCTGGAGTATAAAAAGGTGATTAATTTCAATCAGTACAAGGCTTTAACTTTCGATTGTTACGGAACCCTGATTGATTGGGAGAACGGTATCTTAGGAGTACTAAAACCACTTCTGCTGGCACACAACACTGATTTCGATGACAATCAAATTTTGGAACTTTTTGCTGAATTTGAAGCAGAAGTGGAAAAAGGAGAATATCTCAAATATCGAGAAGTTTTAAAGAGAGTAGTCCAGAAATTTGGTGAGCGATTTGGCTTTGAGCCTACTGCTGACGAACTAAATTCACTTGCTAATTCAATTCAGTATTGGCTGCCTTTCCCCGATACAGTGGAGGCACTTAGAGTTTTAAGCCAAAAGTTTAAGCTGGTAATTATCTCAAATGTAGATGACGATCTCTTTGCTTTCTCGGCAAAGCACTTAGAGGTGGAATTTGACCAAATAATCACAGCAGAACAAGCAAAAAGCTATAAACCCTCATTAAACAACTTCAGACTGGCTATTAAAAGAATTGATTTGCCGTTAGATCAGATATTACACGTTGCTGCTAGTGTATATCACGATATCGTTACAGCCAAATCTTTAGGACTATCAACAGTCTGGGTAAACCGTCAAGCAGTCCAAAAAGCAGTTACCCCCACAGGATCAGCAATAAGTCAACCTGACTTAGAAGTGCCGGATTTAAAGACTCTTGCTGCTTTGAGTTCACCGAAATAATAGTGAGCAATAAGTACTCGGTGCCTAGTACTGTTTCGATAAGGATCTGTTGTTACAAAACGATACAGGGATTGCAACATAGATTAATTCTGCCTTAATCTGGAAAAACTACTACGTCAGTTTGATGCCACGTTCAGCCTTCTTTTAAAGGCGACGTACCAAGTTCTGCTTCTGGTTCTCCAGGAGAAGCACTCTGCCGATAAACTTGTTCAATAAAACACTTTGATAGCCTAAAACGATGAAAGCATCTGCTAATTTCGACTTTGAAGACGAGAAATTTAATGCACCGCCTTCTCAAGTCATCCCCTGGTGTCAGATGATTAATCCTCGGTATGGCACAGATGGAATGCAATCTCACGGTTTGGCTATTAAGCTAGATAATGCCAATGCTGTCGGCTTTGTGCCAGATGATAATTGGCAGCAGATAGAGCATGAATTTAGCTCTGGAGTCGAGACAGTCTTTATTACCAATACTCCACGTTTGGTTTTAGTGCGTCGGGGACCATTGTCTGTCAAAGACCGGGAAAGTGGTCTAAAACTGGGTACGCTCAAAGAGAATTATGATGCTTTTTTAGCCGACAAACTTAAATTTAAAACCTTTACTCGCTATCTAATTTTTATAGTAGGTGAGAATAAAAAGTTTTTACATGAATCACCATTACAACTAACTCTTAATGGTGCAGCCGGAGCGAGTTTCAGCAAAACCTACTGCGAATATCAACAAGGTAAAGTAGTTAGTGGATTCGTTGCTGAACTAGAAAAAGCTTATGCTGTTTATCGCAAGCAACCTTTGACACCAAAAGGGCCATTGTTCCATGCTCACGGCATTTTCTGCCCCATAATTGAGTGTGAAGAAAGAGGTATTGAACCAAATACAGTTCTGGTAGCTTCAACTGTAGACTTCAAACATCCTACGGTAGGCACTTTAACACAATATTTAATTGCTTCGGATTCTCTTGAGTCTGCAATGATTTGCAAGACTTTTGAAGAATACAAAGATTTTGGAAAGGAACCTGTAAAATCAGAAACGCCTAAATTGGCAATGGCAGGAGTTTCCAACTCTTATGTTTATGCTGATGAAGATGATTTTGCTTATCCGCCGTATTAGGTGGGAGTGGGGAGTGGGGAGTGGGGAGTGGGGAGCAGGGGGAGATGAGGGAGATGAGGGGGACAAGGGGACAAGGGGAATAAAATCCTCACTCAACACTCCCAATGCCCCATGCCCAATGCCCCATGCCCAATATCTATTCTTTGAGCAGCAAATAATATAGTGAACCATTACCGCCTGTGATGCCAGCGCGATCGCCTGCTAGTTTACCAGACCCCATGAAATAATCCACCCGGCCTGGGCCTTTGATGGCGCTTCCTGTATCCTGGTCAAGTACAAAGCGGCTGACAGTACGCCTCTCTAGTTTGCCACCACTAATAGGATAGGGAAATGAGTTGTGAATCAGCGCTAACGCTCCTGGAGGCATGAGAGACTTATCTGTAGCAATGGAACGTTCTGCTGTTACTGGCACATGAATACTACCAGTAGCTGGTCTACCGCTTGTTTCTTGGAAGAAAACAAATCGTTCCCAGCGGGGCAGATAATTGCTCAACTCTTGGGGTTTTCCTTGGAAATAACTAATTAGACGTGGCATTGTCAATCCTGCCAGTGGAAGTTTGCCATCTTTGGCTAGTTCTTTGCCGATGCTAGTCCAAGGGTAGTCAGTCCCACCTGCATAGCCAATTGATGTTGTTTTGCCATTAGTTAATTTAATTTGGGCAGAACCTTGTATATGTACCATATATGCGTCTAGGCGATCGCGAAACCAAAGCATTTCTAAACCGCGCAACTGGCTCTTATTCCCTAATAAACCATCCTTCCCTTCCAAATCAATTCGTTTTGGGTGGGGTTTCGGCCATTGGTTGAAATCAGATGGTAGCCGATAAAGGGGATATTTATATGTTGCAGTCCTGACACGGCTAGCCGTGTAAATAGGTTCGTAGTAAGCAGTGAACTTAACAGTACCCTTGCCATCGTTGCCCACAGACTGGTAAAAGACAAACTCACGGCGAACAGCGGCTTGTAATTGCGCTGCTGACTTAGAACTGACAACTAGTTGGCGAAAACGTATTAAACTCCGGCGGACGCGATCAAGGGTAATTCCCTCGACTGGATAATTTTGATATGCTGCGATCGCTTGTTTCTTTGTTAGGTAAAGCAAACTGTTATCAATGGAAGCCAGCAGTGCTTTGCGATCGCCTTTTTGACCCCAAAGTTGCTCATCCCAACCCAAGCAAGCGTGCTGGGGCTTACAATCGGTTCCTATGGCTATTGGTTTTAGTGGCGGCGTTATCTCTGGAGTGATTGGTATTGGCACCGGCGAGAGATCAGGAGTAGTGGGTACTGGCAACGGCAGTACATTAGGAACCTGAGCAACAGCCAACCAGAGAGGATTTACAAAGGCAATTCCTAGACTCAAGGAAAGGAAAGCAAGGGTTTTTCTCATCATTTAGTTGAATCTTTCAACACTGGAACTAAAAACGGGTTCTACCCGGATTGCCACGATCCGAGAAGGGCGTATTACCATATATTCCCCTTGAATATTTTTGATCGGCACGCTAATAAAGTCATTAGAAGCAGACTTTGGCACAAGTTCGCTGCTATACCACTTCTGAAACTCTTGAATAGTAGGAAAACGTACTTCTTCCCGGTGGCCGCTTTCCAGTAGGAGGTATACGGCATATTCATTTGCAGTTCTAGGCATAAGGTTGGATCATTTGAAAAACATTCAACCCATTGTTAACCACGTAACCCCCGAATGAAAAGGGTAAGCATACGGGAGTAGGGGATATGAAGGGGATGAAGGAGACAAGGAGAATAGCTCCTCAGTCAACAGTCCCAATGCCCCCATGCTCAATGACTCTTGACTCCAGACGGCTAATCCTTTAATCAGTTCCTTAAAAAGTGTAAGTTGACTTTAGCTCTTGCATAACTCTCCAATTAACCCTTACGAAAGCCAGTAATTTTTAGAGTATTGGGTTCGTTGCGAAAACGCTCTACAAGTTTAGTTTCAAAATTATCAGCTTTATCCGCTAAATTAGTTGGATTAAGTGTTGCATCCTTATGAAAAAAGTTTTTATATTCCGGCTTTTTACGAAAATTTTCAAAAACCTCTTTAGAGGAAAAAGTTGGTACTACTTCAGGCATGAAGGTTGGATTAGTATCTAGTGTAGGTTCCAATAGGCGAACTATACGATTTTGTATATAGTCTCTAACTGCGTTCACCATTTGGATGAGAATCTGCGCTTGGGAAGCCACTTCATTTTGCGCCCTTCCCTGAAGTACACTGGATAATGCAACGCCACTACCCAAAATACTGACTATGAAAACTAATATTAAAAGTAAGTTAAATTTAGCACCTATTTTTAGGTTTTTTAACGTAATTTTGTTTAACATAACCTAACCAATGAAGGTGGTATATGAGTTTGTCTAATATTTATTTATACCTGTTAGAAACAATTTCAAGTGTATTTAAATAAATGTTAATTTTTTGTTGTAACAGAACCTATTTAGGCAGCAGTCAAACTTATCTAAATTAGTCTTGAAAGCCAAGTTATTTACTTAACCATAATTAGTGATGTTTTTGCGATTTCCCCGTCGTTTATTTCTGTTTAATCTACTAGGTTTAACATTTGCCGCCTGCCGATCAGCACGGGAGTTTCAGGGCACATTAACTATCGGTGTTATCAATTATGGTGGAGGCGAACAGATAATTAAGCAATATGCTAAATTTAATAATTACTTGGGCGAGAAGACAAATGCATTAATTCAGCTAGAGCCTGTTTTTAATGAAAATAGAGCAGTTGAGCGCCTTGAGGCTCGTGCTTGGTCATTGGCATTTGCTCCACCGGGTTTAGCGGCTATTGCGATCGCACGTCACCAATATGTTCCCCTATTTCCTTTAATAGGTATTAATAATTTGCGTTCAATCTTCGTTGTTCGCAAGGACAGTCCAATAACTGAATTAAAACAGCTACAAGGTCAAACAGTGGCTTTAGGTCAGTTAGGTTCAGCAACAGGATATTATTTCCCACTTTACAATCTTTATGGTACAACGCTAGCACAGATCCTATTTGCACCCACACCTAAAGCTGCGCTGGAATTAGTCGCCCAAGAAAAAGCGATCGCCTGTGCTGTCTCGGAGGCTGAATTGAGTCTCTACGGTTCACAGTTTGGGCCAACCGAATTCCGCATCTTATTTAAAGATCCTCACTATGTACCTTTGGGTGTGGTCTTGATTGGGCCTAATGTAGAACGTAACCGTCAAGAGTTTATCCGCAAAGTGATGAGCGAGGCGTCTTCAGATTTAGCTCAAGAAGTAGGGTATGTACCCAATGGACAAGTACCAGATTACAAATACATGATTTCTGTGGTTGATCGGGTAAGCTCGATTACTTCTGGGCTACAAAATAAACCTGTTCGTATATTTTAATTAACACCACGCATTGCTCAAAAAAACAATTTGAATCGTGCTAGTTGATTTTGAATCGTTCCTGTAAGGATTTTATTTAGTTCTGTGGTGTCTTGGAATTGCAAAATTTGCTGTGTCGGTAAGTCGAAGGGAAATTGCCCTTCATAGTCTGGGCGTTGCATGTGCGCTAGTAAAATCTGTTCAGACCGCTTACTTTGGATGGCATAGCCAATCTCAATACAGACATTCGGGCTAGGAATTACTTGAGGAGTTTCTTTACCGTCAATACTAGCAATGGGCGTTGTGTCAGCGACAAATAACAAACTCTTACGGATTTTTCGCATGATCGTGCGGTTAATGCGTACAGTCGCATCGCTGGGGCGGGAGGATTCTACTAATGTTAGGGGAAGGCGCGATCGCAAGTTTAAACTGTCCAAACTTTTTCGCAGTTCTTCTCTGAGGGCATTAGTCGCTGCGGCATACTCGGTTTGATAAGATAAAAAAATCGTTGGTTCTAACTGAGCCAACAGCGCTTGTTTAGTGAAATAAATCTCATGACTAATTAAGTCGATGTTAGCGACGCAATAGCCGCCACTACCTTCAATATAAAATTCAATATTTTCCCCTTCCAGATAGCGTCCAAACCAAGTTGATTTCTTAACTTCGTCGCTTTCTTCCAAAAAGTCCGCTCGCAATGCTGATCTCAGCAGGCTTTTTTTGCTTAAGCGAATGTCTGGCGGGCGTTTTTCCAGTTCTGGAATCGGCTCGTAATCCTGTAGATACCACGCTCTGAGCGCAATAATTGACATAAGGCGCTATTTAAACTGTTTCTCACTATTCCACTTCGTATAATCTTACACCAAGAGGAGTCCTTGTCTCAGACTTCTCTTTAAACACAACAACACCCAAACCTCTACTCGCTGAACTATATCCTCTCCTTCTTTAGCCTAACCAGGGATGTACTAACTTCCATCACTTCTGTAAACCAGTAACGAAAATCAGTGACAGCGCCCCCTAATCTTCCATATTTGAGGAAATAGCAGTTTTCGCGTTGGGTGTTGCTGTGTTTTGACGAGACAGATGTAAGTTAAACAGCGTTTTTACCTCTTCCTACATTCCACATGCAGCTCTTATATCTGCCAGGGAAGCTTATTTAGTAGCTTCAATTATTAAAATATCACTTCTGGATAAGAGGGATTTTTTTTGCAACTAAACTTTACTTTTAAATTGTTTTTAATCCAACTCAATACACTGCATACTCTGGATAGTTACTAAATTCTTTCTTTAGTCTATTGTTGAAAATTTTATCATCAACCTTTTGGATGAATTTAGTAATTGCTAATTCAAATTTTAAGTTTTGAAACTAACATTTTGTAATATTCTGAAATTATTTGCATAGGAAGGCAACAGGCAAGAAGCCTCTTTGAGTTGTACTGAATTTTTTCATGCATTGGGTTGCTCCCCCTGCTCTTCTACCTTTGGTTGACTATTGATTTTGGCTGGAAGCTTGACGGGAATTTCAATCCAGAACTCTGTACCTTTGCTAGGTTCTGAAATACACTCCATTATTCCACCATGTTTTTCGACAATAATCTGATAGCTGATTGCCAGCCCCAGTCCTGTACCCTTGCCGACAGGTTTGGTAGTGTAAAATGGGTCAAAAATCCGCTTTTTCACCTCTTCAGTCATTCCGGGCCCATTGTCACAAATACGAATCAACAGACGAGAGTTGTCTGCTGAGATTTTAGTGGAAATGTGGATAGTGGGGATTGGGTCTGGGTTATTCCCCTTGTCCCTAGTCCTGAGTTCCTTAGTCCGAAGTCCCCCATTCCCCATTACCAAGGCATCTATGGCATTGCTGAGAATATTCATAAATACCTGATTCATTTGACCGGCATAGCATTCCACCCGTGGTATGTTGCCATAATCTTTGATGACCTCAATGCCTGGAAATTCAGAATTTGCTTTCAGCCGATGTTGCAAAATTAATAAGGTGTTGTCAATGCCTTCATGCAGATCAACGCGCTTGTTTTCAGCCTCATCCAAGCGAGAAAAATTGCGTAACGACAGCACTATTGAGCGGATGCGCTCGGTTCCTACTTGCATTGAGGTCATAATTTTTGGGAGGTCTTCTACCAAAAATTCAAAATCGATCGCTTTGATTGCGGCGCTAATTTCACTATGAGGGTGGGGATAGTGTAACTGGTAGAGGCGTAAAATTTCTAGCAGTTGTTCGGTGTAGTCAGTGGCGTGGCACAGATTACCGTAAATAAAGTTAACGGGGTTATTGATTTCGTGAGCGATACCTGCTACCAACTGTCCTAAGCCAGACATTTTTTCAGTGTGAATCAATCTTGTCTGTGTTTCTTGGAGTTGATGTAGGGTATGCTCTAACTGTACAGCTTGATTTCTGGCTTCAGTTTCGGCATCACAGGTTTGTTCGTAGAGTTGCGCTTGTTGAATAGCGATCGCAGCCTGATCTCCTAACTGTTTCAATAAATCAATTTCTGCATCCTGCCAATCTCTGGGAGCCTCACACTCATGGGCTATTAGTAAGCCCCATAGTTCCATACCTATATTAATCGGAACTATTAAGTTTGCTTGCACTTGCAAACTCTGCAAGAACTCTCGATGACATTCACTTAAAGAGGCTGTGGTAACGTTGTTAATTGCCCGTACCCTGCTCTGAAAATATAGATGAGTATACTCCTCAGGAAAGCATTCTGGTTGTGCATTCACTCCCAAAACTGACTGCCAATTACCATTAATCTCTTCCACAATCACCGATTTACTCTTCAGTTGGAAAATCAGCACCCGATCTGAGTTTAGCAGAGGACGGACTTCCCGGACGATGGATTGTAGAGTTGCCTGCAAGTCTAAAGTACCGCGAATATGCTCTGTAACTTGCTTGAGTAACTTCGTAAACAGTAATGATTTTTCGAGTTCCGAGGTTTGCTCTTGCACCCGCAGTTCTAAGTTAGTATTCAGGGCTTGTACCTGTTTATACATTTGCTGCTGCTGAATTGCCATTGAGAAATGGTCGTACAAAGCTTGCGCTAATGAGATGTCTTCCGGCTTCCACTCAAGCGCTTGCCCCTTTCTTTGCTCTCGCCAAACCTCAAAGGAAAGCTGGGGTAACAGTTGTCGCCGATTTTCTTCACATCGTCCCGCCCACAAGATTTCTGTTTCAAATTCAGAGCGAAAAATGCTCAATACACCGATAAATTTTTCCCGGTAATGTAGGGGAATTACCAAAAGTCCGCGAATTTGAGTAGAACGGAATGCTAAAGCCAAAACTCGCAAACGTGGTTCTTTATAGAGGTCAGCGATTGCCCAAATATTGCCTTCTTTACACTCAGCCATCCAGTTTTGCCAGATAGGATGCTGTTCGATAATACTGTTATCTAACTCGTAGAGGAGTGTCGGTTGGTCGCCCCAGGTGTATAGTTCCCCACTCTGTTCAATGTAAAGTCTGCCACCTACTCCACCGAAGGCAGTAATAACTTCTTCTAGCGCCCCCTGCAATTGGATTGTCGGCAGTTTATGCAAGAGTGTGGTAACTCGGTTAATAGTAGCTTCTCGCTCTTGCTTGACACGGGCTGCGGTGAGTAAATTACTTTGAGCGATCGCGATCGCAACTTGGTCAGCAACTTGCTGTAATACTTCTAGTTCCCGCTTCAAAATCTGTCGCGGTTCACTTTGGTGAGATACCAACAATCCCCACAGTTTAGGCTTTGCCGATTGTTCTTGGGGATCGCAATCTAAAATTGGTATTACTAACGAAGACTGCACGCCCATTGCCTTTAAGTATTCAATATGGCACGGGTCTACTTGCCGATAGTAGATATTAGCTTGTAGACGTTTGCTAGTTTCTTTTGAATGTAGAGGCGATAGTCCGATCTTCCTGTTTGCCACATCCACAATCGAACGTTGCTGCGCTAACAGAAACATCTCCCTAGCTGCTTGTGGAATATCATCAACTGGGAAATGCTGCCCCAATAAGGATGGCAGACGTTGTTCATGGATAGATTCAGCAATGACTTCACCACTACCATCCGCATCAAAGCGATATACCTTTACCCGATCTGCACCCAAAAATAGACGCACTTGGCTAACGGTAGTCGTTAATATCTCTTGCAGATCAAGCGATCGCCTGATCTGTTTTATCATCCGGTGCAGTAAACTTTCTTGGTCTAAGCTTTGTTGCAACCCGTCTGGTTTATCGGTAAATGTCATTGTCTATATACACCATGACTGAAGTATAATTTTTTTTATAATTGTCACCGATCAGAGTTTTCAATTTCCAATGCCTTGATTCTCATCCCATTTGCAAAAATTCCTGCTACAAATGCGTTGCTAAGTCCGTACATCTGTTGCAAATATTTTTGGAAATGGAACAGAAGATATTTGAAAAGTATCAGATATGTTGGTTGATTTCCGTAGCCTTTCAAAAGTAGATTTAGGGAGATATCAAACCATTTGGCATATCATTAAAGATTTTCCAAACATCCTCTCAAGTCTAAAATCAAGAAAATTTTAATCATTGACATTTATTAATTTTATATTCTTAATCAAGAAAATATTTGAGTAAATTTACTTAAAAAAAGTCTTAGTAATTACTTTAAATTAAAAATATTTTTTACCATTTTTGCCCATTAATTCAATTAATTAAGATTTTTTTCAAATAAATAACTAAATTATTGACAAATTTTTCAAATATTTTTGGCTGGGGAATTTTACTATTCCCCGTATAATTGCAGATTTTATGTTGAATGTAACTATTTTGATTAAATTATTCGTAAATTACTGTTAAAGATTGTAATTTACGGATTTCTTCACGCACACTCATGAGGGTTTTACCGAGATGGTTTTGTCCGACTTTATTAGCACCACAGCCCCAAAAAGAATCGGTTGGGGAATTTTCAACTAAAATCTCATTGCCTGTGTTCAGGAGAACTTCTCTAATCTCAGTATGAGTGAGAAACTTTTTGAGTACAGCTTCTCGCATAATTTCAGTTTTGATCAAATCCCAGTCTCGACGGAGTTGACGAGTGCTACATCTTCCCAAAGCCGCAGCTTCTTCTGGGGTAGCCGCAGCATGGATGAGGGGTATAATTGCCGCATCTGTGCTGCCGACAAACTTTTGCGCTTGATAATAATGCTCAACCGTTGGCCAGTAAGTACCTTGGATGTGAATTCCGTGGGGAGAAAAGTTAGAAAAACAGCCATAAGGCTGCCAAACCTTATAAAAGTAAATGGTCATTTGAAAATTGCTCTTTTATATATTAATTTCAGGGTAGCTGAAAGATCGCACTCGCAACCCAAAATCGAGCTTATCAAACAGATTCTCTCTCAGTTCATATCACTAGGGATTCTTCCCAGCGACTTATAAAGATTCTCATTTCACTGCAATCCAGTCTGAACCTCACCCCTATTTGAGGCGTGCAAACACTCTCCTTCTCCTTAGCAAGGTGAGAGGTTGGGGGTGAAGTTGAAAAATGTACTTCATACAAACGAGAACCGCTATATAAAGATTCTCAGAGTTATACCGCAATACGGTTCAGTTAAGGATAATTGTAGGTTGGGTTGAACTTTAGTGTTACCCAACAAATGCCCGAAAATGTTGGGTTTCGTTCCTCAACCCAACCTACGCAAATTTATTTTTCTGGCTTAACTGAACCGTATTGAGTTATACCGAGCCAATACCTTTCGGTTAAAGGGGAAAAGAGAAAAGAAAAACCTTTAACCTTTACCCCAAAACCTTTTCCCCAAGCCCAATTTCAAGTTAAAAATGCTTAAGCGAACAGTATTGTATACCGTCGCTCAATTCTGTAACTTCATCGGTAAGCGAGGGTAAGTAAGTTGGCACATTCAACACTTTTGGAAGAAAAATTAACTTCCTTGTGGAGAAGATTGTTTTTGTTTTGAAACGCCACGCTGAGGGTTTAAAAATGGGGGGATGGGACAGTCTAGCGTCATAGCGATCGCTCTTAATAAATCTGCTTCTGACTGTGTAACTTTGTTATCTAATAGTACTGTGTGGGCGCAGGCATCAACAATAGCTTGCTTGAGTTTGGGACTCGCAAGACGGAGGCGCTCAATACTCTTCTTAAGTTCAGTGAAATTACAGCTTAATGGTAGTTCTGGTTTTTCTTGCTCTCCGGCTTTGGGAAGTCGAAAAACTCCAGAACGAAAAGCATAGGTGATGTCTTCGGTGTGGGCATCGGGTTGGGAATGTCCAACGCGGGCAATTACGGACAGTACTAATAGGCTATCTGGCCAAATCTGTTCGATGGAGGTGAATTCTACCGTTGTAGGCGAGGTAGGATTGGTACTAGGTTGCAGCCGATGCCAAAGTATTAACTGCAACACAAAATGCCACAGTGATAAACTTCCGGTGGCTACAGCTAAACCGTGGACGCATTTGCATAACCTTTGGCATTCTTTGGCAGAATTTTGACGCAATACGGGTACTGCCAAATCCACAAGTGGCAGACGAATACTGGGATCTAACTGACTAATTTCACTGCTCAATTCCAAGGTTTTGTCTACCAACTCAGCAGGCTGCACCTCTCGTAACCAAGCAATTTGACGTTCTTGGATCTCGATATTTTCAGTATCTAACGCCAGCGCAAAAGCGATCGCCATTGCACTTTCCTGCTCCCGCACACCCAAGCGCAGGGATTCTGGTAACTGCGATAACAGCGCTTGAGCATGGGCAAAATGCTCTGGTGTGACGCTTCCAACTTGGTTTACAACCTGTTCTGGTATGGCGTTGGAACCACCAGCAAAGCCCATTGTTAAGGATTCCTGGGAAGGGGAACGCGTCTGATTGCGAGATGGCATTGCTGGCAAATTGCTGACGTTCAAACCCCCAACGCGGCGGATGCGTTCTTCTAGGGGTGGGTGGGTAGAAAACATATCTTCCCAGAAAGAGGGGTTGAGAGCATTGCCAAAAAACATGTGGCTAGCGGCTTCTGCTCCGGGCGAAATCAAGCGTGAATCCATTTGTTGGAGTTTTTGGAAGACTCCGGTAAGTCCATTGGGGTTACGAGTGAACTGTACAGCTGAAGCATCGGCGAGAAATTCACGTTGGCGAGAGACGGCAGCTTTAATCAAGCGTCCAAAGAGTAAGCCGATACCGCCAATTGCCATCAGTGCTAAACCAAAAGCCCAGATAGGTAAACCCTTGTCTTCCTTTCCTAAACGGAAGCTACCGCGAATTCGCCACAGAAATTCCCCGGTTATGTAAATGAACAAAATCCCGTGCAGTAGTCCGACTAAACGCAAATTTAGCCGCATATCTCCATTGAGAATATGACTGAATTCGTGGCCGATGACTCCTTGTAGTTCATCCCGGCTCAGGTGTTCCAAAGTTCCACGGGTAACTCCAATTACAGCATCATTGGGCGTAAATCCAGCAGCAAAGGCATTAATGCCGGTTTCTCTTTCCAGGAGATAAACTTGTGGGACGGAAATACCAGAAGCGATCGCCATTTCCTCGACAATATTTAATAGTTGTCGCCCTTGTTCATCGGCTGTATCTGGGAGTAAGAGTCTTCCTCCCAACTCTTGAGCAATTACGCTTCCTCCTTGACGGAGACAGGCAATTTTATAGAGGCTTCCCATTGCGATCGCAACTATTGTAATCCCAGCCACATAGAGAAATATCCCTGGATGCCACCAAACACGGGGAGCCATGCCGAACATAAATAAAGTGGCAATATAAATCGCCATAATCATTACTGCGATCGACAGGGAAAATAACCCGATTAATTGTTGCGTATTTTGGCGTGCCCGATCCTGATGTTCAAAGAAATTCATAGACACCTAAAAAGACACGCGTGGAGCATTTCTTATTTCTGGAGTAGCTTCGGCGAGCAATTCTGCAACCGTAAAGTTAAAAGTATTTGCCACAAGATTGCTGGGGAAAGATTCGCTCTTGGTGTTGTAAAGTGTCACCGCATCATTAAAAGCCTGACGGGCAAAAGCAATCCGGTTTTCAGTCGAAGATAATTCTTCCATAACCTGAGTCATGCTGCGATCGGCTTTCAATTCTGGATAAGATTCTGAAAGTACCATCAACCGACTTAACGCACCCGTCAGCGCCCCTTCAGCATTGCCCAACTGTTGCATCGCTTGAGGATCGCCGGGATTTTGCGCGGCACTACTGCTAGCATTAATTGCAGAATTCCGAGCCTCAATAACTGCTTCTAGAGTTTCTCGTTCATGTTTCATGTACCCTTTGGCAGTTTCTACCAAGTTGGGAATTAAATCATAGCGGCGCTGTAATTGAACATCGATTTGAGAGTAAGCATTTTTGTAACGATTGCGATACTTGACTAAATCGTTGTAGCTATTAATGATAATGACAGCAACAATGGCAACTAAAGCAACAGAAAATATTAAAAGCCCCATATTTTTAGATGATTTACATTAGGTAGTTACTTTATATCCAGCAAAATTTCTGTGGATATAAAGATGAGTCTACTTGTAGAGAGTTGGCTTCGTCGTCTGTAAAATTAGTTACGCAGATTTACTGATAATGCACAAGATCCCCGACTTCTTTAAGAAGTCGGGGATCTAAGCCTTGCCATTTTCACCAATCAGATAAAATTGCTATATGTCATCAGATAAGTTACCCATGAATATGAAGAAATAGAGAATAACCACTGGCAGCAAAAATAAAAAGGATAGCGGCGGGAAAAATTACTACATCCCTGACAATAAATAAAATCCAATCTTTTCTTAGTTCTTGTTTAAACTTAAGTTCTCTCAGCTTTCGCTCAAGTTCTACGTCTTCTTGCGACTGCAAATTTTCAGGTGGCAGAATTATTGGATTGTCGCTTTTGCTAGCAATTATTTTTGATAAATCTGTTCTATCTGTCATGTTGTTTAAACGCCAATCATTAAAATATTACTGCCGAATCCCTTTAATAAACTCTGTCCTTGCTTCAATTATTGAAGGCATTAAAACACAACGCACTAACAAATTTATATGTAAGTCTGGCAGTAATTGGCTTTGAGAAATTTGCTCATAGTTATCATTAGTGAGGTGATATACAGATATCTGATTATTTTCCCAAAACCAGACTTCAGTAATGTTAAAACGCTTATGTTTTTCTAACTTATTTATACTGCCACTAGTAATATTTACTTCAATTGCTAAATCAGGATTTTCTTGTTTTTCCCCTATATAATAAGATTCATCAGGCTCAAAAGAAGCTCCCTTTTCTTTAGCACGACGAGTAGCGCTACCTACAGGGATAAAATTTATACCTTTTTCAAAGAAGTAAAGCGCTAAAAATATAGCAATCACACTTTTAATAGCTTCGTGTTGTTCACCAAGAGTCATGAATTCCACACACCCATCAAGATAAGTTATCCGCAAACCTGGCGCATCTGCTGTTAAGGCTTCAAGTTTCTCAAATTCTTCCCAAGTGTAATGGCCAGGTAAGAGAAAACGCTGTTCTTCGAGGGTATTGATTTTGTCTAGGGTTTGTAGAGTCATATAGATACAGGTATCAAGTAAATAAGTCATAGACTAATGTCATTGTAAGAAATAGTACGGCTATCATAAATGTCTTTGACTATTTCTTCAGCAGTACGTTCATCTTCCCAAGGGCCAAGCCTTTCCATAAATGTGTCTAGTGGATGCGGTTTTAGCTGCTGTTCAGATGAGACAATTATTTCATTAACTATCACTGCGTTTGGTTTTTCAATAGAGGATTGGGAAACTTTTGCTCAGGCATTACTAAATCATGTTGCTGATAACGATGTTACAAAGATTGAAGATTCACCATTTGGAACTCGATATGCTGTAGAAGGTACACTGCTTTCACCAGATGGCAGAAACCCCATGATTCGTTCGGCTTGGTTTATTGAAACAGGGGAAACTATTCCTAAATTTGTTACTTCATACCCACTGAAACGGAGAGAAGAATGATTCAAGAACTTGATAGGGTTATTCTAACTAGTAATATACCAGAATATAGTTTAGAGGAGGGTGATATAGGTACAGTTGTTTTAGTACATCAGGGTGGCAAAGGATATGAGGTTGAATTTGTCACCTTAGATGGAGAAACTGTGGCAATTGTTTCACTCTACAGTGTACAAGTACGTCCAATCGGTAAAAGAGAGATTGCGCGATCGCGCCTGATAAATTAATGTTAACAGTGCGATATATACTTCCTAAATTTATCCTCTTGAGTGCCTAACGATTGAAGTCTGGGCTAAAGGCATACAGCCAAATAATACTTGAAAGTTTAAACTTTTATTTTTTTTCAAGGAATTCATCAACTGTAATTCCTGCCTGTCGAATTAAACTTCTAAGTAAACCAGGTGCTAATTCCCGATGATTGGGAATTGATAAAGTTGGTTTTGATTCACACCAAAGTATCATGTGGCTTCCCGTTTGGTGATCTAATACATAACCAAACTTTTCAAAAATCTTTACAGCTTCTTTACCAGAAATATTTGATAAACATCCCATTTATACTACGACTACTCCGATAAATACTTGCGATTCTTTAACAATATAAGGTTTGCCATGTTTAGCTTGAACGTGGAGATATCCCGTAATGGCATCTTTAATATTTTCAATTGCCTCATCTAGTGTTTTGCCTTGACTCACGCAACCTGGAAGTTCAGGAACCTCAGCAATATAGCCTTCATATTCTGAATCGAAAGTAAAAATTACTTGAAATTTCATAATCAATTAATCTTCTATAGTCGAGGTCTAGAATAAATATAACGCTCAAATCCTAAGTTTATTATTTTATTCCATTGCTAGAAGAGCGATCGCGCGTGATAAATTAATGTAAACAGTGCGATGTATATTTCATAAATTTATCCTCTTAAGTGCCTAACCATTGAAGTCGCGGCTAAAGGCATACAGCCAAAGAATACTTTAAAGTTTAAAATCTATTTAGTTTATGCGAGACGCTAGAGAAAATGAGTATTGAAGAAATTATTATAGACAAGGTAAGAATATTACCTCCTGATAAGCAATAAGATGCGTTATATTTTGTAGAATTTTTACTTGCGAAAATGCAAAAGCAAGAGTTATCTTCTCAAGATAAAAATTCAGGGGTTTCAGCTTTGACTCTGGCTCAAGAATACATTGGTTGTGTGGAAGCAGCAAGTGATTTGTCTACGAATAAAGATTATATGGATAGTTACTAAAATCTGCACAATAGTAAATTAAACTTTTGAAGCTATTGGCAAATTTCTAACTAATGGTTTAGGATTGCTATATATTATTAGAATTATCTTTAAGTTAAATATGAAAAAAGCTCGTCATATAGCTACTGGAAGGATAGTCCAAGCATCTGAAGTAGATTATTTAGAATACTATGGAATTTTTCAGTGCCCACATTGTAAAGTAGCATTGCGACTAAGAAAAGAATATACTCGTTCAGATGGAACAACAATAACTGCTGCTTTTATTCATCCTCCTGGTGAAACAGAATTTGAAAAAAGATGTCCATATAGAATCAGTATTGATTTTGGTAATACAAAGTCACTAATAAATTTTCCTCAGTCTCGTGAACAATGTTTTAAAATCCTGAAAAAGAATTTTTTAACCATTTTAAAAAATCATAGTAAAGTTAGTATCACAGAACATTATTTGACAAATAAATTAGCATTGGAATCTATACGTATTTTTATAGATTTAAGCAATAAAATAATTGCAGCGCCCCAAAATGGTCTATATATTTTAAAACTCACAGAATCACAAAAAATTGAAAAACTTGTGCAAGACAAAATATCTAAGAAAATTAACTCTTACGATCCAAAATTAATACATAAAAAAATAGAAGTTACCTTTCTAGAAAACGAGTTGGATTTAGTAAAACAAAAATCCAGTAGCGTTATTTGGGGATTAGAGTTTATAATTCATGAAGCTAGTGATGATTTCATACAAGAAACATTAGATTATATCTTTGGTAATTATATTGAAACTCACAAAGTTAAGTTTATAGAATTGGAACATGAAATAAATAATCTTGGCATAGGATACGGATTAAGTAATTTGAGTTTTGGTAAGATTAAAAAAATATTAGATTTTGAATTAAGTATCATAAAACAAGCAGATAAAATTTTATCAAATGATAAAATAATGAATAATTTTTTTGCCCAAATGTACAAAAATCAATTTTCAGATGGTAATGCAGTTATTTTTAATGAAACACAAAAAATCCATAATGCGGTATTTGAGCATATGATAGATTATCTAATTGATTTTCCTTGGAAATGTTTATTATCTTAGCTATGCGGTAATTTTTATTAATTAATTTAGATTATTAAAATTGTAATTGTCTCCAACATTACATAGCGCAAATATGAATAAAGAAGAAATTGAATTTTTTAGTAAGATTAGCAATCAATTTTTACAAGATATATTTTTTATAGTAGGTATTGTTATTACAATATTTACATACATTAATGCAAAGCGAACGATTCTTCAACCAATCAAAACTGAAGTATTCAAATTACAGGTAACAAAATTTTCATCTGTTTTAGATATATTTGATAAACAAGGCTATGTGGAAATAGAAAAATGCTTTGAAAAAATTCTATTTATTAATGCTTGCTCACTTTGTGATGATTATGCAGAATTATTTCTTAATATTGAATTTAATAGAAAGACAAGACCATACAATACAGAACAGATTGAAAAGATTATGTGGAACATATATTCAATGGAAGGTATGGAACAATACCAACAGTTTAGAGGTGAATTTAATGATTTAGTAGCTATTAAGAAAAACATGAAAATCAATAATTTAAAAGAAGAATTGATTTATACAAATAATTTAAACTTTTGGATGAACTATAATTATAAAGAATTAAAGATTACTAGTGAATATACAGAATTACGTAAAAGAATAATAAATGTAAAGTCATCGCCACTATTACCGAAGGAACTTTTAATATTAATTGAAGAATTTATAGAATCTATGAATAAAAATTTAAATTTAGTTTTTGAAATATTAAATCAATATACTAAACAATTACCAAATGATTATTTAATACAAGAAATAATTGCAGATAGATCAAGTATATTTATGATATTTAAAATAAAATATAAGAAAGAATTAGAATTTCAAATCTTGGGATTAATTGCTAATAAAATTGTTCAATACATTAGAAATTACTGGCAAGTAGAAAAAATTAATACATAATAATTAAAGCCACATATGTACACCAGAACAATTAATTGATAGCAGCGTACATATGTGGTTTAAAAATCCTTAATGCACTAATGCGATCGCACTTTTCGTCAAGCCTCCACAGTGAATCCATTAAACGCCATGTTTTCAATAAAAATATCGGTTTCATCCTGGCTTGTGAATCAAGTTTTGAACTCGTAAACTAGCTTTTGTGACTTGAAAAGTAGCTTTTGCGACTTAAAAAGTAGCTTTTGCGACTTGAAAAGCAGCTTTTGCGACTTGAAAAGCAGCTTTTGTGACTTGAAAAGTAGCTTTTGCGACTTGAAAAGCAGCTTTTGCGACTTGAAAAGCAGCTTTTGCGACTTGAAAACCTGTTAATGCTAAAGAATTTCAGCAAATCTAACCACATTTATTTATAAACTAATCTCAATGCCTTAGAAATTCTCATAAAAAAACGCAAATATACGCATTAAACGGAATTTTTCAGCATTTCCATACGTATATTTGCGATAAAATAAAAGACTATGCCTACGGCTGGCTACGCCTACGCAGTCTTAATGCACTAATGCGATCGCACGTTTCGTCAGCGCTTCAGCAGTCAATCCATTAAACGCCATCAACTCTCCAGCACTGGCTGTAGTTTCGCCACGTTTCCATGCAAAGGTGTCGCGCTTGGCTGTACTCCGTAACAAAATTGGTTCCAGCATCCCCGCAGCACCACCAGTAACAGCAATTAGCGCATCGCCATCAAATAATTCGGCAAATTTGGCATCATCCAAGAAATCGCTATAGGGTTCAGAACAGGTATCCCACGCAGTATCATGAGGACGATACAATTGCCGAGGATTGATGATAGAAACTATCTTGACACCAATACCTTCAGTTTCTAAGAAAGCAGCAGCTTCAAATACTGGCATTAATGTCATATCACCAATCACAGCAAATACAACTTGTTTATCACCAGCAACTTCATGTAATAACACTGCACCATCGCGCAACCCTTGACGAGTTTGTTCTAAAGTTGTGCGAATTGGCAATGGCGATTTACTAGCTGTAATTACAATTCCCTTATTCTTAGTTTTCAACGCCCAATCATAACAGGCTTGAATACTATTAGCATCAGGCGGGAATAATGGGAAAACATTTCCATTTCGCATCAATGAAGCAAAGTAAGCTTCAATTTCTGGACGTTGGTGAGTCCAACCGTTGCGCCCTTGTTCTAATGCGCCTGCTGTGAATAAAGTAATAGTTGAGGGAGTTTGACGGCGCAATTCTGCCATTGATTGAGTTACAGTTTGCCAAATTGGTAATCCGTTGATGGCAAAAGATTCATAGGAACACCACAAAGTTCTCGCACCCATTAACGCTAAACCCGCAGCTAAACCGGCGCAAGCATCTTCACTCAATGGTTCATAAACTTGTCCGTTTGGTGCTTGGTTATATAAATCGTCGGTTGTGGGGTGGATAATCTTTAATGCTTGGTTGATGTTGGCAATTCCTGATGCTTCGTTACCATCGGCGTTGGTGACAAGGAAATTCTGATCTTTTTTTCCAACTATTCCTACCAATCGTCCCATTGCGGTTGTGGAAACTTTTGGTTCACCACCAACTGCATATTCTTCTAAAGGTAATTCGCCTAAATCTGGTAATGGTAATTCAAATTCTGTCACCACAGTTTTTGCTGCTGGGCCACCACCGGCGCGTTCGGCATTTGTTCTGACTATTTGCCAAGCTTCCGCAGATAAAGCGCGGGTTTGCAATGCACTAATAATATGAGGTGCATCTAGCGTATCTTTGGGATAGAGGTTGTGAGATTTTGAACCCCGCGCGTGAACTCCTGCACCTTTGAGTTGTTTAATAATGAAGACGGTAAGTTTACCACCCAGTGCAAAACGCGCTGCTTTATCTACACCAGAAAGTACTGCTTGCGTAAATTCTAGGCGTTTCTCAAAGGAAAAGGCAGTACTATCAACGTAATCCCCTGGTTGGTTTTGATCGTCAAAATCTTTGGCATCTACTAACACCACTTCATCAAAACCGTTACCTTGCCAATATGCTTGCATCTGTTCGTTGGTTTTGAGAGAAACCATGCTGTGATGTTCTTGGCTGTAACCGTTCCACACCAACACTGGTAAGAAGTTGGTGACAGCAGGATAAGCAGTATGGAAGTGCGCGATCGCACTTACAATATAAGGCTCACCCAATCCACCATCCCCAACTGTAAAGGGGAACAACTTATCTTTGTGTAACAGTGCAGCCGCCATTGCAAAGTGTTGCCCTTGTCCCAAAGGCCCCGCAGGTGCGAGAATACCGGGGATGAAACCAGAAAGGTGTCCTAAAAGTCCGTGCTTTTCTCGGAAGCGATCGCGCAATTGTTGGACTGTAAAAATTCCCATGTCCTCTAGCGAACGATCCAAGAACATGGCACTATAAAATCCGGGGGCGTGGTGTCCGACTTCGGTAATAATGTTCTTGTATCCCAGCATGACAAGAGATGCGTAAGCTTCTGCTTGGCTGGCGAATCCGCCGGGATGCCCAGAAGCTTTACTAGCAGTAACTTGTAAAGTTAGGTAGCGTAAGGCATCAGCAGCAAGTAAAGTTTGATATACAGCTGCTTTATCTGTGGGAGATGCGATCGCTATTTTTCCCGACTCAATAGCAGGTGTTGCACCATAAGTTTCAAAATCTGGTAAAACTTCACCAAAATATTGAATCCCTTCCGAAAAATTGGGAAGCGCTGAAGATGCCTTTGCGGAGATTGCAGTCATGCTGAGTACCTTTTGATGATGAAATGAAACTGTAGATGCTCGTTGAATTTAACAAAAATTTTACATCTTTCAGGTTGTAACAGTTTATTGCTTTTTTACAACGTTAGAATAAGTACTTTAAATGGTTACGCAACCAAAATTTCAATTAGTTTAAGTAGCAAAAAGATATTAAGTAGGAAAAAAATTTATGAAATTCCCAAATGGCCCACAAATCCCAGCCATTTTCCAGATGGTGCGTTGGATTGTTAATCCGATGTCATTTATGGAGGCTTGTGCCAAAAGCTATGGCGAGATTTTTACTCTCAGATTAGATAAAAATCTTCCTCCTTTGGTGATTGTCAGCAACCCCCAAGCGCAACAGCAAATTTTGACAAATGATACCAAGGAATTAGAAGCCCCTGGCGAACTGAATCAGGTGTTTGAACCTTTACTGGGCAAGCGTTCTGTAATTAGCATTAGCGGCCCAGAACACCAGCGTCAACGCCAGTTGTTAATGCCTCCTTTTCACGGCGAAAGAATGCGGAATTATAGCCAAGTAATTACCGATGTCACCAAACAAGTTATTAGCCAATACCAGATAGGTAAGCCCTTTAATATTCGGTCTGTGACTCAAGCTATTACCCTGCGAGTGATTATGCAAGCTGTGTTTGGGCTATATGAAGGGCCTCGCGCCGAAAAACTACAGAAATTTTTGGGCGATCTTTTAGAAAAAGCTAGTTCTCGGTTAAGTGTGGCTTTGCTTTATTTCCCCGCTTTGCAAAGAGATTTTGGCCCGATTAACGTCTGGGGAAACCAGATGCGCCTTCAGCAAGAAGCTGACAAACTCATCTATGAGGAAATTCGGGAACGTCGAGAACAACCAGATTCATCACGCACGGATATTCTTAGCTTACTCATGGCTGCTAAAGATGAAGCAGGTCAACCTATGACCGATGAAGAGTTGCGCGATGAATTGATGACTCTGTTAGTCGCCGGTCACGAAACTACAGCGACAGCCTTGGCATGGGCATTCTACTGGATTCACAAAATACCATCAGTGCGCCAAAAGCTACTCCAAGAATTAGATAGCTTGGGCGATAACCCAGACCCCAGCACCGTTTTCAAATTACCTTATCTCAACGCTGTTTGTTCCGAGACATTGCGGATTTACCCAGTAGGAATGCTAACTTTTCCCAGAAAAGTAAGAACACCGATATCGCTGGGTGGTTACGAACTAGAACCGGGTACAGTCTTACTTGGTTCCATTTATTTAACCCACCAGAGGGAAGATATTTACCCAGAACCTAAGCAGTTTAAGCCAGAACGCTTTTTAGAACGGCAATTTTCCCCTTATGAATATTTGCCCTTTGGGGGTGGTGCAAGGCGTTGTATTGGTCTAGCATTTGCCCAGTTGGAAATGAAGCTAGCACTTGCCGAAATCCTTTCCAGCCAAGAATTAGAACTAGTTGACAATGGTGAAGTACGGCCTAAACGCCGTGGTTTGGTGACAGGGCCAGATCGTCCCATTGAGATGGTTGTCACGAGTCAACGTCGGGTGAAGTCTCCCATTCTACAGACAACGACTGTTTGATGCTGAGGGGTTTGATGGTTGCGTTCAACAAATCATTAGACATCTCCAAAAAAGTAGAGACGTAGCAGTGCTACGTCTCTACAAGGGTTCTGGGTAACGCATATTTAATTTCTGGAGATGTCTATTAACTATCATCTATACATTTAGATAGATTTTCAATGTTTCTAAATAATCCCTCATAGTCTTTTTATAATGAGAACTATGGGGGAATTTAATATATTGGAACTGTAAACAATGGGTTCTAAAACTGAGTTTATACACAAATACAAGATATTTATTCATCACCAAAAGACGTAGATTTAACGGATTTGTCTCCAGCTAGTTTAGTAAGTTTTTTCGGTAATTTTCTCTAAATATCCAGTAGAAATATGATTATTATCCTGATAAAAATTAATGCTAATATTTTGCTAATACGATTTACTTAATCCAGCCCAGCGTGGCATCACCATTGTCCCTAGAGCCAATGTAAGTATGGTTGTTAGCAAAAAACTTCTACTTGATTACTCAATCCTCCAAGTTGTATATACCGCAATGTAGATTCGCTTGTTAGTATCTAGCCTTTACAGTAAATAGTAAGAGGACATTTAGGAGATTACTAATTCATGCCTGATAAGCATCGGTTGGAGGAAACATTTCTATCCCAGGAAGCTGAAAGGAGAATATCCGAAAAGCTAGACGAAGTAGAAGAAATAGAAATAGATGTACAAACCGATCTGTTGAAAATAGTCCAGGGACAGGCGGATGGAGTTTCGGTTGCAGGACAAGGATTAGTTATCCAAGAAGGTATTCGCGTACAGGAAATAAAACTGCAAACAGATAGTGTTGCCATCAATCCCTTCAGCGCTATTTTTGGTCAAATAGAATTTAATGAGCCAGTAAATGCTATAGCTCGCATTATAGTTACAGAAGTAGATATTAACCACGCCTTGACCTCAGACTTGATTCGCACCCAGATGCAAAACTTGCAGTTGGATGTAGATGGCGATATTGTTAGTTTTGAACCGCAAAAAATTCAGGTATTTTTACCTGGTGATGGCAAAATAGAATGCAGGGGAAAGGTGCTGTTAAAAGAAATGGGAAAGACCCGCCCTTTTGCTTACACCGTGATTCTTCGACTAGGGACTAATTTACAATCCGCGATGCTGGAGAGTTTTAACTGCACTGAGGGAGAGGGTATTTCAATACAATTAGTTACAGCATTTATGCAGAAAGCCAAAGAGCTGATGAATACACCATATTTTAAATGGGAAGATATAGCGTTTTCTATTAAAGATATAAAAGTAGAAATCGGTAGTTTGATACTTCTGCTAGAAACTCAAGTGAGGCAAATACCATCATCACTAACTGTACTATCTCCTTAGTAGTAATTGGCACTAGCTAAAGATAATTTTTGTTACTGAAGGATGATGTAAATGTAATAAAAGATTTCTAATATTTAGAAATCTACTTATTTTTAAATTCCAACTATGCAAGAGTATGATGTTGTGCTGATTGGTGCTGGACACAATGGGTTAGTTTGTGCAGCTTACTTGCTAAAAGCTGGTTATAGCGTGCTGTTACTGGAAAAGCGTTCTGTTCCAGGTGGTGCAGCAACAACTGAAGAATGTTTACCCCAAGAGGCTCCTGGATTTAAATTTAATTTGTGTGCTATTGACCATGAATTTATTCACTTGGGGCCAGTTGTTGAAGAATTAGAACTAGAAAAATACGGCTTGCATTATTTGGAGTGCGATCCAGTTGTTTTCTGTCCTCATCCTGATGGCAAGTATTTCTTAGGACATAAGTCAGTGGAAAAGACTTGTGCAGAAATCGCCCGTTATAGTGAGCGTGATGCCAAAAAGTACGCCGAATTTGTAGACTATTGGCAGCGAGCGCTAGGTGCAATGATTCCTATGTTTAATGCACCGCCCAAGTCAATTATAGACATCCTTGGTAACTACGACATCACAAAACTGAAAGATTTGTTTTCGATGATTGGTTCCCCAAACAAAACGCTGGACTTTATTCGCACCATGTTAACCAGCGCTGAAGATTTACTTAACGAGTGGTTTGATGAAGAATTTCTGAAAGCGCCATTAGCCAGACTTGCAGCAGAACTTGGTGCGCCACCATCGCAAAAAACTCTTGCCATTGGTGCAATTATGATGGCGATGCGTCACAACCCTGGAATGGCAAGACCGCGCGGCGGAACTGGCGCACTTGTGCAAGCTTTGGTAAATTTAGTCACAAGTAAAGGTGGCGTTATTCTCACAGACCAGCATGTTGAAAAAGTTTTAATTGATGATGGAAAAGCCGTTGGTGTGCGAGTGGCTGGCGGGAAAGAATATCGTGCTAAATACGGGGTTATTTCTAATATTGATGCCAAGCGGTTGTTCTTACAAATGACTGATAAAAGCGATGTTGATGGAGCCGACCCAGATTTATGGGAAAGATTAGAACGCCGCATTGTTAACAATAACGAAACCATCCTCAAGATAGATTTGGCTTTGGACGAACCACTGCGCTTTCCATA
This sequence comes from Chroococcales cyanobacterium, assembly GCA_038259325.1. Lineage (GTDB taxonomy): Bacteria > Cyanobacteriota > Cyanobacteriia > Cyanobacteriales > Nostocaceae > Nostoc. Next base: position 16,876 of record JBBSOX010000024.1, on the reverse strand, counting down.
CCACGCCCACAAAGACGAATACCTTGTCGGTTCTATCTTAATTGCCGATTCCGTAGCTCATGTAGAACAAGCTCATAGTAAATGCACCTTGGGAGAAATTCCTGATGCTGACCCATCAATGTATGTGGTGATGCCTAGTTATTTAGATCCCACATTAGCACCTCCTGGCAAGCACACTGTATGGATTGAGTATTTCGCCCCTTATCAAATTGCCGGTGCAGAAGGCACTGGTTTAAAAGGTACTGGTTGGACAGATGAATTGAAAAATAAAGTTGCAGATAGGGTAATTGATAAATTGGCAGACTATGCACCAAATGTCAAAAATGCAACTATCGCCCGTCGTGTAGAAAGTCCAGCAGAACTAGGGGAAAGATTAGGTGCATACAAAGGGAATTATTACCATGTTGACATGACCTTAGATCAGATGATATTTTTCCGTCCCTTACCAGAAATAGCGAACTACAAAACGCCAATTGAGAATCTATTTTTGACTGGTGCAGGGACTCATCCCGGTGGTTCGATTTCGGGAATGCCGGGACGCAATTGTGCGCGTGTATTTTTACAGGCAAAGCATCCCATTAGCCAAACTTTGAAGGATGCACGGGATTCGATTAAATCAACTGTAGAGTCGGTGTTTGGCATTAATTAGGTTTTATGTAAAGAGGAAAGAGGCAAAGGCGCGAAGTAAGGCTTTGCCTCTTTGTGTTTTTACATCAGTTTCTTTGTCGCATCACGCCCAACGTGCAGTTGAAAGTTGTGTTTGACTGGGCTAAACATGGTTGCGGATAGCGACAAAACACGTTGTTACTATTGCTGAAAACATGAAGCAAATAACAGCACACTTGAATTAAAAACTAGTACAATCGCAACATATACAGCAACATAAATAATTGTTTTTTGAATGAAATAGGCTGTAAGCAATTGCTTTATGTGTATTTAATATGATAATGTATCGTACACTTGAATTTAAGAAGCTTCCATACATCCTCAAGCAAATTATTTCTCCAAATATAAGGAAATTAATGGGTAAAAAGTAGTGTATTTTGATAATGTTCAAAAATGAACAACTTTTAACATCATTTTATAAGTTTTGTAGGTATAGCATGGTTTTTCGGCACTGCTTTGTTGCATCTGGTTTGATAGCTTTCTTGGCATTTGGCTGTAGTGGTGAGACACACTCATCAAAGGAAAATACTACACAAGTTGTACAAGAAAATAATGTAACCCAGCTTTTCATAGAAGAAGCAAAGGCTAGCCAGAAAGCAGAAGATTTCTTTGATCAAGGTAATAATTTATTAGATGGACAACGTTACGAAGATGCAATAAAAGCATACGACAAAGCGATCGCCATCAAAGCTGAGAGTCCTGAAGCTTGGATTAACCGTGGCATAAGCTTAAAATCATTGCAACGCTACAAAGATGCTCTCGCATCCTATGATACTGCGATCGCTATCCAACCCAACAAATATGAAGCCTGGTATAATCGTGGTATAGCTTTAACATCGTTGCAACGCTACAAAGACGCGATCGCATCTTACGACAAAGCGATCGCTATCCAACCAAACAAATACGAAGCCTTAATTAACCGGGGCATTGCTCTGACAAAGCTGCACCGTTACCAAGATGCTATTGCATCTTATGATAGAGCGATCGCTATCAAGCAAGATTTGCACCAAGCATATTACAATAAAGCTTGCTCTTATGCTTTACAAAGCAATCTAAAATTAGCAATTGAGAACCTAGACAAAGCAATCAAGCTTGTTCCTGATAAATACAAGAAATTAGCAAAAACTGACCCAGATTTTATCAAAGTGCGTAGTGAAAAGCAGTTTCAGGAATTGCTGCAATAGTCTGTTGTAACCACCGCTCAGTGTAGAATATAAGCCAATACAGTTCAGATAAGACCAAAACACTTGTAGAGACGGCGATTTATCGCGTCTATAAAACCCAAGCGTATTAGAATATAAGCCTGCTGTAGAAAGGTATTTTTCTTGAGCAGTTTACGATTAGACATGAAAAAATTGTTAATCACCGGGGCAAGTGGTTTTTTAGGATGGCATCTTTGCCAGCTTGCCAAAGCAGAATGGGAAATTTATGGCACTTATTTATCCCATCCTTTAGAGATTCCTGGGACGAAAATATTAAAAACAAACTTAACAAATTTTCAGGAATTAAAAAGTATCTTTAATGATGTCAAACCAGAAGCAGTTATTCATACTGCTGCACATTCGCAACCAAATTTTTGTCAAACTAACCCAAAAGAATCGCACGCAATTAACGTTATTGCATCCTGCAATATTGCCGCACTTTGCGCGGATAACTCCATTCCTTGTGCTTTTACTTCAACCGACTTAGTTTTTGATGGTTTAAATGCCCCTTATGGAGAAACAGATGCCGTGTGTCCTGTCAATCTTTACGGTGAGCAAAAGGCGATCGCAGAAGCAGATATGCTAGAAAGGTATCCCATGACCGCAGTGTGTCGGATGCCGTTAATGTTTGGTGCAGAAACACCCACAGCTAAAAGCTTTATTCAGCCATTTATTCAGACTTTACAAGCCGAAGAAGAACTAAATTTATTTATAGATGAATTTCGCACCCCAGTAAGTGGAACAACTGCCGCCAAAGGACTTTTATTAGCATTGGAAAAAGTTAACGGCATCATTCACTTAGGTGGCAAAGAGCGGATTTCGCGTTATGATTTTGGGCAGCTATTAGTGGAAGTATTTCAACTTCCTAGCACCGGTCTTAAATCCTGCCGACAACAAGATGTAAAAATGGCAGCGCCTAGACCAGCAGATGTTTCTTTGGATAGTTCTAAAGCTTTTGCATTAGGGTACCAGCCTTTATCTTTACGAAAAGAATTGGAATTAGGAATTAAAACTCCTAACTCCTAACTCCTCACTTCAGTTTAATAAGCATCCATTGGCAGACAAGAGCAAACAAAATTCCTGTCGCCAAAAGCTGCATCAATGCGACCAACAGCCGACCAGAATTTATATTCACGAGTCCAAGGCGCAGGATAGGCAGCTTGTTCACGAGAATAAGGATGCTGCCATTCTCCACTAATGAGACTTTCGGCGGTGTGGGGTGCGTTCTTCAAAACATTATCTTGGATATCCACCTTGCCAATTTCTATTTGGGCAATTTCTTGGCGAATAGAAATTAACGCATCACAGAAACGATCCAACTCTTCCTTAGATTCACTTTCTGTAGGTTCCACCATGATTGTACCTCCTACAGGCCAAGAGACAGTTGGTGCATGGAAACCATAATCTATCAGACGCTTGGCAACATCATCAATTTCGATCGCAGCTGATTTTTTGAGCGATCGCAAATCTAAAATACATTCATGGGCAACTAGACCATTTTTCCCCTGATACAAAACTGGATAGTACGATTCCAGTTTCTTGGCGATGTAGTTAGCGTTGAGAATTGCCACCTTAGTAGCTTGGGTTAAACCATTTGCACCCATCATCGCAATGTACATCCAAGAAATTACCAAGATGCTAGCACTACCCCAAGGCGCAGCAGCAACCGCACCAATATGCTGGGTACTGGGGATTGGGGATTGGGGATTGGGAATTTCTTCCTTCCTAGTCCCCAGTCCCCAGTCCCCAGTCCTCACAACAGTATGTCCGGGCAAAAACGGCACAAGATGAGATGCAACACCAATAGGCCCCATACCAGGGCCACCGCCACCATGAGGAATGCAGAAGGTTTTATGCAAGTTTAAATGGCAGACATCCGCGCCAATATCTCCAGGACGGCAAATTCCCACTTGGGCGTTCATGTTTGCCCCATCCATGTAAACTTGTCCGCCATGACTATGGACAACAGCGCAGATTTCCTGAATTGGCTCCTCAAAAACACCATGAGTTGAGGGATATGTCACCATTAAGGCGGCTAGTTCATTGCTGTGTTTTTCTGCTTTAGCCTTCAGGTCATCAACATCAATATTACCTTGTAAGTCACAGGCAACTGCCACCACCTTCATCCCGCACATTACGGCACTCGCTGGGTTTGTCCCATGTGCCGAGGTGGGAATCAAACAAACGTTGCGGTGTGCTTCGCCCCCATTTTCGTGATATTGACGAATTACTAAAAGTCCAGCATACTCGCCTTGAGAACCAGCATTTGGTTGCAGAGAAATTCCGGCAAAACCAGTAATTTCAGCTAACCATGCCTCAAGTTGCTTAAACAGGATTTGATAACCTTGCGTTTGCGATGCCGGAGCAAACGGGTGAATCTTGCCAAATTCCTCCCAACTTACCGGAATCATCTCAGCTGTCGCATTCAACTTCATTGTGCAAGAACCCAAAGGAATCATCGATGTCGTTAGCGATAAATCCTTGCTTTCTAGTTTGTGCAGATAGCGCAATAACTCAGTTTCTGAGTGATAGCGGTTAAAAACTGGGTGGGTGAGATATGTACTTGTACGGGAGAGAAAGAGATGGGGAAGAGAGGGAGAAGCTAATTCTTTTAGGGTAAAAGGTAAATCATCTGTACCAGCAAAAATCTGCCAGAGGTCGATTAAATCTTCTGGTGTAGTAGTTTCATCCAGCGAGATACCAACAGCAGTTGCATCAAAAACCCGCAAGTTAATTTGAAGTTGTTCAGCAATTGTCAGAATATTTTTTAAATTGTGTGTTCCCAGTTCTACTCGCAGCGTATCAAAGAAAGATTCTGAAACGACGCTGTAACCCAAACGCTTCAGTCCTTGTGCCAGTAACCCTGTCAAAGAGTGGATGTTTTCAGCAATTTGCTTGAGTCCAGCAGGTCCATGATAGACGGCGTACATACTTGCCATCACCGCCAGCAGCACTTGTGCAGTACAAATATTACTAGTAGCTTTTTCGCGGCGGATGTGCTGTTCGCGGGTTTGCAAGGCAAGACGCAATGCAAGCTTACCTTGGGCATCTTTGGATACTCCTACAATTCGCCCTGGAACTAGCCGTTTATACTCTTCCTTCGTAGCAAAGTATGCCGCATGAGGGCCCCCAAACCCCAAAGGAATACCGAATCTTTGAGTGCTACCAACAGCAATATCAGCGCCAAATTCCCCTGGAGGGGTCAATAAAGTTAAACTTAAAGGATCTGCTGCTACCGTCACCAATGCACCCTTAGCATGGGCTTTTTCTATAAAAGCGCGATAGTCGTAAATAGTGCCATCACTTGCAGGGTATTGCAGAACAGCCCCAAAAATAGGTTGATCAAAATCAAATGTTTGATGATCGCCGACAATAATCTTAATCCCTAATGGTTGAGCACGTGTTTGCAACACGTCGATAGTTTGGGGATGGCAATCACCAGAGACGAAATAGGCATTTGCCTGATTTTTACAAACCCCATAGCTTAGGCTCATTGCTTCAGCGGCGGCTGTGGCTTCATCAAGCAACGAGGCATTGGCGATTTCCAAACCTGTGAGGTCGATAATCAGGGTTTGAAAATTTAGCAGCGCTTCCAATCGCCCTTGGGCAATTTCTGGCTGATAAGGAGTATAGGCAGTATACCAACCTGGGTTTTCTAGGATATTGCGCCCAATCACAGGCGGGGTAATACTGTCGTAATATCCCATACCAATGTATGAGCGAAAAACCTGATTTTTGGCAGCAACTTTTTTTAAAGATGTCAGTGCTGCATACTCACTTTCTGCTTCTGGTAACTTTAGCGGTTGCTTCAGCCGAATTGTCTGCGGAACTGTTTGGTCAATTAAGGCATCCAGGCTGGGAAATCCCAAAACCTTAAGCATAAGCTGGATATCGTCGGAGTTAGGGCCAATGTGTCTTGGCGCAAAACTACTTAACTTTTGACTTTTTTCGTCCAGCACTTGCTGCTCATTAGACTTGAGAATAGGGGCGTTCAATACCACAAATTACTCTCCAGATAATACTATTTCATATTTTGCAATAAATACTCATGAGAAGTAAGTGTAACTTTTCAGTTCATTTAAATTTCATGAATTATCTTCGGGGGGAGATGAGGGAGATGAGGGAGATGAGGGAGATGAGGGAGATGGGGGAGATGGGGGAGATTGGGAGAAAATTTTTACCTTGTCCCCTCATCCCCCACTCCCCACTCCCTATTCCCCACTCCCTACTCCCCTTCTACTTGCGCCCGATACTCATCTGCTGTCAACGCATCCTCAACTTCAGCAGGGTCATTGACGCGCACTTTCAAAAACCACCCTTCCCCGTAGGGGTCTTCTGACACTTCTTCGGGAGAACTAATTAAGGCTTCATTGCGTTCTATAACTGTGCCTGTTACTGGTGAATTCAGTTCTTCAACGGCTTTCACTGATTCAATTGTGCCAAAGTTTTCTCCCCTGGTAAGAGCATCGCCAATTTCTGGCAGTTCCAAAAAGACGATATCGCCCAATTCATTTACGGCAAACTCAGTAATGCCAATGGTGGCAATTTCGCCATCTAGTCGCACGTATTCATGAGAATCCAAGTATCTGAAATCTTGAGGATATTCAAAAGACATATCACTTCCTCTCCCTTATCAAAAAAATTATTGCCCCAACAGTCATCCAAGCCATATCTGGTAATGAACCTTACTGTAGATTGAGTAACTCACAACACATTATTCCTCAAAAACCTCGACGCTTATCAGTTGGCGACACGATTTTTTGACCGATAAAAGGGACGTTTAACTACAACTGCTGGATAAGCTTTGCCGCGAATTTCGACTTCTAGCTGTTGACCGACGGTTGCTAGTTGGGTAGGAACGTAGCCTAAGGCTATGGGATAACCAAGTGTAGGCGACAGAGTGCCACTAGTTACTTCTCCAACAACTTTACCTGCGGATAACACTTGATAACCGTGACGGGCAATGTTACGTCCTTGAGTTTGTAAACCCACCAATCGGCGCTGAACTCCAGCGGCTTTTTGCTGTGCTAAAACTTCCCGACCAATAAAATCGCCTTTAGTATCTAAGTGAACTAGCCACCCCAAACCTGCTTCTAAGGGTGTGGTGGTGTCATCAATATCTTGTCCGTAAAGTGCCATCGCCGCTTCTAGCCGCAGAGTGTCTCTGGCACCAAGCCCACAGGGGATGACACCAGCACTATGGAGACTTCGCCATAATTCTACCCCCACATCTGGGTCTACCATCACCTCAAAGCCATCTTCTCCGGTGTAACCTGTGCGGGCCAAGAAGGCAGGTTTACCTAGTAGGGTTGCTTCTAAATGTCCGAAGGCTTTGATTGGTTGTAAGTCTTCTTGCACTAAGGGTTGGAGATATTTAATCGCTTTTGGCCCTTGCACGGCGATTAAGGTTTTTTCTGGTGAAAGGTCTTGGAATTGCACTTTATCCAGGTCAAGGTGTTGCAATAGCCATGCTTTGTCTTTACCAGAGGTTGACGCATTAACTATGATGAATGCCCTCTGTATACCAGTGGTATCTTCACCTTGGTAATAGATAATGATGTCGTCAATAATTCCGGCTTGGGGATTTAACAATACGGTGTATTGTGCTTGACCGGGTTGCAAACGACTCAAGTCTGAAGGCACTAGAGGCTGGAGTTGGGAAATGAGATTTTTACCTTGAAGGGTAAATTTGCCCATGTGGGAAATATCGAACATTCCGGCTGTATTTCTTACAGCGTCGTGTTCGCGGCTAATGCCACTAAATTGCACAGGCATTTCCCAGCCGCCAAAGCTGGTAAAGCGTGCTTTGAGTTCTACACCCAATTGATATAAAGGAGTTCGCGCCAGAGATTGGGCGTTGTCTTCTTGATTAGCCACAGGTTATTTTGCTTGCGATCGCACCTCAACATCTATAATCCTACGAGATGCTTTCTGGTTTGACAGTCTTGTGTATTGAATTTGGGAATGGGGCATTGGGCATGGGGCATTGGGCATTGGGCATTGGGCATGGGGCATTGGGCATTTGGTTATTCTCTTTGTCCCCCTCATCTCCCTCATCTCCCTCACTCCCCACTCCCCACTCCCCACTCCCTTTTCCCCTTCTGTGAGGTTTAATAGTTAATGGTGCAATTGTTGAGATTTATTAAGAAGACATTATGAAATATTGGCGAATAATAGCTAGCTTTGTTTTAGCTATAGTTCTTTTTTGGTTTCCCCTATCGGCGCAAGCTGCAAGTTCTTCCAGTATTACCCGTTCTGTGGGTAATGATGAACTCAAGGGCAAGGATTACTCTGGTCAAAGTTTAGTTGGTACTGAGTTTACCAATCTCAAATTAGAGAATGCTAATTTTAGCAATGCTGACTTACGTGGTGTCGTGTTTAACGGTACTCTGCTGGAGGGAGTAAATCTGCATGGTGCTGATTTTAGTGAAGGCATAGCCTATCTAACAAAATTTAAAGATGCTGATTTAAGCGATGCTGTGTTGACTGATGCAATGATGCTGCGTTCTGTTTTTGATGATGTAAATGTCAAAGATGCTGATTTTACGAATGCAATTTTAGATGGGACGCAAGTGAAAAAACTTTGTGTTAAGGCAAGTGGTGTTAATTCTAAAACTGGTGTAGATACTCGCCAGTCTTTAGGATGTAAGTAAAATTTAACCCTTCTTCTTCGCTGGTGAAGAGGGGGATATTCTTTAGACATCCCCGAAAATGAATGTAGAGACGTTGCAATGCAACGTCTCTACAAGGGTTTCAGCAAGCCCTAATTAATTAATTTGTGGAGATGTCTTTTTAACTAATTACGAACTTGTACTGAGCGCAGCCGAAGTATTACGAATTACGAATTATGCTCAGTGTTCGCGTAGCGTGCCGGAGGCGATCGCTAATGATATGCTTCTCTTAAAAAGCTTGCATAATTTGCCCGAATTGTCATAGTAGTAGGATGACTTACACCTAAAGTCCGTTCACAAATTTTCAAAGCTTTCTCAAATAAGGGTTTGGCTTTTCTGTAGCGCCTTATATGACGGTAGAGTGCTGCTAGATTATTCAGGCTAATGGCGACATCAGGATGATTGTCTCCTAGCAAGCGTTTACTCAGTTCTAAACCCTGCTGATACAAGGGTTCAGCTTTGCTGTAGCGTCCTGTAGATTCGTAAAGTTGTGCTAAATTGTTCAGGCTAGTAGCAACATCGGGATGTTCTTCTCCCAGCAGGCGTTTTCTCAGTTTTAAAGCTTGCTCAAGCAAGGGTTCGGCTTCGCTGTAGCGTCCTGTATAACAGTACAAGGCTGCTAAATTGTTCAGATTAGTGGCGACATGAGGATGTTCTTCTCCCACTAGGTGTTTCCACAATTCTAAAGCTTGCTGATACAAAAGTTCGGCTTCGCTATAGCGTCCTGTCGATTCGTAGATTAATCCTAAATAGCTCATGCTAGTAGCGACATCAGGATTTTCTTCTCCTAGCAGACGTTTTTTAAGTTCTAAAGCTTTCTCAAGCAAGGGTTCAGCCTCGCGGTAGCGTCCTGTCGATTCGTAGAGTAATGCTAAATTGTTTAGGCTCGTGGCGACATCAAGATGGTTATCTCCCAGCAGGTGTTTTCTGAGTTCTAAAGCTTGCTGATACAAGGCTTGGGCTTCGCTGTAACGTCCTATGGATTTGTAAAGTCCTGCTAAATTGCTCAAACTAGTAGCGACATCGGTATGTTTTAAACCAAGACGATTTTGAGTCAGTTCTACACACTGTTGCAACCAAGATTCTGCTTGCTGATAAAGTCCTTGACCGTGATAAAACCAGGCTAATTTGGTAAACAGAGTAATTAGATTTTCATCGCCCACATACTGGGATAGGTGGGTTGCAACTTCTGTAATGTGTGGAATATGTGGAGTGAGGTTGATAATATCTTCAGGGTTAGGCTGTTGCGGAATTAACTTTGCTACCTCTAACATCATCGCCGCAAATTTAGTTTTTGCTTCATCCGCCTCATTTGACTTATCCAACTTGATTTGGATAAGTTGTCGAATTAGTGGATTTAGACGATAAATTCCTTTACTTTGCCGTTGTAGCAAATGCAATTTCAGTAAATCGGCTATGGCTTTCCCCCAAAGTTCTTGTTTTTTGTCATCTTCTATCGTTTCAACAGATAAGGGAATCTCAGCTAAGGCAGACAAACTTAGCAAACAGCCAAAGCTTTGTGCTTTTTCATCCAACTGTTCCCAACTTAATTCAAAAGCTTCAGCTACACCGTATTCATAAGGCATCAATGAGTTAGCATTGACTACTGCTTCATGTTCAACTCGCTTATTCTCTAGCTGCTTCAGTAGTGTTTCCAGAGACAAATCTGGCATTTTATCCAGATATCGCGCCACTAACTCTAACGCTAAAGGCGAATATCCCAAAAATTTGCAAATTCTTCTCGCAACCCAAGGTTCTTGTTGCAGCCGTTCCCGAACCACTTGCGTTTTTAATAATTTCATCGCCGCCAATGGTTTGAGGGCATCCAATTCGCTATTATATTTCGCCGTCAGGTAAGCTTGTAAGCTTTCTAGTTTGTCCCGACTGCTGGAAATCGCTAACTCAGGATAGTTCTGGGCGAACTTGTTATATATCTCACCCATCAACTTTTTGAAAGCAGCAATATCAATGTTTAATTCGCTGGCAAGCTTGGCTTCATTTTTAATTAAATTTTCATCATTCAAATACTTTATAAAAGCTGCCGTTTGCTTTAGAGATAAGCTATGAGTAGCAGCTTCTTTGGCTAGAAAATTAGCCCATTGCATATACAGTTTATGAGGTTTATTTTAAATTTTACTTTGTCTGCATTTGGAAGTCTCCTCTCTTTGGGGTAGAAATACCATTTGCATACAAAAATTAAAATGCAGTAACTTTTTGTTAGGCATGAGCCTTTGAACCTCAAATTTCGAGTTTGCTACTCAAAACGGCTATGCGATGTCTACGATGGGCTACGCTTGGGCACTTTGTCACTTAGCATGAGAATCAAACCGCAGAGGGGAGGAAGAAATTAAGAGGGAGCGTTAGCATTCGCGCAGCATTCTTACGGAACGGTTACTGTATTCCCTGAAAGCTACGAAAAGCTGCGCGATCGCAGAGAAGGTATCGCCATTTAAGGTTACAATTGATGGGCGATCGCTATTCCCCTGCTTAAACTATCGGATAACCACAAACAAGCGTCACGCAAAGCTTGAATTCCAGGAGATATGGTTGGGATTAGTCCACGTCTTTTTGCTAATATCAGCAAGCCTCCGGTTTCGATAGTAATAATACCTAAAGCTTGACCACAACGCCGTGCTGCCCTATTTTTCAAAAGAACAATCAAAGGCGAGGAGTTAATAATTACACGATTAATAGACATCTGGTGAAAATGAATGTAGAGACGTTGCATTGCAACGTCTCTACAAGAGTTTCAGGTAACGCATAATTAATTTCTGGAGATGTCTAATCGACATTTGCCAGCTCCTGGGCTAACTCTTGGGCAGTATATTCGATAGAGAATCCATCTACTTGGATGCGAGATGGATACAGTCCGACTGAAATTATTCTGGCGGCGGCAATTTTAACTTCACTGTCGATTGGGGGAATTGCCTCTGTGATTGTGGCGATTACAGGTTTAGTTAAAACTTTAGTACGCCCGACAAGCGAAAAAACAAAGTAGGCTTACTGGCAAAGGCAAATTCTTCGCTTCGTTGCTATCCCGCCTCGGAATCAATTCCGAGGCTAATAGCCTAAGTCCGTTGAAACGGACTAAATTTAATTAATTTGAGTCAGTTTTAACTTACTTATGCTGTTAGCCTGCGATTTGAACCGCAGACGGGCTGAAGATATCTGAGCCTCTGAGCCTGAACGTTGAGCCTTTTTACTCGAACATTGAGCCTTTTTACTCGAACGTTGCACCTTTTTACTTGAACATTGAGCCTTTTTACTCGAACGTTGAGCCTTTTTACTCAAACATTGAGCCTTTTTACTCAAATGTTGAACCTCTGAACCTCAAATTTGGGATTTGATAATCAAAACAGTCAGATAAATACTGTATTCCTTCTGCTTTCTGCCTTCTGAAGCTAAGGTGACTGATTTAACACCCACTTCAACCACTGCCCAGAGGAACTTATAGTATTCAAACGATGGACTCCAGTAGCACGGGCGGCGGCGAGTCCATCAACAGCGACTAATGCGGCGTATTGCAAGCCCAAGAAACTATCAACGGCGGCATAAGGGCCGCCTAAAGTAATAGCCCCAGCAGCATACATTTGACCTTTGCCACTACGCATTTCTACTAATTCAAAATTGTTCGCTACATTCAATCTCCCCAAGTGATTCACTGGGAGGTTGTAATGTTTCACCAAATCTGCTATGAGAGGATTAGCATCTACCTTGGCATCCAGCCCAGTAGCATCAACAATAAAGTCAGCTAGCAATTTCATTTCCCCAAGGCTTTGCTCTCGGATACAGGTAATAGTCCGGTTTTGGGCATCTCGTTCCACATCCAGAACCTCACCGAAGGTAATTTGATACCAGCCTTCGCTAATTCCTTGGGCGGTAATTTGCTGCCAGTCTTGGCGGTCGGCGGTGGTAGTTCCGCCCCAGTCTGCTAGTAAACGTTTGCGTTCATCGGGGGTGGCTTTTTCTAACATTGCCCGGAGTTCGCCGCCCCAACAGGCTTTAGGCCAATTAAAGGGTTGAAATTCGTAATGATTTTTGACTAGGCGCTGGGTATTTTGAAATTTGTTGCCTTGAGGTTTAGGCGATCGCATTAAATGCAAAACTGCAATATTCTGATTTCGCTTTCTTGCTTCATAAATGCGTTGCACAATCCGCGAAGCCACAATTCCCCGCCCCCGAATCAACACCGTACCACCATGTTGCTCTAGTTGCTCATAAACATGATCGTGGGCTTCATAAGCATTAACGACAGATTTAAAATCTTGATATTTTTCTCTATAAGCTTGCAAATCTGGAAGAAACTGAATTGCTGGATATCCAGTAGCTAAATGTAAATAACGACTAACTAAAAAAGCATAATTTCCTGGGGCGCGAGAATAGGCTACGCAATATCTGCCATCATCAGTTTTGCGAATTCCCCTAACTCGCCCATAACGATAAATTTGATTCCAGCCGATGCGCTTCGCCTCCCTATCTATGGAATCAAAGACATTTCCCGCACGGGGAGTATAAGTTTCTGCAAATGTAGGTTCAGCAAAAACTTGCCATAAATACTTCAATGCTGAGTTTATCTGTCCCTTGCTGCAATCGTGCCAAGCTTCTCGCAAGGCATAACTAGGCCAGCCCCAAATATTATCAGGACAAGAGTCAGAATTAGACCGCAGTCTTTCATATAAGGGAATTTGCGAATTCAAACAAAGGCGTTTGTAACGGGCATAAGGTTCCGCCTCTAATCCCAAAGCCACAATTTTGTCAGCACGCACACCACTAATTCGCAGCAAATCAGCCCAAACGAAGCTACCCAATCCCGCCCCGATCGCAAGATAATCAGATTCATCTACTGGTAATCCTGTAGCATGAAGTGCTTGCACAGCGACTTTCTCCGCCTGAAATGCCAATGGTGGGAAATTACTTGCCACGGGCGCTAGCGGCTGGACTACAGGCAAACTGGGGTCTGGGCGATTGGTATTTGCGTTGAAATGAATCGTTGAAGGGGGGCTGGTATCTGGTGCAGAGGCGCTAGCAGCAAATGTCACCACTATCAGATATGGGCCAATTTGCAACGTATCGCCATTAGCCAGAACACTGCGCGTTTGTGGTTGACCATTGACATACACACCGTTAACGCTACCTTGGTCAATCACCACCAGATGGTCTTGTTCCCAGTCAATTAGGGCATGGTAGCGAGAAACTTCGTTACTGTTAAGCAGCATCCGAGAAACCCGCACTCCCCTGAGTTGGGCAGGTAAGCGAGCGAATTCTCGACCAAAAGCGATCGGCATATTCAACCTTGGTTCTCGCCGTTCTCCTGTCGCTGGTTCTTCCCAACTCAATTGGATTTGTTCATTTGTCATTTGTCATTTGTCATTGGGCATTAGTATTTCTTCCCCTGCTTCCCCTGCTCCCTCATCCCCCACTCCCTCATCCCCCACTCCCTCATCCCCCACTCCCTAATTCCCTCCTACCAACACACTCACAGCCGCAGCCAAAGATGTCCCACACCAATGACAGCCAATTTGTAGATTTTCTCCTGGGGAGACTTTATGACATTTGGGGCATTCTAAGCCATAAACTCCTGGTGGTGGTGGTGCGGGGGGTGTTGGCGGATGGTGATGTCCTATATTTACTGGTGGATGGGGTGGTAGCAAAATTGTTGCTGGAATACTGCCCGTGTAAACGCTAGTAACATTGAGTTGTAGTTGTCCCAAAGTGATACTAGTACCCTCTATTAAAGGCATTTCACCTTGGACTAATTGCCGTCCATCGACAAGGGGGGGATTTTGCGATCGCAAATTCCTGATATAAAAGCGCTGTTGCTGGTGATGAAAAAATATTTCAACGTGCAGACCAGATACAGTGGGGTGACTCAAAATAATATCGCACCGGAGTGGGTCACGACCAATGCGGACAGTGCCAGGATTTTTACTTGGCTGTTGTTCGTAAATGTTCTGAGTTTTATCTTGACCTGCATCGTGCCACTGTAAAGTTAGTGCGTTCATTGTTCTAACTTCTTAAGTCGTATTTAGCTACTTCAACTTCTTTCTGTGCGATTCCTAACACGATTGAGTAGGAGCAAGCAAGTATTTAGAAAAAACTTCAACAAGCTTTATTTCGCCGACGCTAATTTGTCAGCAATGCGCGTAGTTTCTGGGAGCCGATATTTTGGTGTGCAGCGTAACACATAGTCAATTGCCGTAGGTAAACTAATTCGATGTCCACTGGAGATGTACAAAGGTTTTACTCCTGTGCGCGATCGTAAAACTGCCCCAATGGTTTCACCCTTGTATATCAGTGGTTGCATACTGCCTTTAGTTTCTGGCAACTCCTCATACTTACCTACCAACCTAGATTTGGCCACACCAATTGTCGGCATATCTATAAGTAACCCTAAATGACTAGCTATACCTAATCTGCGAGGATGGGCAATTCCTTGACCATCACACAGGATGATATCTGGTGTTGTTTTAATCTTTTCCAGGGCATCAAGGACGGCTGGAATTTCCCGAAATGAGAGGAAACCAGGAACATAAGGAAAGGTCGTAGGACGGTGTGCTAGGCTTGTCTCGATTACTTGCAAATCAGGAAAACTCAATACTGCGACAGCTGCACGGCTAATTGTTCCATCAGCTTCAAAACCCATATCCACTCCAGCGACGTACTGAATAGGTTCTTGTAGTTGATCCTCAGTAATTACTTGATCTCGCAGCTTTTCTTGGATAACTATGGCTTCTTCTAGCGTCGAAGGCCAAGCATGATCTCGATAAAACTTCATATTTAAAATTGGAATTAAACTGATTAATATTAATCCTGTTAATTTGGCAAGGGCAAAAACCGATGTTGATCCAGGGAAATATTTTTTTTTACAAAAGTCTGTGAAAGACTATCTTTATACTAAATATTTTAACCTAAGTTAGTTGATATTTTGCATCATAATGTTACTTAAGGCTGTAGAGAGGGAATCCTAAGAATATAAGTTTATTTTCCTAGATTTTCTCTTTTAGTGGTTATGACACAGCCGAATGTTCTGGAACTTGCAAAACAGGGAGATGTACAAGCGATCGCATCTCTGATGAACCGCCACCTACACGCCAAAGGGATCACTGCAACAGTTGCCTTTAAAGATGCTTGTTTAGAGGTAATACTAGAATCTGTCCAAGTACCAAATCAGCAAATTTTAGTTCCATTTATCCGCAAAGGGTTAACAGCTTTAGGGGCTGCATCTGTTGAAATAGTGAAAGTTTATGGACAACAGACTGGTAAGGAATTTCCAGCTTGGAGTAAAGAGCTTGATTTGGGCATAGTAGAAGCTGAAATAGAAGCAATAGATAATGAAGAGTCTTCTAGTAATCCTCAGACTCTAACTATTTGTATTAACTTAAGTGGTGATACTGCACAGGGATTAACAAACCAAGATTTTGAATTTATTGCCAATCAAATCAGTACTGATATTTTATCATCTTGTACCGACGTTTTTATTCAAAAAGTAAGTGTTACTAATGGTAGCTCTGTGATTACAAAGGAACGCTAGTTTTTAATTAGGTTCATGTGGATGTCATAGAAAGATTCTAAAGTCAGGGTTTATACTATTAATAAAATAGATCTATAGTTCTAATTATTTTGAGAATGTTGATTTCGCCTATAAATGGGGAATCATAAAATAGACGATGTTTTATTGCTTTTTCGCATTTATTAGTTATGAAACAACCGAATATTAAGGAAGCTACTAAGCAAAAGATACAAAAGGCAACAAAGAAAGAGATGTAAGCAAATACAGCACTGACTTAAAAGCAGACAAAGAAGTTAATACATTGCCTGGAGAAATGGGCGCAAACAAAATAAAAACAGAGATTTTATCGAATAGTCAAGAAACTAATATAATCAATAACAAACATAAATATCGTAATTTAAATAAAAAGTTGTTACTTGTTTTTTCTATATTTTTAATTGCTGTGGGAATATATTTATCTTCCAAATTCCTAGCAATACTTCCCTTCACCTCTAAAATTCCAACACAACAAATACCATCAAAGTCTGTATTAGTTATACCCTCACCAGGGATTTCAGAATCTCCGACTGTGTTATTTCCAACTGATACATTTCGAGAGGCAGTGAGTAAAGCAATTAATGCAGCTAACCTTACTCAATCAGCAAAATCTCCAGATGAGTGGAAAACAGTTGTGAGTGAGTGGCAAGCTTGAGGGGAGACAAAATGGTCTAGAATGCTTGTACTACAAAGAGTGCAGCAATATATGGTAAAAGAAAAAGAGCATTCATTCGCAATAAGCTCTGTTTAATGATAATGTTACCAGAATTCTACGAAACAAACCTCAAGCG
>JBBSOX010000023.1:0-71016 GCA_038259325.1 Chroococcales cyanobacterium | reverse complement strand
CAGAAGCATTGCAACTAGCTGGATTTTCCCATTTTCTGGCAGAAAACGGTTTTGCTGAACAGGCTCTATCGTTGATCACTGAACGACGGCTTACTTCAAAGCCAAGTACCACAGGGAAAGATGTCAAATGGGTTCTATACAAAACTTCCTTCGCCAAATCATCCCCAGCAGCCGCAGCTTCAGCTACCAACTGTCCCGTCAGTAAAGTTAAATTATCCTTTACCAAACCCCTCAACACCTCTCCTCTTTGGTGTTCTTGGCTTCTTGACTGTTGGTTTTCCAAAATTTCCCTAACATTTTGCGCCATATAAGGCCCCGAAGCCAAACGTTCCACACATCCTCGTTTACCACATAAACAAACTGGCCCAGCAGGATCTACAACCATGTGTCCAATTTCGCCAGCCATCCCACCAGCACCCCGCCAAGGCTGGCCGTTGAGTATCCAACCACCACCCACACCAGTGCTGACAGTGATGTAAAACAGGCTATCGTACCCCTGTCCCGCACCAAAACGATGTTCTCCCAAAGCAGCAACGTTAGCATCATTGTCCACACCAACACTCACACCAAACTCTTCCTCCAACAAACCTTTGAGAGGAATGTTTTCCCAACCAGCGACATGATGAGATAGTCGCACCGTCCCCGTGGAAGCGTCTACTGGGCCGCCAAAGCTAACACCGATCGCAGCAGGTTTTGTATCTTCTAAAAGAGAGTATATTAGCGATCGCATAATTTCCAAATCAGTATTAGCATTTGCATTCGCTGGCGAGAGACGACGTTCATAACGCAACCACTTTTTAGAATCGACATTTAACAATGCTGCCGCTAATTTAGTTCCGCCAAAATCGAGAGCTAGGATAATTGTCACAGTCTTTTATACTCCTTCTATCTATACCATTACAAAACATGGTTTCTTTCTCAGGAAAGATGTTTGCGCTCAAGATACATTTAACACTAGAGAAAACCACATTATTCTTTAGAAACTCATGAGTTCCGAGCAACAACATCCAATTATTGATTTGTCTCACGCCAAAGAACCTCCTCGCTCTATCAATCTTGATGAGGCTAAGGATGCGGCTCCCCTGGAACCGGAAGAAATTAGTGGACAGATCGAAAATGATCCCATTCATAATGCTTTTAATTGCCAGGAGGAAAGCCCAGAAAATGTTGGCGATTTTGCTAACGTTCCCGGTGCAAGCAGCTTGCAATTGGATTGATAATTATTGACTTACTCACCTGTTCTTGAGTCCAGCACTTCGTCAATAAACTGTTGCAATCGTTCATAATGGGAACCTTGCCAATAAATGCGATCGCAGTCTTGACAACGCTGGAATTTATCAATCTGCGATTGCACAGTTTCTGGTAGTTGGTCAATAATAGATTTCTTATCTACAGGTTCTAATAATCCATTGCAACGCAAACACCGTTTAAATGGTGAGATTAATTCAAACAAGTCGAAGCGTCGCAATACTTCTATAGTTTGTTGTTCAGCGTTAGTGTTTCTAACATAATACCCATGCGTTACCAAACTACGCATCAATAGACCTTTATCACGAGTCAAGAGAATTCGCTCTTGACTATACGATATCTGAGCTAATTTCTTATCCTCGTAGTCATTGCGGTATAAGGTATCAAAACCTAAAAGTCGTAACGATGTCGCCAGCTTCCCCAAATGAATATCTAAAACAAAACGGATAATACTGAGCGGTTTTGGTAGAACCGAAACGCTTGGTATTATCAGACTTCTAGTTGAAATGGGATAAACATTGATAGTATCTCCATCCGAAACTATGTAAGAAAAATTTACATATTCACCATTAACATTGATAAAATCAACTTCTGGATGAGGGACACCCAAGGACTCAATCATGTCCTTAATTGAGGCTCTCTCCTCAAAAAAATGCGAGATTTTTACCTGCTTATGATGTCGTGGTAAAAAATAATTCAATTCTGCATGAAAATAAAAATACGCGATCGCCATATTTAAAAATCTACTGCTGTGTCCCTTGACTAGCAACAATTCGTCACAATTGCAAAACTTTATCTATTGTATTGAAAGAATCAATACTTGCTCAAGTGAGCTATCTCTACTATAAAATGCCCGTTAACCTTGATTTAACCAACCTTCTAGAGGCGGAAAACTGTAAAGAAACTATAAAGATTGTCAAATACTTGCATTTATTATTGAGTTTCAGTTACAGTCAAGGCAGATACATATAATCAAACCCTGACATTGAGCTTCAGGAAGTTAGATTGGCAAAAAGGGTAAATACCAGGTTTGTTAGTGTTGATGTCAGTGACGCTGCTGATAATTAGTCACTGGTTTTACTCATTAACCGATCGCGCATGAAGTACGGGGCAATAAAGCATTTACCCCTAATTTAACTGTCTTTATTTTTTCTAAGCTAATTGATAATTATTCGCAATATGCATACATGGATAAATACATTAAAAGCAAATAAAAAAGTTTTAAAACAGTATTGGTTTGCCAAGCCTATATCTGTTTATCAAGTGTTTTCGCATCTATCTTTAGAAATAACTTACTTACAAAAACAGCACAAGATTATCTCTTTATGTGTAAAAACAACAACTGTAACTATTTATATAAATAATTTCAACAAAACTTTAAATAACTATCTTACTGCTAGCAATATTTTTGATTGTAATATCAGCTACATCTACATTGTAAGTAAGTTGATTGCCTATTACTCTCTCAGCGATGTCTGACGACAAGCTGCTATCTACGCACAAGATTGAACATATTTGATTTTGGTCAAGAAACCAAGTTCAGAAAAGCCAAGCTTCAGCAAGGGAAAATTTACAAAATACCAAATAACAATAAAACTAGATACAAAATTAACGCCGCGCATACGGAAAAATCTAACTTGATGCTATTTATTTCTATTGTGGAGAGTTTATTAACCGGAAAGACCTTGATAAATAATGATGTAATAAAGTGGCTACCTAGTTTTAACGGCTAAATAAATATTGTTCTTTTTTATCTCCTTTAGCCAAGGATATTGTAACTAAGAACACAATTGTATTTTGTAATACCTTTTGTCCATAAAATACGCTAATGAGTACAGCGAGATGAATACTTTTTTTTGTTCTGACGATTCACGGCAAGTAGG
The DNA here is from genome assembly GCA_038259325.1 of Chroococcales cyanobacterium. Classification (GTDB taxonomy): domain Bacteria; phylum Cyanobacteriota; class Cyanobacteriia; order Cyanobacteriales; family Nostocaceae; genus Nostoc. Next base: position 67,885 of record JBBSOX010000023.1, on the reverse strand, counting down.
AGAAGATGTTATTGGTAGCGCCACCAATTATCAAACTTATATTTTAGTTGAGTGTCCTTTACCTTGGACATCAGAAGCATTTAATTCCAAATGGGTGCCAGAGAATTTGAGGGTTTTGGTAGAGGAAGTGAAGCGTTCTAAATTACCAATTAGATTCCTCTTAATCGCTAATGATGTATCACATAAAGTAAACCATACTACGCTCTTAATTTATCAAAAAGAAGAGGGTTTAAGTAATGGATACCATAAGCAAGAGTTTAAGCTAGCAAATATTGAGCAAGTAGCGGCAGTTGTCCAAAAATGGTTATGGGGTATCAAGTCTAATTCTGAGGTAGAAACCAGTGATACTAAAGATATTTTAGTTTGTACCCACGGTAGCCATGATAAATGTTGTGCCAGATATGGCGCTCCTTTTTACTTCAATGTAACATCAAGGAATGCTGATTTGTGCTTGGATAATGTGCGAATTTGGAAATCATCACACTTTGGTGGACATCGGTTTGCACCAACAATTATAGACTTACCAGAAGGAAGATATTACGGTCGTATAGATATAGATTCATTTAGATCAATTCTGACTCGTACTGGTGATATTCAATGCTTAAATAAAGTCTATAGAGGCTGGGGAATTCTGCCTGCTGCACTTCAGGTTTTGGAAAGAGAACTAATGCTTTGCAATGGATGGGATTGGTTTAATTACAAAGTTGCAGGCAAAATTTTGGAGCAAAGTCTGGATAATAATACTATTCTTGGTGAGCTAAGTTTTGAACAACCTTCTGGTTCTCTTTACACGTATCAGGCTAAACTTGTGAGAGATGAAACTAAGACTCAACAACTGAAGAGTTCATGCAATGCTACACGAGAGTTGGTAGTTACTAAATATGCTGTGGGTAGTCTTTGGGTTAGTTCTAGTAAGGTGATGAGTTATAGTACTTAAAAGAGGAGAGTTTTTAAACGCAAAGGGACGCAAAGGGAAGCGCAGAGGTACGCGGAGTATTACTGTATTTAGTATAACGCTGCACAAATTTGTAACAAAATCTCTGCGTTCCTCTGCGTTTAAATTCCAAATCTAGATTAAGTCATATTTAAGACTTTCCGTAACAGTATTTGGTCTTCTAATTTGGCTTTTAAACGACCATTTTCGATATCTCTAATCCAGCTTTGGCTTTTACCTGTAAGTTTTGCTAATTCTCTTTGGGAGAGATTCAAATTTTTTCGCGCTTGCAAAATCTGTTCACCCAGCAAATCGTTTGTAGCTTTAGGCTTCCTTTTGGCTTTAGCAGTTCTTTTTTTCTTTTTCTCCGATTCTGAGATTTGCTGTTCCCATTCTGGTGGGAGTTCAAAAGCCAAAATCCGCGCATTCATTAAGAGATTCCACTTACCACGGGGGCCTGTATCTGTGAGGCGAGTTTCAGCACCACCGTCATTAGTCCAAAATTCTAATGCTTCATCTGGATCTTCTGGAAGATCAACTAACTTCGCCCATAAAGGTTGAATTTCTGGTGGGTAGGTAACTGGATCGAAAAGTGGCTTCATTCCATAGTGATTAAGAATTTCCAAATCGCTTTCAAAAGTTCGCAGCAGACGTTTGCGTTCTTCCCGTTGTCTGGATGCAAGAGCGACTTTTTCTTCACCGTAAGCAATACGCAGCAAGGTAGGAATAGTGATGCGTTGTTCCTTGCCCATTTTGGTTTTAAACAGCAACCACAGCATTAGTCGGACTGCGCCTTCATGTTGCTGCCAAATGCTCATAACTGTGGTTAGCAGTGTTTTGGGGAGACTGCCGTATTGATAGAATGCGGTTCGCTCTTTACACGCTTGTTTATTTAAGAAATATTGTGCCCATAAGCCTGCTTTTATTTTAAAAGTTAGCCCAATAAGATATTTGCACCCCAGATTGTCTTCTTGAAAGTGGTGCTGAATATCCACTAAGTGCCATAAGCGGCTGTTTGTAACTGAGAATCCGTTAATTCGACCTTGTTGAGGCCAGTCAATGGAGATAATCAGCGAACAAGCTTGCTGAACAAGATTTTTCATTAAAGCTAGCTTGGCAGCTTTGCTCAAGTCTTTGCGTTTCTCCATCCCCAAATATTTCTCGATTTGGCGCTCATCGATCGCAAATTCTTGCTCCCAAGGTTGCTCTAAAGCTGTGGCATAAGCTGCAAAAATTAGATGTATGCAAGCGGCTCTGATATCAAGCCCTTCAATTACTGCTATATCAGTGGCTTTGTCGTTAACTTTGAATGGATCTTGGATTTGAAAGGCGATCGCACCTCGGCCTTGATTGACTTGTCGGCTGTAACTTATGTAGCCTTCTTCATCGGTTTCCCAATGTAAGGATGTGCGTTGCGCCAGGACATTACAAGCTTCCCAAATTGCGATCGCTGAAGCAAATGGGTTATTCTTGCCGTTAGAAAACAAATCTAAACTGGTAGCATCTCTCGGTTCCACTTTGCATCTCCCCTTTTTAGACTGCCAAGGAATGGGAGAATTAGTTGGACAAGCTATTACACATTGTGGTTCTGAATAATAGCCCTCACAATTATTACAAAGACCAGGATCAATCCAGTATTCGTTATCCTCTATTCTGATTGCACCCGTAGGACATTGGGGGCGGCAGTTGTCACATCCAACGCAACTGTTGTTAGGAATTGTATAAGGCATTTGGCTCTTTTCCCACTCTAATCGTTGAGATGTCTGTCTCAGGTCTCCCCTGGATGAGTCCTGTTTATTCATGACTCGCTACCACATCATCTTTCTGGCGAGAAGAATCTTTTCTCACCACATTCACTCCCCACATCCATATTTTGACTTTGCATCCAATCGGAAGCTATTTAAGGCTTTTAAACCGAGCCGGACAAAACTTCTTTATTAACTATACATTTCATGAAAAAAATGATTAATTTGTTCGTGTCGAGCTTAGAAAAAATTCTTAACATTTATTTAATTACGTATTTAATGAACATTTTAGGTTTGGACATAAAGTGTTTTTAGGACATATTCAAGCCTGTTAGAATTGGACTTCATCTGATTTATTAATAATTTTAATATTTAATGCATGATCATATTCTGCCATCAAATTTACAGTTCCTTCATAAATCAACTTGGTTTCTTTATGTGAAATAAAAATACTTTTGTCATCATTTACTTAAATAATTGAATCCAAATTAGATTGGAAATTGTTGCTTCATAAAATACATATTGCATATATGAAATTGTAATTAACGAACATATTTATTTGTATACATGTATACAGGTTGCTTATATTTAATCGCCTCAGTCTAAATACATTTGAAAAATAATATCATCATTTTTATCTTGAAAAGCTTCTTTCTACAAAGAGAGAGGTTTTTAATTATTCCCCTTCTATACAAGCATTGAGGTCTAAAAGGTTAGGTTGATAACCAAATATGCATAATAATTATTGGCAATAATTTTCATCTATTATTTAAAATAAAAAAATAATGTGCAATTGTGTTCAAAGTCATCGAAATCTGATGATGAAAAAGTAACTTTTAAATACCAAAAGGAGAAAATATTAGGATAATATGATGATTAATGTACAAACAGCTTGACAGGCAAAATTGCCGAGGAATTATTCATGACACAACTAACAGGTTTGACATTTGGCGGTAAGGCTTGGACACCAAAATTTGCTCAAGAAATTGACAAGGATAAATGTATCGGCTGTGGCAGATGCGTTAAAGTATGCGGCTACAATGTGCTAGGTTTGAAGGCGCTCAATGAAGAAGGCGAATTTGTAGAAGACGAAGACGATGAAGAAATTGAACGGAAAGTAATGGCAGTTACCTCTCCAGAAAACTGTATTGGTTGTGAAGCGTGTTCACGGATTTGTCCGAAGAATTGCTACACTCATGTTGAAGTAAGTAATTAGAGCTTTTAGAGTTAGTTCAAATTGTTGTTAATTCGAGGAGGCACTGTTTGTAATCAGCGTAAATGCGCTAGGCAAGGTAACTTGAGGGGAATAATAAATATTTACTGTAACTAATAAAAAGTTCACAGTAAACAAATCCGTAAATCGTAAAGTGTTAGCTATTAACAAATTTAAACTTGCTGCTAATATAGCCTAATCAATATTAGGTCTAACAGTGCCCTCTTGGAACAACTAGCTCTTTTTGGGAGCAGGGGGCTACCTTTTTCATAGGAGTTGAAATATAATTTGTAAATTTTTGGGGGAAAGATATGGAAAAAATCTGGAAGTTTCCCCCATTTTTTATGGCTGCACGTTAGAAAGTTAATAAGTGAAAAGGGAAAAGGGAAAAGGGACTGGGGACTGGGGACTAGGGAATAGGAAGACAAAGAATAGTTTTTCTAATACCTAATCCCCAATCCCTAGTCCCCAATACCCAGTACCTATAAAAGACTGTTTACACAGGTAGCATGTATGCAACAAGTTCCTGTTTCACTATGGACTCTGGTTGCTGGGATAGTAGTTACAGCAATCAGTATTTGGATTGGTCAGAATCACACTTTGATGCCGGTGCAAGCATCGTTACAAGCGCCTCTGGTAGACGGTTTTTTCAACGTCATGTTTACCATTGCGATCGCACTCTTCTTGGTGGTAGAAGGAACTATTCTGATTTTTTTGGTTAAGTTTCGTCGCCGTCGCGGTGATGATACCGATGGCTTACCAATAGAAGGTAACGTTCCCTTAGAAATCTTCTGGACAGCAATTCCCACAGTGATTGTCCTCGGTTTGGGCATCTACAGCGTAGATGTTTTTAACCAAATGGGCGGCTTTGAGCCTGCGGGTCATCCTCATTCAGCTGCTCATGTTGCTCATATACCCGGAAGTGCTATTGCAGCGACATTAAGCGATACTGAAGCAACAATTGCCCCGACAATTGGGATTGGCGCGTCTCCTCAAACTCTAAACAAACCAGCCGACTTAGTTGTTGATGTGAAAGGCATACAGTACGCCTGGATATTCAATTACCCTGATAGTGGCATTACCTCTGGGGAATTGCACATACCCGTCGGTGCGGATGTGCAACTCAACCTTTCAGCAGAAGATGTAATTCACTCATTTTGGGTGCCAAACTTCCGCTTGAAGCAAGATGCACTTCCCGGTATCCCTACCGAACTACGATTTGTCGCCACCAAACCAGGTACATATCCTGTAGTTTGTGCTGAGTTGTGCGGCGGTTATCACGGTTCAATGCGGACACAGGTAATTGTCCACACACCGGAAGAATATGATAACTGGCGGACAGAAAACCAAATTGCTCAACAGCAGAATTTAAACCAAGTTGTTGCAGTTAATCCAGCCGACTTATCAACATCAGAGTTTCTCGCGCCTCACACCCATGATATGGGAATTAGTGCAGCAACTCTAGAGTCAATGGTCATTGGTCATTAGTCATTGGTCATTGGTCATTGGTCATGAGTCATTAGTCATTAGTCATTGGTCATTAGTTATTCGTAACGGACAGATGACAACGGACAAATGACAACGGACAACGGACAACGGACAAAGGACAAAGAACAAATGACAACGGACAAAGGACAAAAATATGACACAGGTAGAATTTCCACGGAATACTCCACCAGAAGGAAATAAACCGGAAATGGTGGCTGGCCACACCTCCCATCCGAAGGCGTGGAAATGGCAGGACTATTTTACATTTAATGTTGACCACAAGGTTATTGGTATCCAATACCTAGTAACGGCGTTTGTGTTCTATCTCATCGGCGGACTGATGGCGATCGCTATCCGTGTCGAATTAGCAACACCAGATGCAGACGTACTCGACCCCAATCTGTATAACGCTTTTATGACCAATCACGGGACGATCATGATCTTCCTGTGGATTGTTCCTAGCGCTATTGGCGGATTTGGTAACTATTTAGTGCCGTTGATGGTTGGTGCTAGGGATATGGCGTTTCCGAAGCTGAACGCGATCGCCTTTTGGTTAAATCCACCAGCCGGATTATTGATATTAGGTAGTTTCATTTTTGGCGGTTCGCAATCTGGTTGGACAGCTTACCCACCTTTGAGTTTGGTGACAGCGCCAATCGCTCAAACTATGTGGATACTTGCGATCGTTTTGGTAGGAACTTCTTCAATTTTGGGTTCACTGAACTTTGTGATCACCATTTTGATGATGAAGGTTCCTAGCATGAAATGGGATCAAGTACCCCTGTTTTGCTGGGCAATTTTGGCAACCTCCCTGCTAGCACTTCTCTCCACACCTGTATTAGCAGCCGGCTTAGTTCTGCTATTGTTCGACCTCAACTTTGGTACTTCCTTCTTTAAACCAGATGCAGGCGGTAACATTGTAATTTATCAACACTTATTCTGGTTTTATTCTCACCCGGCAGTATATTTAATGATTCTGCCCATCTTCGGCATCATGTCGGAGGTAATTCCAGTTCACGCCCGTAAGCCAATCTTTGGTTATAAAGCGATCGCTTATTCTAGTGTAGCCATCTGCGTTGTGGGTTTGTTCGTTTGGGTACACCACATGTTTACCAGTGGCACACCCGGTTGGATGCGGATGTTCTTCACTATCTCCACTCTTATAGTTGCAGTTCCCACTGGCGTGAAGATTTTTGCCTGGGTTGCTACCCTTTGGGGTGGTAAAATCCGTTTCACCACGGCGATGCTTTTCGCCATTGGCTTGTTGTCTATGTTTGTCATGGGCGGCTTAAGTGGTGTGACGATGGGAACAGCCCCCTTTGATGTTCACGTCCACGACACATATTATGTTGTCGGACATTTCCACTACGTTCTGTTTGGCGGTTCCGTGTTTGGCATCTACGCCGGCATTTATCACTGGTTCCCCAAAATGACTGGACGAATGCTGAATGAAACCTGGGGACGCATTCACTTTGCCCTCACCTTCATCGGTACTAATCTGACCTTTTTACCCATGCACGAGTTGGGCTTAAAAGGAATGCCTCGACGAGTGGCAATGTATGACCCCCAATTTATCGACCTCAATCAAATTTGTACCTTTGGTTCATTTGTTTTAGGGATATCGGTAATTCCTTTCGCCATCAACATGATCTACAGTTGGTTGAAAGGGCCTTTGGCTGGTGATAATCCTTGGCAAGCTTTGACTTTAGAATGGACAACTAGCTCACCACCTGCAATTGAAAACTGGGAAGTGTTGCCGGTTGTGACTCATGGCCCTTATGACTACGGTCATGGTCATAGTACAGAAGTACAGTCATCAGCAACGCCGGAAGCTAGTGTTTAGGTAGTAGAGTGAGTAATGCGATCGCTCTTAAGCTGACTGCAATTTCTAGTAATTTGATTTGAGAACTCGAAAGTCCGAGTTCGGAACTCGGAACTTCAGCCTCAGAACTCGGAACTTCAGCCTCAGAACTCGAAACTTCAGCCTCGGAACTCGGAACTTGAGCCTCAGAACTCGGAACTTGAGCCTCGGAACTCGAAACTTGAGCCTCAGAACTCGAAACTTCAGCTTTGGAACTCGGAACTTGAGCCTCAGAACTCGGAACTTGAGCCTCAGAACTCGAAACTCGGAATTTTGAGAATTCCTGAACAAGTTAATACTATTTCACTTTAATAATGATACAAATACGCTGGTAAGGGCATGGCAATGCCATGCCCCTACGAGAAATCTATATGTATCAGGATTTTTGTGAATTGGTATAAGTTAAACAAGGATTTTGGATGAAGAATGAAAATTTTGCCGCTTCAGACTTCATTCTTTATTCAAGCTTCCACAACAGACACAGTGGATAATATTGTCAAAAATCTATGACTATAGCTACAACCACGAGCGAAGATCACAGTGCAGGACACGAAGAACATCCAGATTTAAGAGTTTGGGGACTTTTGACATTCCTCGCTTCGGAATCCCTGATGTTTGGAGGATTTTTTGCCACTTATTTGTTTTTTCGGGGTACTACCGCAGTTTGGCCTCCAGAAGGAAGTGAAGTAGAACTACTTGTACCGACCATTAACACCATTATCCTGGTGTCTAGTAGTTTCGTCATTCATTTTGGTGATACGGCGATTAAAAAGAATAACCTCAAGGGAATGCAACTGTGGTATGCAATTACTGCTATCATGGGCGCAATTTTCTTGGGTGGTCAGGTTTATGAGTATTCAACTTTAGGATACGGACTGACTACCAACGTCTTCGCCAACTGCTTTTATATCATGACTGGGTTCCACGGTTTGCACGTTTTTGTGGGACTGTTATTGATATTACGTGCATTGTGGCGATCGCGCCTTCCCGGTGAATATTCTGCAACCAACCATACTTTCATCGAAATGACAGAAATTTACTGGCACTTCGTAGACATTATTTGGATTGTTTTATTCACCTTGGTGTACGTTCTTACTTTGTTTTAAATTAGGCATTGGACAAAGCAAAGACGCGATAAATCGCCGTCTCTACAATAATCAATCTTCCGTCTTGATGGCGATTTATCATCTCTCTTGCTTTAACCGAACCGTATTGCCTTATATCCCCGATCCTCCTTATCTACATTCAGGAGTTAATTATGCAAGTCGATACAAACAAATTCTCATGGTTCCAGGTTCCAGATGACGTTAAAAATCTCTTAATTTTAGCTGCACAAAATTGGGAAAACACATCAGAATCGGAAAAATATATTCAACAAGCTTTAGCCCAAACTGGTGATAATACAGATGTCTTAGTAGCAGCATATAGATTTTTCTATTATAAGAATAATTATTCTCTTGCACTACAAACAACAACTAAATTATTAGATAAAATTAAAGAACTAGAAAACTTGCCTGATGACTGGGAGCAACTTAAGCCTATATTAGTCAATCGCAAAGAAGACCCACAAATTCGATTGTACTTAAATGCTTATGCTGCTTCTGGATTAGTGCTAGCAAACTTGGGAGCAATCGAGGAAGCGAAAGAAATCAGCACCAGAGTCAAACAGATAGACGAAAAGAATGATTTTGGTGCTGGGATTCTGTTGGATATTTTGACACGTCCAGCAGAAGAAGATGATTAATTAGTCAACAATCTACCATCAAGGTGAACAATCATGAACAATTGGTTATCTACTAGATCATATTCCTCTTACTCTCTCTTAGGAGCGGCTACTGAGAGTAACTCTATCTTTCCTGCTATCACCATACCTACTAAACTTCCTGTAGGCAATATTCCTAATGTCTCTCCGATCCTGATCATCCAATCTTCGCCGCTATCAATTTAAAATTTATGAAAGGTAGGGATTGGCTGCTAACGGGGGACGGTCAGTATCAAGCCTGTAAATCTGTGAGAGCATGGGATTTATTGAGAGAAAATTACCGCCTTTATCGGTTTTTAACCGAGGTCGAAGATGTTCTCAATAATGCGGATGATGAAACCAGTAGTCTACCAGAAATCCGAATGATCGTCCGGCGCTTGATAGTAAATTCCTACTGGGTGCGAAGTCAATATTTAGAACCTTCGCCCAAAACGGGAAGCTCTGTTTTACTCCTATACGATGAATTGGGTTTTCCGTTGACGGTGCAAACAGTAACATTTGCACCAGGAACCCGATCAACCATTCATAATCATGGGACATGGGGAATAGTGGCGGTGTTAAAAGGTGAGGAAAAAAATACTTTTTGGCGACGCACCCATAGCCCAGAATTCCAGGACAAAATTGAACAAACAGGAGAGGTAACTCTATTTCCAGGGGATATTATTAGCTTCGCTCCCGATGCAATTCACAGTGTAGAAGCAATGGGTGATGAACCAACTGTGACTTTTAACATTTACGGCGAAACTGATCCGAATGAGAGATTTGAGTTTAACTCAGTTACCCATAAGGCTAGGAATTTTTAATTAGGAATCGTCAGGGTTTGTAGTTGGCGCTTTAGCGCTAAAGCGCCAACTACAAACAATTGAGTAATTAGGAGATAGTTGCATGGCAAGAGTAATTTTCTATAGCAAACCAGGCTGTAAAGGTGGTACTAAGCAAAAAGTTTTGCTAACAGCTGCCGGTCATGAGGTGATACCACAGAATCTGCTAACAGAACCTTGGACAGTTGAACGGTTGCGCTCATTTTTTGGCGATCGCCCCGTAGCCGAATGGTTTAATCCTTCCGCCCCCAAGGTAAAATCTGGTGAGGTGGTTCCTGAAAAAGTGGATGAACAAACCGCTTTGGCACTGATGCTGAAAGAGCCGTTGTTAATTCGCCGTCCTTTGTTAGAAGTAGGCGAACAGCGCGAGCTAGGATTTGATGTACAAAAAATTGATGCTTGGATTGGCTTACAAGCTGTAGATGAATCCTTGCAAGAAATCAGCGACAAGCTGATGAAGGAGAATTTGCAAGGCTGTTCTCACGGTCATGGTCATCATCATGAACATGGTCATGAGCACCAAAAGCAAGGTAACTGTAAACATTAGTACAGGATATAGCGGTTCTCTGTTGAGTAGGTACTGAACCCCACCCCCAACCCCCTCCCCGCTTGCGAGGAGGGGGCTAAGATGTAACAATGCTCTCAAATAAGCTGTCACGCATTTAATTTGTACATTTACTTGATGACTGATGACTGTTAACCGTCAACAGTTAACGACATCAAAAGTGTTTATATAAGAGTTGTCGGGAAATAGTGACTAAAATCGCTGAAAGGCTTAGGGAGTCTGGGTTTCAATAATTTTAGTCAGAAATCAATAAAAAGCTTGCCACAAGCAGATTTCAAGGATTTTTGAGCTTATTACCCAACAAGTCTATAGTTTAGACACGCATCAGCTTATCAACATACGACTTTGGAGTGAATTAGTCTTTGTAACATCTCGTGAAATTATGCTGATTTTTGTCACAAATGTTACAAAGCTAAACTTGCATGGGCATAGTAAGCATGCTTAATATTGCAAGAATAAAAAACAATGACAGCTACTTTATCTGGTTATCAACTCCTTGAAACCCTTCACTCCGGTAGTAAAACCGTCATTTATCGTGGACGGCGAGAAACCGATAATGCCTCTGTCATTGTCAAAACTCTGCTGTGCGAACATCCACTCTTAGAAGACATTGCACGACTGCGCCATGAATATCAAATTATTGAGCCTCTGCAAATTCCTGGCATTGTTAAAGCCTACGAGTTAAAGAATTATCAGCATGGACTAGCTTTAGTTTTGGAAGACATTCCAGGTTGCTTGCTCCAAGAACTGATTGCCACTCAAACAACCACCTTGATTACTTTCCTGAAGGTGGGGATTAATTTAGCGCATATTTTAGGAGAACTGCACGCCCAACAGATTATTCACAAAGATATTAAGCCGGACAATATTTTAATTAATCCCGATTCTGGCGAAGCCAAACTGATTGACTTCAGTATCTCCTCGCGCCTTGATAAAGAAAATCCCACCTTAAGCAATCCTAATTTGCTCGAAGGTACGCTTGCCTATATGTCACCTGAGCAGACAGGGAGAATGAATCGGGCGGTTGACTATCGCACCGACTTTTATTCCCTGGGTGTCACTTTATATGAAATGCTGACGGGTACTTTGCCCTTTCAAGCTGTTGATCCGATGGAGTTGATTCATTGTCACATTGCCAAAACGCCAGCCGCACCCTGTAGCGAAACCGTGTGTCGTGTTTTGGAAGAAGTGCCAGAGGCGATTAGTGCAATTATTTTGAAATTATTAGCAAAAACAGCAGAGGAGCGGTATCAAAGCGCTTGGGGACTAAAAGCGGATTTAGAGGAATGCTTGTTTCAACTTCATACGACTGGAAAAATTGAAAACTTTGTACCGGGAAGGCAGGACAAATCTGGGCATTTTTTGATTCCGCAAAAGCTATACGGACGCGAAGCAGAAGTAGCAACATTGATGGCTGCGTTTAAGCGTGTGGCAGGTGGTAGCAGCGAACTCATGCTCGTCTCTGGTTATTCGGGGATTGGAAAGACGAGTGTTGTTAATGAAGTTCATAAACCCATTGTCGGAGCAAGAGGTTATTTCATTGCAGGCAAGTTTGACCAGTTCAAGCGCAATATTCCTTATGCATCTTTGATTCAGGCGTTCCAATCTTTAATTGGGCAATTACTCACCGAAAGCGAAGCCCAAATCCAAGTGTGGAAAGAGAAACTCTTAACTGCATTGGGTGAGAATGGGCAAGTCATTATCGATGTGATTCCCGAAGTAGAACTAATCATTGGAACTGTGCCACCCGTAACACAACTGGGTGCGGCTGAATCTCAGAATCGTTTCAATCGTGTTTTTGGGCAATTCATTGGCGTATTCACAAGCCAAGATCATCCTTTGGTTGTGTTTCTCGATGATTTGCAGTGGGCAGATTCGGCATCGCTGAACTTAATTGAGCTATTGATGGCAGATAGTGGCCGCAAATATTTATTTTTAATCGGGGCATATCGGGATAATGAAGTGTCGCCCACCCATTTGCTCATGCTCAGTTTGGACAAGATTCAAAAAGCAGGTGCAGCGCTGAATAACATCGTCTTGTCACCATTGCAATTAACAGATGTAGAAGAGTTAGTTAGCGATACATTGAATGACACACAACACATCAAGCCATTAGCAGAATTACTGTTCCACAAAACTGGAGGAAACCCTTTCTTCTTAACGCAACTGCTGAAAACCTTGTACCAGGAAGAGTTGTTATCGTATGAATTCTATTCAGGAGTATGGCAGTGGAATATCCAACATATTCAAGCGATCGGTCTTACTGACCTGAATGTGGTTGAACTGACGGCGAGAAATATTCGTAAACTGTCTTTAGAGACGCAGGAAGTACTCAAACTCGCTGCTTGTATTGGCAACACGTTTAATTTGGATGTATTAGCGATCGTTAACGAAGCATCTTCTTTAACAACTGCGGCGCAATTGTGGTCTGCGCTTCAAGCTGGGTTAATTTTGCCGTTAAATCAGGACTACAAAATTCCCTTGGCATTTAGTCAGGAGGATTCAGGCGGCGTTACCTTAACAGATGTCAAAGTAGACTATAAATTTTTACATGACCGAGTACAGCAAGCAGCGTATTCTCTAATTCCCGATGAGCAGAAGAAAGCAACGCATCTGAAAATTGGTCAATTACTGCTGCTAAATACTACATCAGAAGAACGCAAAGAAAATATATTTGCTTTAGTTAATCAACTCAATTACGGTGCTGATTTACTGATATTTGAAACAGAAAAATATGAATTTGCTGAACTCAATCTGATCGCAGGTCAAAGAGCGAAAGCAGCTACAGCACATGATTCTGCTGTTAAATATTTGCAAGTTGGTTTAGATTTTTTAGCAGAAGATAGCTGGGAAAGTCAGTATGACCTAACGTTAGCACTGCATGAAGAAGCGGCAGAGGCAGCTTTTTTGAACGGTGATTTTGAAGGAATGCAGAGATTCGTTGAGGTAGTACAAAACTGTGCTAAAACGCTGCTGGACAAAATAAAAGTCTATGAAGTCCAGATCCAAGCTTACATAGGGCAGAACAGGCTGCTAGAAGCGGTTAGTACGGGGCTACAAGTTTTAAAACTTTTAGGGGTGGAGTTTCCCCAAGAGCCGAACCCATCAGATATTGGGCAGGCACTAGGGGAAACTGCGGCAATTTTGAATGGAAAGCGAATTGAGGATTTAGTTGAGCTGCCTCAAATGACCGATCCATGTAAATTAGCAGCCACGAGACTTTTGTCAAGTATCTTTGCTGCTGCATACATTGCTGCGCCAGCACTGGTGCCTTTGACGGTGTGCAAACAAGTAAATTTATCCTTCCAATATGGTAATGCTTCTGTATCTCCGTTTGCTTATGCAAATTATGGTCTTCTGCTTTGCGGAGTTGTGGGAGATATTGATTCGGGTTATCAGTTTGGTCAATTGGCTTTAACTCTAGTGTCAAAGTTAAATGCTCAAGAAATCAAAGCCAAGACAGTTGTGATGGTAAATATATTTATCCGACCTTGGAAAGAGCATCTCAGACAAACCTTAGAACCTTTGGTATCGGCTTACTCTACTGGACTGGAGACAGGAGATTTACAATATGCTGCCTTTGGTCTAATGCTGTCCTCCTATTTTGGTTACTTTAGCGGCAAAGAATTGACTGCCCTTGAAAGAGAGATGGCAATCAACAGAGATGCCCTTTATAAAACCAAGCAAGAAACAGCGCTTAATTATCACGAAATCTACTGGCAGGCTGTCTTAAATTTGCTCGAAAAGAGTGAAAACACCTGCTGTCTAAAGGGTGAAGCCTGCGATGAGCAAATTGCGTTTTTATTGCACGAGCAAGCGAACGACAGATTGGGAGTTGCCTATATATATTGGAACAAACTTTTACTTAGCTACTGGTTTGAAAATTACTCAGAAGCGATTGAAAATGCTGTCATAGCAGAGAAATATTTGGACGCAGTTATAGCATTACCTCTTGTTCCTCTATTCCATTTTTACGATTCTTTAGTACAGCTAGCAGTGTATTGTGATCGCCAGGAGTCAGAGCAAAAGGCAATTATTGATCGCGTCCAAGCTAATCAAGAAAAAATCCAAAAATGGGCGCATCATGCCCCAATGAATCATTTACATAAATTCTATTTGGTAGAAGCAGAAAGGCATCGGGTTTTAGATGAAAAATTAGAAGCGATCGAGATGTACGATCGCGCGATCGCACTTGCTAAAGAAAACGAGTACATCAACGAAGAAGCACTTGCCCACGAACTCGCTGCCAAATTTTATTTGTCATGGGGTAAAGAAGCGATCGCTCAAACCTATATGACAAATGCTTACTATGCCTATAGTCATTGGGGTGCGATCGCTAAAGTCAAAGATTTAGAAGCACGCTATCCCCAATTGATTGTGCAATCAAACACAGAAAAACTAGAAACGAATTACCTGCAAACTTTTCAAACAAGCTCTACGATTACCGGAAGCACTCAAATTCTCGACTTGATCACGGTGATGAAAGCTTCACAAGTCTTGTCAGAAGAAATGGTGCTGAGTCGCTTGCTCGAAAAATTGATGAAAAATGTCATCGAAAATGCTGGCGCTCAACAAGGTTACTTTATTGTCAAGCACAAATATCAATGGATGCTAGAAGCAGCGGGAATGGTTGAAGGTAAGAACGTTAACGTTGTTGTTAACTGGGAGGATAAAACTGATTCACCTTTACTCCCGATCGCCTTATTGAATTATGTCGAAAGAACCAGAGACAAACTGGTTTTATACGAGGCTGTGCAAGACTCCCGCTTTGCGATTGATGCTTATATTGCCACTCACCAATCCAAATCGATTTTGTGTCTACCACTAATTCACTCTGGCAAGTTTACTGGTATTCTTTACCTGGAAAATAATCTTATTTCTGGTGCTTTTACCCCAGAACGGGTAAATGTGCTGAGTCTGTTGATCGCACAAATTTCCATTGCGATCGAGAATGCCCGTCTCTACACCAACCTGCAAACTTACTCGCAACAACTAGAAGCTAAATCACAAGAACTTGAAGCTAAAAATGAAGCTTTGCAAGCATCCGAAATGCGAGAGCGAGAAAAAGCCGAACAACTCGAAAAATCTCTCCACAAACTGCAACAAACTCAGGCTCATCTTGTGCAGACTGAGAAAATGTCGAGCTTAGGGCAACTAGTAGCTGGCGTTGCCCACGAAATCAACAATCCAGTCAACTTTATCTTTGGCAACCTGACCCATGCCAACAACTACACCCAAGAAGTGCTGGGACTGCTGGAACTTTACCAAAAACACTACCCATCTCCCCATCCAGAGATTCAGGAAGAAGCAGAGGCGATCGATCTAAATTTCCTGCTGGAAGACCTGCCTAAGCTACTGTCTTCTATGCGGGTTGGGGCAGACCGAATTCGGCAAATTGTCGCTTCCCTGCGAACTTTCTCACGCATGGACGAAGCCGAGATTAAAGCCGTTAATATTCATGAGGGCATTGACAGTACTCTCATGATTCTGCAACATCGCCTCAAAGCAAGGTCAGATCGTCCCGGTATCGAGTTGATTAAACATTACGGCAATTTGCCTCAAGTGGAATGCTATGCAGGGCAACTAAATCAAGTGTTTATGAATGTGTTGAGTAATGCGATCGATGCTTTGGAAGAGTCATTAGCGGGAAATCAAGGACAAATAACAACTCCAACCATTACTATTCACACTGAACAAATTGATGCTCATCAAATCGAAATTCGGATTGCAGACAATGGTATGAGTATACCAGAGCCTGTTCGCCGCCGCCTGTTCGATCCTTTCTTCACCACAAAACCTGTGGGCAAAGGAACAGGTATGGGCTTGTCAATTAGTTACCAAATTGTCACCGAAAAACATGGTGGTTCGCTCTCTTGTACCTCAGAACCCGGCGAGGGAGCGGAGTTTCAAATCCGCATTCCAGTTTGCCAGTCAACTTAAACCCCAGCGAATAGAATTCGCGGCTACACAAACATAGACGCTTTGCGGCTTCCCGCAGGGTAGTCCGCCTTTGCGGACTAAGGAAAAAGCCAGGGTTTAAACCCACAGAGGCGGTCACTGAGCTTGTCGTACCACTTCGTGGAAGCAAGCTACGCGCAGCGTCTCGTAGAGAAGTGTGGGTTTTGCTTGTGTAGACGCGGTTTATAACCGCCCTTTTAACGTAGCTTAACGGACGCCAGCAGTTTCTAAGGACAAATCTTGAAACATGGGTGTGCTGAGGTAACGTTCGCCAAAGGAAGGCTGAATCATCACGATTAACCGCCCGGCATTTTCTGGACGCTTCCCTACTTGAATTGCAGCACACAAAGCTGCACCAGAAGATATGCCAGATAATAAACCTTCTTCTTTTGCCAAACGTCGTCCATAAGCGATCGCTTGTTCATCGCTGACTCTAATTACTTCATCAACCAATTCTAAGCGGAGAACATCGGGGACAAATCCAGCACCAATACCTTGGATTTTGTGTGGCCCGGCTTCACCACCGGAGAGAACTGGACTGTTGCTGGGTTCAACTGCGATCGCTTTAAATGTCGGTTTGCGCTGTTTGAGTACTTCTGCAACCCCAGTAATGGTTCCACCAGTACCTACCCCAGCAATGACGATATCCACTTCCCCGTCTGTATCTGCCCAAATTTCTTCTGCGGTGGTTTCCTGATGAACTTTAGGATTTGCAGGGTTTCGGAACTGTTGCAGCATAAAAGCATTGGGAGTATTAGCCACAATTTCTTCGGCTTTGCGAATAGCTCCCCGCATTCCCTCAGTACCTGGTGTTAACTCCAAAGATGCACCATAGGCTCTGAGCATAGCCCGCCGTTCTTGGCTCATTGTCTCTGGCATTGTCAAAATCAACTGGTAGCCACGCGCTGCTGCTACCATCGCTAGAGCAATTCCTGTATTACCTGAAGTAGGCTCAACTAAAATGGTTTTTCCAGGGGAAATTGAGCCAGCTGCTTCTGCTGAGAGTACCATACTTAACCCAATGCGGTCTTTCACCGAAGCCGCTGGGTTCATTCCTTCTAATTTGGCAACTATCCTTGCTACTACTCCCTCAGCTTGAGGAATTTTGTTCAGTTGAACTAAAGGAGTTCGTCCGATCAGTTCTGTTATATCTTGAGCAATCCGCATTATTTAACTCCTATAATTCTAAATCTTAGTACAGAGTATTTACTTATAACAATAAGCTTTCGTGTATCGAACTTGTAGTTTAGTGTCAATGAGTGCATATACCATATATTCTAACTAAACCACAAAATATGAAAGTCTAGGAAGAACTTTTATCAGAGGCTCTCATTCTTATATTTTACCATTTGGAATTGCTGACTGTTGTCTCTTAGGCTAAGATCAATTTTTATAATTCTGTATATATGAATAGTTTTTATCATTATTTCCTATTGGTTATGGAAATATAATTTACTTTCAAAATATTTAATTGCTTTTATTAATTTATTAGTTTATCTTTATCAGGAGACATCGACATTTACTTTTGAGTGCAGATTTTGTCCACTAAAACTTGCATACAAAATAGTTCTAAAGTATTGCCTATATTGCTTTTAGGTTGAGTACAAAAACACCAGAACCCCACTTCAAAAATACTAGAGCCTCGTCTGAAAAACACTAGCACCCATACCCCAACAAATTTTTATAATGCTTATCAGATGAAGATTACAGGCTTTGAGTACTATTCTAATGAATTTAATAATCTTAACGGGGCTGGGGTAGACTGTTTTGTGGAGAGCGGCTGATATAAATCGTATAGGATTTACGCAGAGATTCCCCTCTACCCCCCAACATTCCTGAGCGAAAGCTGAGTGAACTAGGGGGGACTTCTTAATCTCCCTTTTGAGAGTAAGATGAAGCCAGATTCTAGAATCTAAGTGCGTTTTTTCTGATTGAATAATCCTACATTTTGCGAAAAGTTTGGTAACTTTTCATTGGTAAGTAGTCAGTAGTAATTATAAAAACAATTGACAACTTGTGATTTGAAAATTGCCGTATACACATATTTTCATATCAAAACTGTTTGAGATAAACAGCAAAGGATATTTTCTTACTGGGTGCAGACTACCTAGCAA
This sequence comes from Chroococcales cyanobacterium, assembly GCA_038259325.1. Taxonomy (GTDB): domain Bacteria; phylum Cyanobacteriota; class Cyanobacteriia; order Cyanobacteriales; family Nostocaceae; genus Nostoc. The sequence continues at coordinate 49,424 of JBBSOX010000023.1, read as the reverse complement.
GGGAGAGCCAAGATGAAAGCAAAAGTTTTAAATGTCCTTACAGTTTGTGTAGTTACCTTAACAATGCTTTCTCCAGGGCTAGTAGTATTTGGCATAATTTGGGAGCGACATCTGGACTTAGTAAAATCTCAGAATTTAGCTTACGAAGTTAACAAGATTACTAAAGATGCTCCCGCCTTGGCTCCCCAGACAGAGGTTACACATTCCCCTCAGACTAACATCAAATCCTCTGATCGTAATGTGATTCATCAAATGCTGACTGTTGCTGAAAAATATAAATTTGCCACTATCCTGCAATGGTTCTTCTTGTTAACCCCTATTTGTATTGGGTTAGGTATTCTCTTTTACGACAGATATCTTGTACATCGTGCGGCTGTTTTAAAAGAACAAGTTGAAATGTTGGAAAGACTGTGGCAGCAAAGTATAGAACAGTGACCAATTCCCAATTAACTCACTAAAATCAACCAAAACAAAACACCATGTCAGAACAACGCCAGCAACTGTATTTTAATCTGATTGATGAGCTACTCAAATGCCCTAATGGTCAAGAACCAGAAGTTTTAGAATCTAAGCCAGAACTGATTGATTCTGGTTTCGTAGAAACAATATTACAAGTAGCAACTATGTTTGCCCATGAAGGCAATCAAGATGGTGCCAAGTTTTTATTTTTTGTAGCGCGTGAGTTAGCTAAAGAACTAGGGTTATACCCGGAAGTTCCGAATACAGAAGTTGAAAATACTGAAGTCGCAAATAAGGAGTAAAAATGTTGTTGACTTCAACAGATGCGGGTCAAATTGCTTTAGAACTGCTCATGGCAGATTGGAATATTTCAGAAGAGAATCGGGAGTGGTTCACAATCTTTAACTCTCGTCTGATTGGCGAGAGTTGGTACACTGTAGAATTAGGTGTAGAAGGATTTCCCGATAGATGGTTTATTCAAGTATATGACACTGGAGCGTGCGATCCAAACTATACATTTATATCGCCAATTCGTGGTTCTGAAGGATTTACGGATTTTGGGAATGTACCGGATATCATAGCGGAGGTTTTAGTTTGTGAACGCAATGCTCGATAATAATTAAAAATTCAATATTTAGAATTCAATATTTAAATGTACTGATAAATACATTTTTATTGGATTCATAATTTTTGATATCAAAGTTTTGGGTGCGAGGCTACTTTGATATTTCATTCAATATAAAGATGCTTTACGCAAATCGGAGGTGATACCAAATAAGTACACCTCTTTTTTCTGTAATATTTAATATTTTGTTTAAACCTAATAAGGTATTTTGTCATATTTTATTGATAAAATTATGTTATATTAAATAGCGTGATGGACGCTACAGAAATATCAGTTCCAATGATTGCTGAAGATATCTTAGCCAAAGAATTCACAAGAGTCCTCAATGACTACTACCCAAAAGTTGGACAATTACTAGACGGGTGTTATGTGAAAGTCATTACCTGTTTTTGGGGACGACCTGCGAGACGCTTGCAATATATAGGAATTTATTGCTCTGCCGAAATGATTTCCTGTGTGCAAGCCCATAAAGAAATACTCAGAGAAGTAGCAGACAACATGGGTCTAGTACAAGTAGTCTGCATGAATGCCAAGCGATTATTGCGCGATCCGATGTCGAACATCAAACACAATAACCCGCGTCTATGGTTGGAGTTGCAGTGGGTTGCAAATTAGTCTTTGATCGCATTAATTGAGAAGAGTAAAGGTGTTTGTAGTGAAAACTTTAGTCGTCAAATATTTAAGCACTAAAGTGCTTACTACGAACCTATCGACCACTAGAATAGCCAGCACAAAGTATTAACGCAAGTAATGAAAACTGGAATTTTCTGCAATTACGATAATCATCACCAAGATGCTCGTCGTGCCATTTTTGAGCAAGTCGCGCTGATAAAACAGGCAGAAAGTTTAGGTTTTGAAGAAGCCTGGGTGAGTGAGCATCATTTTAGTGAATCCAATCTCAGCCCGTCTATGTTGCTGTTGATGGCACACTTGGCGGGATTGACTTCAACTATCCAATTGGGCACTGCGGCGGTGTTACTGCCATTCCATAACCCGATTCGGGTAGCGGAAGATATCGCCACTCTGGATAACCTGTGCAATGGACGATTATTGTTTGGAGTTGCTAAAGGTGGCCCTTTTCCCCAACAAAATAAACATTTTGCGACACTCCCAAGTGAATCCCGTCCCAGGATGCTAGAGGCGATCGCACTGATTCACAAGCTGTTATATGAAACTGATGTATCATTTAATGGCAAGTATTATCAATGCGATCGCTTAACAATTTACCCAAAACCATTGCAGAGTCAAATACCAGTGTATGTTGCCACTGGCGGCGATGATGGTATCGAGTTTGCTGCTAAACATTCCTTCAGCTTGATGGGTGGGCCGCCATTCTCCCTACAGAGATTGAAGGATACTGTTGCTAAATATCGAGCCTTAAATTCTAGTGGTGCGGAAAACTTCGTGTTGGCACGCTTTTTTTATGTTGGCAAAACATTTGATGAGGCAGTGAGTGAGGCATTGCCTTTCATTCGCCAATTTAGCAAGAAAATGACAGCTAATACGGCTGAAGTATTGCAAAGTAGTGCGAATCCCAACCAAAAACCATTTGATCGGACAAACATTTGTTTCGACGAAGATTATTTGATTGAAAATTCAATTATTGGTGATGTGGAGACTTGTCGAGACAAAATCAAGAAATTTCAAGACGAATTAAATTTAGGTACGTTAGCACTCAAACCCTCATCTTCGGATATGCAAAAAAACCTGGAGAGTTTGACGCGCTACAACCAAGAGGTGCGAAATTATGTCTTCTAAACTATACCAGCTTCCTCCCGATGATTTACCTCCATCTGAGGTAACAAAAGAGGATGGAATGCTGCAAATGGAGCTAGAACAGTCTACAGGCAGATGCTTTTTTCTAGCTTGCGATCGCATTACGCGAGTCCTGTTGTCTAATTGTCAGTGGTATATTACAACAAATGCTAGCATTCTAACATTAATTGTTGACTGCCCTGACTTAGTATCTTACTGGCATATAGTCAGCAATATTGCCCAGTTGGGTAATAGATTAGAACGGTTTGCTAGCAACGGTAAAATCCGCGTTTATCCGCCATTTGGCAAGGGGATGCCGTTTGAAATCAGCGTAAATGAAATATCAGCTTACCGAGATTGGCTTTGAGGTAAATAGAAACTGGGAATCACACAAAATATAGCTGTTTTACACCCTGTACTCCTAAAGTGCAGGGTGTTGCAATGTTAGGATAGTTACAATATTGTCTGTATTTTCTTGTTATTTCAGATAAATCAGAGTGTATGCGCTGGCAACCTATAGATAATTTACCGCAAGATTGGCAAAAATTGGCTAGCTCAGAGTTACCACCATTAGTTACTGTCTGGAATGAACAAGCTGACCGCCTTCGTAACTCTGGTGCATTCAAGATTTTTATGGAAAAGATGCGCCGAGAAATAGCAATTGAAACCGGAATTATAGAGCGACTTTACACAATTCCTCAAGGTATTACCCGATTACTTATTGAGCAGGGTATAAATGAGGCACTAATCCCACATGGAGTTACAGACCGACCTATTAAGCAAGTTGTAGCTTTGATTCAGGATCAAGAAATGGCAATTGAGGGATTATTTGATTTTGTGGGTGGTCAACGTTCTCTAACGCCGTTTTATGTCAAAGAATTGCATCAGTTGCTTACGAGAAATCAGACTAATACAGAAGCTTTAGTTCCATCTACAGGACAAATTATCAGTGTTCCTCTAATTCGAGGTGATTGGAAAAAGCAGCCGAATAATCCATTGAGAGCAGACGGTTTTATTTATGAGTACTGTCCACCAGAACAGGTAGCATCTGAGATGGATAATCTTATTCAATGGCATCATCTACATCAAGAAAACCAAGTTGCACCAGAAGTGGAAGCTGCATGGCTGCACCATCGATTTACTCAAATTCATCCGTTTCAAGATGGAAATGGGCGAGTTGCTCGTTGTCTTGCTAGCCTGGTTTTTATTCAAGCTAGATGGTTTCCTCTTGTACTTACTCGTGATGATCGTTCAGCTTATATTACATCTTTAGAACAAGCGGATCAAGGTGAACTTTCTAGTTTAATTCGTTTGTTTGCTAAAAGTCAAAAACAGTCATTTATCCGCAGTCTGGGCTTGTCAGAACAAATTCTGTCAGAAACAAGGCAGACTCGTACTATTCTGGCATCTGTTACTGATAAACTTAAACAGCGTCAGTTAGCATCAATTCAAGAACGATGTCAAAAAGCTGAAAGATTTGCCGAAAATCTCTTTGATATAGCATCGAATCGTTTGCAAAATCTTTCTGAGGAAATCAAGCTATCTGTACAAAATTTAGTTCGAGATGCTCAAGTTTTTACAGTATCAGCTTCAGCAGGGGATGACCGTTCATATTATCATCGCTATCAAATTGTGGAGACAGCAAAACAGCAAGGTTACTTTGCTAATCTCCAAAGCTATCATAGTTGGGTGCAATTGATTATTAGAGTAGAAACACCTACAGTTATTTTGCTTTCATTTCATGTTCTAGGACACGAATATTTAGGCTTACTTGTATGTTCTGTATGTGCCTATCACAGAGATGACACAGAAGAAGGCGATCGCAATATTAGTGATATTCAAGCCTTAACAGAATCACCATTCCAATTTTCTTATGCAGATGAAGAAGATAACTTGGTGAAGCGCTTCAATGAGTGGCTAGAAGAAGCTATTATTACAGGATTGGAATACTGGAATAGAAGTCTCTAACTTAATGGGGCAAAGCTTCTGATAAAAGTTTATAAATTTAAACCAGGTTTTTACCCAAAGCTTTGCCCAAATACTGGTGTTTACTTACGCCAAAATCGCCATTCCTGAAGGAGGCAAATCAATTCGCACAGTTGCGCGACGGTCGTTATGATGTTGCACAGTTACAGTTTGATTCTGCCGTGAATCGCGTAAATCAGCATCGCTCCAATCACTTTTGTATAAAAAAGTCATTTCTGAGTCTGGAGGATGCATATAAGTATCTACAGTCACTTCTGCACCGCGATTTTCTAAACCGTTGGTATTCAGTACCATCAACACTTCTGTATCAAATAAAGTCTGTGACCAAGCAACTAATTCGCCTTGTCCGGGAATCGAAAAGGGGGAGTTATAAAAGGATGTTTCGCGCAGGTAGTGATGTCCACGGCGCAATGCTTTACCAATTTTATCGTGACTGTTGCGAATCCGAGCGATCGCAGCTATCCGCAAATAGGTAGGATGGTCGATATCGAAGAAATGACAGTCGGCTGTTTGAAATGCGCCAAAAGCACCGCCAAACATTGCTTCTTTGATATATCTATTTTCCGCAAACCGTCCACCTTCTATATTGTTATCGTGATAACCTTTATTTCCATCAAAAGCCTGCTCTGTTCCATAATAAATAGCAGGAATTCCTGGCATAGTTAATTGCACAGCGACAGCATGAGCAACTTGCTCATAAAGATTAGGCACATTACTGTTTGCGGCAAATCGCTGTTTATGAGTCCGGGATAACATTTCATCGTCATCTAAGATGGAGACATGATATATCCCCGTTTGGCGGTATTCTCCAGCAAGATTGTTTTCGCTATACAAATCGAAAAATTGCTTGGGATGTACTAAACCTTTTGCAAATGCAGCCAATTCATTAGGAGTCTGTGTGATATCTAATACAGCACTGAGGTTGCGAGCAATAATGTCTATGTAAGCACCAGCCATACTACCAGAGGTTATTTCCCCAGTCAGTAAAAAGTTTTCTTTACCGATAGATTCGGCGTACTCACGGATAGCTGTGCAGAATTTGCGGGAATCTTCTGGAGAAACGTGCTTGAGGCTATCTATCCGCAAGCCATCGCAGTCAGAAAGGGCAATCCAATATTGATAAACTTTGGCTAAAGCTGCAATTACATCATTTCTGTTGAACCAGTTATCGGCACTCTGGTTGTAAATTACATCTAGGATGACATACATCCTGCGATCGTGGGCAGCATCAATTAAATCTCTTAAATCTTGACGAGTGCCAAAGTGGGGGTCAATATCTAAAAATTCTTGGATGCGATCGCTGTGGTAAACTTCTAATTCAGAAGGTTGTAGCCAAGGTGGATTAATCCACAGCGTTGTTACTCCCAATCTTTGCAAGTAGTCTAACTTACTCTTAATTCCCCTAAGAGTACCACCAACAAACTTTGTCCCTGCTGCCATCCAGTTGGCTTTATCTTTAACCTGGAATTTTGAAGGGTTGGTGCGGTCAAAAAGTTCCCTTTGATTTTCATTATCGTCACTGAATCTATCTAATATCAATTGGTACAAAAATTGGTCGCGCCAACTGATAGGACTCGGATAAACTCTCCCTCGTGGTTTCAGGTCAGTTTCGGAGAGTTGCTGGGGTGTCAATTCTTCAACTTTAGCCATGAGGATTTACGCACAGATAGGAAAATGGCAGTATGCATCTCCTATCTTGCAAAAATACTTCCAGTTTTCATGAACCCATAGAGGGATTTTGTAAATCGGTGGCTTAATTTTGTGATGATAGGTTTTAGTTTAAACGCAGAGGTACGCTAAGGAAAGCGCAGAGGGGCGCAGAGTTTTTACTATAACGATAGAGTTAGCCATTTATACCAATTATCTAATCCTGCACCAGTAGTTGCGGAAACCTGAAAAATCTGAATTTGGGGATTTACTTCTTTAGCATATTCTATGCACTTTTGAACATCAAAATCTACATAAGGTAGTAAATCAATTTTCGTGAGAATCATTACATCACTAGCACGGAACATATGCGGGTATTTTATCGGCTTATCTTCTCCCTCGGTGACAGAGAGAATCACGACTTTTGCCCGTTCTCCTAAATCAAATAAAGCTGGACAAACCAAATTTCCGACGTTTTCAATCATCACAACTGAATTTAGTGGCGGATTCAGTTGTTGTAAACCCCTGTCTATCATTGATGCATCTAAATGACAGCCTGTTCCGGTGTTGATTTGGATGACTTTAGAACCTGTCTCTTTTATTTTTTTGGCATCGTTAGCAGTTTCTTGGTCGCCTTCAATGACACTAATAGATAATTGATGCTTTAAATCATTAATAGTGCGAGTTAAAAGAGTTGTTTTACCTGCACCGGGAGAACTCATTAAATTTAAAGCAAGAATATTTCGACCTTTAAACCATCCCCGATTTTGAGCAGCGATTAAATTATTTTTTGCTAATATATCTTGCTCTAAAGATATCGTTGTGTTATGTATTTTGGCATGAACTTGAGACGCTTCTATATGAGTTTCGTGACTGTGGAAATGAGTGATAACAGTACCATCTGATAAGGTGTGAGTATGATTATGTTCAACTTCATCTGTTTCCAGATTTGTAATCTTAGTTTCGCCATCATCAGAACAACCGCAGGTTACACACATAATTCCTCTATTTCTATTTCTTTAATTTTAAGTTCTTCACCAGTAATTAAATCTAATTGCACGCTACCGCAGTTACAGATGCCAAATGCTTTATCTAAATAAATTTCTGCACCGCATTGGCGACATCTCCCTAAGCCGGGAATTTCTAAAATTTCTAATATCGCCCCTTCTAAAACTGTGCCTTGAATGCAAATATCAAAACAAAATCGGATAGCGTCGGGCATAATGGCTGAAAGTTTACCAATTTCTAATAAAACTCGCTGCACTTTCGCGCCTTTGGCATGTTCAGTCACAATTGCCACAATATTTTGGGTAATTCCAAGTTCGTGCATACTATAAATATATTAAATATTAACAAATTCGTGGCAATTGGTCGCCTACTAACATATCAACAATCCTTTCAGCACCAAAAACTGTTTTCAACAATACGATACCTGGGGGTGAAAAAAGAACTTCGCCAATAATACAAGCATCTTTCCCTGCTGGGTGAGATTTCATAGCTGATAAAACGTTTTCAGCATTCTTTTTTGGAACCACTACAACTAACTTACCTTCATTAGCTAAATACAACGGGTCTAAACCGAGAATTTCGCAAACTCCGTTGACTTCTTCCCGCACTGGAATAGATTCTTCATATAGACGAATTCCCACATTTGAACTAAGGGCAAATTCATTTAGTACTGTCGCTAAACCACCGCGTGTAGCATCTCGCATAGCATGAACTTGGGGGCATACACGCAGAATATTTTCTACTAAACTATGCAACGGCTGACAATCGCTTTCAATATTAGTATCTAAGGCTAATTCACCACGGGCAATTAAAATTGCTGTCCCATGATTGCCTATTTCTCCATTAATTATTATTGCATCTCCAGGTTTTATATTTTGGGCGGAAATATTAACTCCTCGCGGGATGATACCAATACCAGCAGTATTAATAAAGAGTTTATCGGCAGCACCTCGATGTACAACTTTTGTGTCGCCAGTGACTATTTGAATACCCGCTTTTTCTGCGGCTGTTTTCATACTGCCTGCGACACGGCGTAAGGTTTCGACAGGTAATCCTTCTTCTAAAATTACGCTACAAGTTAGATATAAAGGTTTAGCACCGCTTACAGCTAAATCGTTAACTGTGCCGTTGATGGCTAATTCTCCTATATCACTTCCGGGGAAAAATAACGGGTCTACAACATAAGAATCTGTTGTAAATGCGAGTCTGTCTCCTTGTTGGAGGAGAGGGGTTAGGTTGAAGCTGGCTTGGTCTTCTAGTTGTGAGAGAATTGGGTTATCAAAATTGCTGACAAAGATTTCGTCTATTAAATCACGCATGGCTTTACCACCGCTACCATGTGCGAGAGTTATATGAGTGTCTTGCAATTTTCCTTGGCGGCGGGTTTGTTCTATTTTTTGGATTGGGTTTGTGGGGGGGAAATTCATATTAAATTTTTTTTTAAACGCAAAGGGACGCAGAGGGAAGCGCAGAGGTACGCAGAGTATTTATGAGATGTATTAGTCTGAGGAGAAGCCGCAGGCGGGGAGAGGTTCTTGAGTTATTTTTGGTTTTTGGGTGATTGTTCTTTTGGCAATGGTGGAGAGTCGTCCATATTTGTAATAGGCTGCACAAGCACCTTCGGAAGATACCATGCAAGTACCAATTGGTGTTTCTGGTGTGCAAGCTGTACCAAATACTTTGCACTCCCAAGGTTTTAAGACTCCTTTGAGAATTTCTCCACATTTACAGGCTTTATGGTCGGCTACTTTGAGGTTAGGAATGGTAAATTTAAGTTCGGCATCAAATTGGGCATATTCAGGTTGAATTTTTAATCCTGAATAGGGGATGTCACCTAAGCCACGCCAATCAAAACTATCTCGGACGGCGAAAACTTCGTTGATGGCTTGCAGTGCTACTGTGTTTCCGCTTTTTTGGACAATTCGGTTATATTGATTTTCAACTTCACAACGATTTTCTACTAGCTGTTGCAACAGCATCCAGATTGATTGGAGAATATCTAAGGGTTCAAATCCTGAAACGACTATCGGCTTATTATATTGTTGGGAAATAAATTGGTATGGGTCGCTGCCAATTACCATACTGACATGACCAGGGCCAACAAATCCATCTAGTTGTAAGTCGGGATTATCTAATAGTGCTTTGAGGGCAGGAATCACAAGAACGTGATTGGAAAACAGACTAAAGTTATGAATTTTTTCGGCTGCTGCTTGCAGAATGGTGAAGGCGGTGGTGGGGGCTGTGGTTTCAAAGCCTAATGCGAAGAAGACTACTTCTTTATCGGGGTTATCTCTGGCAATTTGCAGGCTATCTATGGGAGAGTACACCATACGGATGTCTGCACCTTGTGCCCTGGCTTGCAGTAAAGTGGTTTTGGAACCGGGAACTCGCATTGCGTCGCCAAAGGTGGCAAAAATGACGTTATGATTTTGAGAGATTGCGATCGCATCATCTAATCTCCCCTTTGGCATAACGCATACTGGACAACCAGGCCCATGAATTAGTTCAATGGCTTCGGGTAAAATTTCTTCGATACCATATTTAAATATAGAGTGGGTATGTCCGCCACATACTTCCATAATTTTGATAGGTTTTTCTAGCCGATGGCATAATTTAGCGATTTCGCGGCGTAAGGCTTCAGCTTTTTCCGGTTCGCGGAATTCGTCAACGTATTTCATAGGAAGTGAAGAGTAGTGAGTTTTATCTATCAGTTAATTTTGCTTTTGTGGTAGAAAGTTTTGTTAACGAACTGCTTTCTGTGCACCTTTGCCCCTCTGTGTGACACCAAAAATGTCTATTATTTACAGCAAATTACAGGTAAATAAGGTACAAAATTTAAGAATAAAGCCATATACCAATAGAGTTTCAACCCTATTCCCTATTCCCTATTCCCTATTTCCTGCTTGCGCTGCTGCTAATTCTTGAAATAGTTGTAATGTTTCTGCCGCTTCTTGTTCGTTAATTCGATTCATGGCAAAGCCAACATGTACTAATACCCAATCCCCAATACAAGCTTCGGGGGGATGTTGTTCATCAACGATACAAGCAATATTTACTTCTCGCTTAACACCACCAATGTTAACTATGGCTAATTTATGGTTAACGTTGGTTATTTCTATAATTTGTCCGGGGATTCCTAAGCACATTTTTATTTTCTTTGCGGCTTTGCGTGAGAGAAGTTTTTATTCTAAATCAGCACTTTCTGATTAATTGTGCGGCTGCAATAATTGCTTGTCCTAAAGATAACCCGCCGTCATTAGCTGGAACTAAGCGGTGAGTAAGTACTGTTATTCCCAATGTTTGTAATCGTTTGGTAACTTGCTCTAACAATATACAATTTTGAAATACTCCTCCTGTTAGGGCTACCTGAGAAATCAGATTTTCTTGAGAAAGATGTTTAACCATTTGCACAATCGCATTAGCTAAACCTTTGTGAAATTTGGCAGCTATAACTGGTTCTGGAATCTGCTGCTGTAAGTCATAGAGCAATGCTTGCCACATTTGACGCGGGTCTATATAATAAATCCTATCTGAAAAGCTAAAGTTAAAAGGATAGATTAGCGTTTCTTCATTATTATTTAAGCTGCTAACATCTACTATAGCTTCCATTGCGATCGCAGCTTGTCCTTCATAGCTACATTCTTCTCTATAAATACCGATAGCCGCAGCCACCGCATCGAACAACCGCCCCACTGAGGACGCTGGAGGAGAGTTAATTTTTTTCTCAATAAGTTGATTGAGTAGTTTGAGTGGTTTAATTTTCAGAAATTTTACGATTTCTAAATCAGCATACTTTTGTTGGCAATCATCCCAAAGGTTAGCAGCTATTAATTGAGCATAGGTATTACGCCAAGGCTGATATATCGCTTGTTCACCACCAATCATTGCTACTGCTTTAAATGTTGCTAGTCGCTGAAACTTTCGATAATCTGCTAAAATAAATTCTCCGCCCCAGAGTGTACCATCATCACCGTAACCTAAACCATCTAAAGCAATGCCTAATATTGGAGGTGCATCTAGAGAAATGCTATTTTCTGCCATACAAGCAGCAATGTGCGCGTGATGATGTTGGATTGGATAGATTTTGATTTTATTTGTGTCCGCAAGTTCTTTACCAAGTTTGCTTGAGAGATATTCAGGATGTTTATCTATAGCGATTACTTCTGGTTTATGCTCAAATAAATTTAAATATAAATTCAAAGTTTCTCGGTAAGCATTGAAAGCCGCAGCATTTTCTAAATCTCCCAGATGTTGAGAGAGAATTGCTTCTCCTTCACGCAATAAGCAAAAGGTATTTTTTAACTCACTGCCCATTGCTAAAATTTGTGGCACATTGTCAAATCCCGGTGGTAAACTAATTGGTGCTGGTGCATATCCTCTGGCACGGCGAATTGTTTGAGCTTTATCGCCGAAAACTCTCACCACCGAATCATCTATCCGATTAATAATTTCTCGATTGTGAAAGATAAAATAATCAGCGATTGTCTTTAATTTTTCTCTTGCTCCGTCGTTATCAATACATTGCGGTTCATCGGCAAGATTACCACTTGTTAAAACAATTGGACGATTCATCCGCCGCAAAATTAAATGATGTAAAGGCGTATAAGGTAGCATAAAACCGAGAGTATTTTGCCCGGATGCTATCGATGGTGCTAATTTTTTACCTGTCGCTTGTAGTAAAACAATTGGTGCAGCAGAACTTGTTAATAATTCTTTTTCTTTGGCGTTAATAGTGCAATACTCTTCAATTACCTCAATATCTCGCGCCATTAAAGCAAAGGGTTTATGATAGCGCCTTTTACGCTGTCGCAGTTTTTGTACAACGGTTTCCTGAGTTGCATCGCAAGCCAGATGAATACCACCTAAGCCTTTAATTGCGACAATCTCACCCTTTTGCAACAAGGTACAAACAGCATCAACATCATCCAACATGGAGAACATGGAAGCAGTAACCGATTTCCCATCAGCACGTTCTAACCAAGCTGTGGGGCCGCAAGCATGACAAGCAACAGGTTGGGCATGAAAACGACGGTTTTCGACATCGTAGTATTCCTTTGCACATTCTGAGCACATGACAAACGCAGACATACTGGTATTGCTTCTGTCATAAGGAATGGCACGAATAATACTCAGGCGGGGGCCGCAATGAGTGCAGTTAGTAAATGGGTAACGATAAAAGCGGCTAAAAGGGTCGAATATTTCTTTTTGACACTGGGGACAAGTGGCTGCATCAGGGGTAATTTCTGTTTTAATGGCATTACTGACACTACTAGAAATCACAAAATCATCAAATTTCAATTCACCTTTATAAATAATTCTTGTTACTTGATTAATTTTTGCCAACGGTGGACATTCTGTTTGCAATCTGGCAACAAATTCGTTTATTGCCTCCTCACTACCAGATACCCGAATTAATACACCTTGTCCATCATTACAAACATCTCCACGCAAACCGCAGGTTTTAGCCAGACGATATACAGTAGGGCGAAATCCTACCCCTTGAACTGTGCCGCGAACTCTAATTTCTTCAGTCGCCATATAAATCTGACTTTTAAAAATTATGAATTATTAAACTGCCACAGCAAAATTCGGTTATTTCCAGAATCAGCTATGACTGCTGTTTTGCCACAAATTTTTATTCCGTAACACCAATTTAAGCTATCTCGTTTTGGTAGTCCGAAATTACGATTTTCACCTTTATTTTGAAAATTTATTTGTCCTGCAAGCGCATTTGCCGCCGCACCTTGCAGTGATAAAATTGATTCTGGCTTTCTCCATCCTAACAAACGAGAATTAGCTGTATCTGCAACTATTAACCAATCGCCAGCTACATCTACACCATAAGGCATACTCAAACTACTAGCACTAGGCAAATAAACCCCTTGATTCATTTCCACAAAATCAAAGCTTTTTTGTCCTAAAACCACAGTACAAGGAGTATTATTTTCTGTTGGCATTCCCTGCCAAATCATTACTCGGTGATTACCTGCATCGCTGACAACCAAATTTTCTCCCCAAAAAGCGATGTCGTGACACCAACGCATACTAGCTGCGGTTGGAGAATCACCACCGTTTTCATTGCGAGATATCATATCTGGTTGTCCCAAAACTAAATCAGCGGGTTGACCATTTTCTGTAGGTAATTGATGCCAAATTAATAACCTTCGATTACCAGTGTCAGCAATAAATAGCCGTCCTTGATGATAAAAAACACCATAGGGCCAGTGCATTGTACAAGCAGATGCTTGTTGATTTCCCCGATTTGGTTCATTATCGGTAAAATTAATTTGTCCTAACACCAAATCTGCCGGAACATTGTTATCTTCTGGTAAGTTTTTCCAAATCAAAACCCGATGATTCCAAGCATCTGCTACAGCTAACCCTTCACCACAAGCACAAATCCCTGTTGGTACACTTAGGGTTGCTCTTCCCGGTGTACTTTTAGCATTTTGTCCCTCATGATAAAAGTCAGGTTGTCCAATTACCCAATCAGCAGGTTGACTATCTCTGGTAGGCAAATTCTGCCATCCTAATAATCGATGATGTCCTGTATCTGATACCCATAAGGGGCCTGTTTCTGATAACAAACAAGCAGCACGAGGCCCAAACATTGTTGCGGGACTGGGTTCTACAGGTATTACTAATTGCTGTGGTTCAATAATGTTGCCTAAAATTACCTCTGCACCTTGAGGTGATAAAGGTAAAGTTCGGTAATTTAATGTTTTGTCTGATGGCAATTTTCGTTGATGAGTAATTGGAGATAAGTGATAATTAATATCCAACCGCATTCGCGTATATTGATGTGTATCAATAGTAGCAGTTTGTAACTAATTTTAATTTCAAGCTATGCAAATAGATTTAAAAATAACATCCTTTTCTTTTCAAAAATGAATCAATTTTTATTGTTTAAATTTTCAAAAGAATGCTTTGTACAAGCCAGAAAGCCCTCATGTAGAGACGCGATTTATCGCGTCTAAAAGACTGACACGTTAGGGAGACGCGATAAATCGCCGTCTCTACAAGGAATGGACTCGTCAATTATTCTTTGACATACGCTAGTTTTTAGTAACTTTTGCTACATAGGCAATATTTGATATGAGTGCGCGATATACTGAAATGAGAAAGCAAACTGGGGTTTGAGAAAGTAAAAGCTTCTTTTACTTGCGGAAAACACTAAAATGAGTAAGTCAAATGACTTTTTGCTTGCGGAAAACACCAAAATGAGAAAGCAAACTGGGGTTTGAATAAGTAAAAGCTGCTTTTGCTTGCGGAAAACACTAAAATGAATAAGCAAACTGAGGTTTGAATAAGTAAAATGACCTTTTGAGAAAGTAATATGCTTTTTTACTTTCTCAAAACACTAAAATCAATACCTGAATTACACAAATGAGAATTCATTTAAAGATATTGAGAAAGCATTCAGGCATTTTACTTGTACAAAATACTAAAATCGATGCGTGAACTACTGAAATGAAAAAGCAAAGTAGCTGTGATTGACTAATCGCTAAGTATATTTGCTGTGTTACCTTTGCATCATTTTTGCAGTTTCACAAAAACCTTATCGTCTTTAATCTTGACTGGATACGAATGAAGCGAAATATCAAGCGCAGTTAAGCATTCACCTGTCTCTAATTTGTACTGAAATCCGTGAGAAGGGCAGGTAATAATACCATTTTCAACTTTACCCTTTTCTAAGGGAGATCCTAGATGAGCGCAACCATTACGATAACATTTTACTGTAGCACCTTGGCGATGTAAAATTAGTGAAGTACCAGCAAGTTGTACTACCACTACACTAAATTCAGGAACTTCATCAAGGGTCGCTACTTTCATCCAAGTACAAGTTATTTTTGCAGAGAATGGACTAATTAAATTAGAATTAGCGTTGTTAACAGTAGAACTGTTATTAACTGCCACTACTTTGGTAATTTCAGGACAATGGTTTTTTATCGCCTGTTCTATTCCCTGAGATAAAGTTAAAGTAGAAGTCGGACAACTACTGCAAGTTCCTATTAATCTGACTTCTACGGTATCCGGTGGCTTAATTGCCACTAGTTCTACATCCCCATTATGGCTTTTTAAACCTGGGCGAACTTCTTCAAGGGCTGTCTGAATGCGCTTTGCTAAAGGTGGTTTTGGTGGTTTAACTAGTTCATGATAAAGTAGCACTCCATACACTACTTCATCAGCAACGGCATGGCGTAAAGCTGACATTGATTCTTGTTTGAGGCTTTTAATCAAATTAGTCAATGCAACTTTATGCAAAGCCTCAATTGCTCTTTTTAGACCTACTGCTACACACCTTTGGCTTTCATCCCACTCGGATATAATTGCCTCAAAGCGGTTAATTTCCTGAACTAATTCTTCAAGGTTTGTCATTGGGAATTGGGCATTGGGCATTGGGCATTGGGCATTGCTTATTCATAAATGAGCAATTAAAAATTACTTCATTTTGAAATCCTTGAGAAGAAATGGCATAATCATGCCCGTCACTAAGCTAGATAATATTATTGGTAAGTAGAAGGGAATTGGAGCTTGTGCGGGTAACACTAGTAATAAAAAACCTACTGCAATACCAATAGTAATTTGCTTGGCAAAATACATCGGGTTGCGTATTAGCTTTCCCTTGAAAAATAACTTGGCAGAATACCACCCTATCTCTAACATGTTTTCTCCTAATAATTTGTCAATAAATCTAAAGCAGCAAGCCCTAAGAGAATGGCGGGAATTACACCCGCAGGGGCAAGTAATGCACCAAGCATTGCTGAAAACTGATAGCCTATATCTTTTCCAGCTAACAGCATTCCACCAATTGCACCGCCGACCATAGACAATACTACTGCTATAATTAGCCACACCAATTCTGTTGCTATGTTCAGATCACCATCTGCTAAACTTGTGATAAAATTTATCACGTTTGGGTAGGTTAAAATATCTCTCATGCTGTTTTATCCTGATTGTTAGGAATTAGGGGAGTAGGGACTTGTACTGAGCGTTCGCGTAGCGTCTCGTAGAGAAGCCGAAGTAGTGGGGAGTGGGGAATGGGGAGATGAGGGAGAAAGAATAACTAACCTATCACCTATTCCCTATTTCTGCTTCTACATCTTGTAGTGCTTGGGTTACTACCTCTGCTTGGGCAATTTGTTGGTATTTCGTAAAGATTTCTAAGGCATCTTGATAGTAGATACGCGCTTGCAAAAGATTTTGAAGATTACCAGCTTCTGGTTTTTCGGGGTCGTCTGGTAAGTTGAATAGGGCGTTGGCTTTGTTGGAAATTGTGTTAGCGTACTCTAAAGGTGTATCTTTGGCATTACGCACTTTTAGCGCTTCATCATAAGCTGCGATCGCTCTTAAGTTATTCTCGACAGGATGGGAACTGACTAAATATTGCAAAGCGTTACCTAAATTGTTCTGCAACATCGCATATTCTCTAGGATGGTCAATCAGATTAATATGCTTTAATGCCACCTCAAATGATTGCACAGCTAACCCTTGACGCAAGTATTCCCGTTCTGATGCTAAGGGCATAGAAAGATAAGCGATCGCAATATTGTTATACAAAATCGCGTATTCTTGGGGGTAATCTTCCCAAGTAAACACTCGCAAAGCCTCATGATAAGCCTGGATGCTGTCAGTTATCCGCGCCAAATTGAATGGCACTAGCGACTGCAACACCAGCCCAAAATTCATCTGCGTCTCTGCCACTTCCTCTGGAGAAGCTAATTGTTGTAAAATCGGTAATGCCTCTTCATAACCGACTTTAGCTTGTATCAACAGTTGGTAATCGGCATCCGGTATTGCCTGTAACGTCCCTGACATCCCCACTTTCGCCCTAGCTTTCAGTAAGGGATACTCTTCACCACACATTTCATAAGCCCGGTAATATAACCCAACTGCATTTCGCAAGTCTTGGGCAGCTTTGGGCTTTTTTTGAAAACCCTGTGCTATCTCAATCAGCATTTGGATTTTTTCCTCTGCTGATGCTGACTCTGAAGCAACAGCTGCTACCGCAGCCTTCACCGCCGAATCTGTAATGCTGGGGTTCATAACTCTGCCGTACTCTACTCTAGCCAATTGGGAATTGAGTCAACACCCATGAATGATTAAGACACGCTTACGCGTCTAATCACGGGCAATACTGATTTACGCAGGCTTCGAGTCCTTTAGGCGGAATTCCCCTTTTGTCTGAAACTAGGGATTAGTGACTGGTGACTGGGGGTTAGGGACTGGGGATTAGGGAAGAGTTTTCCCGGTACCCAATACCCAATCCCCAATACCTAGTCTTTAATTCCCAATCCCTAAAATATAAAACACTCTATTTATAAAATTCTAGGGGGAAATTGCCAATATTAATGTCAGCTTTAAACACCTTAGATTTTGATAAGGTGTTCTGTATCATGACCTGACACAACGCAGTTATTCTATATTGAATTGATAACATCTTATGTATTTAAGACCTAACTTCGTTATCAAAATATAACTATTTGCTTTGAACTTAAAAATAAATTTATTTACTATTTACTTTTTTTGATTAGGGACTTCCAAGAAATAAATTATCCAAATAAACGTAGACGCTTCTCTACGAGACGCTACGCGTAGCTTGCTTCCCGAAGGGTACGGCTTGCCGCAGGCTACCACAGAGACACAGAGCGAGAAGAGATAGAGAGAATTATTTGCGTTAGTTTTGGGATATTGTTTTATTTAGAAGTTCCTTAGCGGTGATATTTCTTAATTTACAAGACTTTCACCTTTAAAATATTAGCCCATTTATATAGAAAAGTTGAGATTCCAACTCTCTCTAAATGATTTAAAACAGCTATCTAAAATCAATGTGCTTCGTTTATTCTTCAATCTTGGATAAAAAAGTCTGTTCTTGATACAACCTTGTAAGCAATTTTAAGTACATTTAAATTCTTCGCAATGATTAATTTTTATTTAACAAAAGATAATTCAATAGAAAATACACTAATATTAATAAATAAATATTGATAAATACGTGAAACTCTACAAGCATTATTTACTAATTCACGTATGGCAAACAATACAAAAACACCTAGCCGATGACTAACGTACTATGGCTACAAGGCGGTGCTTGTTCAGGCAACACCATGTCATTTCTCAACGCCGAAGAACCGACAGTCTGCGATTTAATTGCCGACTTTGGCATCAATTTACTTTGGCATCCTTCCTTGGGAGTGGAACTGGGCAACAACTTGCAAACACTGCTATGGGATTGTATTTCTGGCACAATTCCTTTAGATATATTGGTATTTGAAGGCAGCGTTGTTAATGCCCCCAACGGTACAGGCGAATGGAATCGGTTTGCCGATCGCGCCATGAAAGATTGGTTAGCAGACCTCACCAAAGTTGCTAAATTTATTGTCGCCGTGGGAGATTGTGCCACATGGGGAGGAATTCCCGCCATGTCACCCAACCCCAGCGAATCAGAAGGTTTGCAATTTCTCAAGCGTCAAGAAGGCGGCTTTTTAGGGAAAGATTTCGTATCACAAGCAGGATTACCTGTAATTAATATACCTGGATGTCCCGCCCATCCCGACTGGATTACGCAGATATTAGTTGCGATCGCTACTGGACGCATAGCAGACATTGCTTTTGATGAACTAAATCGTCCCCAAACCTTCTTCAACACCTATACCCAAACAGGTTGTACCCGCAACGTCCACTTTGCCTACAAAGCCTCAACCGCCGAATTTGGTCAGCGCAAAGGCTGCCTATTTTATGACTTGGGTTGTCGCGGCCCCATGACTCATTCCTCCTGCAACCGCATCTTATGGAACCGCGTCTCATCCAAAACTCGCGTCGGAATGCCTTGTTTAGGTTGCACAGAACCAGAGTTTCCCTTCTTTGATCTCAAACCAGGAACCGTATTCAAAACTCAAACAGTAATGGGAGTTCCCAAAGAATTACCGCCAGGAGTGAACAAAAAAGACTACGCCTTACTCACAATGGTCGCCAAAGACACCGCACCACCTTGGGCAGAAGAAGACTTTTTTACAGTTTAGTCATTAGTCATTTGTGAAAAACCAATGACTAATGATTAATGATTAATAAAACTCTTGCATAAATCCTTAAAACCCCACCCCAACCCTCCCCTTGGTAAGGGGAGGGAGTAAACTTAGCTCAATTTCCCCCCTTTATAAGGGGGGATTAAGGGGGGTCTATTAATATTTGTGCAAGAGGTCTAATCACCAATGAAAAAGGACAAATAACAAATGACAATTCAATCATTAGATATATCGCCCGTCGGTAGAGTTGAAGGCGATTTAGATGTCCGAGTTGATATTGAACATGGAAGAGTAGTCAACGCCTGGACACACGCCGAATTATTTCGCGGATTTGAAGTTATCCTACGCGGTAAAGATCCCCAAGCCGGCTTAATTGTCACACCTCGCATTTGCGGAATTTGCGGCGGTTCTCACCTGACTAGTGCATCTTGGGCATTAGATACAGCTTGGGAAACAGAAGTTCCTCGCAATGCAATTTTGGCGAGAAATCTTGGTCAAATTGTCGAGACAATTCAAAGCATCCCCCGCTATTTTTATGGTTTGTTTGCTGTTGATTTAACTAATAGAAAATACCGCAATAGTCGCTTTTATGAGGAAGCTGTTAAACGTTTTGCCGCCTTTACTGGCAAATCTTATGAACTAGGCATCACAATTTCTGCTAAACCTGTAGAAATTTATGCATTATTAGGCGGACAATGGCCTCACAGCAGTTATATGGAAATAAATTAGGGAATTGCTTATATAGTAAGGATTTACCAGGATATGTGTAATGATTCCCTGGTTTTTCCTTAAATTAGGCAATAAACCCACGGTCAGCTACGCCATAAGCAAAGATAGCAAGCAGTAAATCCATTTATTTTTCTCTGCTAAAAGTTATTTGCTTTTCTCAGACGTTACCTAATTTTTCCCTAACCCTAGATTAGCGATGCCTTCTCTACGAGACGCTTCGCGAACGGCGAGCGCAGCAATCGCACTTAAGGAAGTCCAAGGCAAGTAGTTAAGTATAATTATTTTCTTGCTGTTGAAGTATAAAGCTGGGTATTTCTCAATATAAATACGCAAATAGTAATATCTGAGCTTAAATAATTACATACTTGCTTGGGTATAGAAGTATTGATTTATTTGGAAATTGAGCGATCGTTTTTTTTAAAGGTGTTTAACATCCCCGTTATGCTGCGCTTTTTACCAGCGCCTTACGGAAAATAATCTTGTCATCTCCAGCCTTGTAGAATTCTCGAATTCGAGCTTCCTCATCGTAACCGCTCTTTCGGTAGAATGAACGAACATATTCAAAGCTCTCAAGACCAGACGTTTCCACCAGTAAAACACGTTCACCGCGATTTGCCAGCACTTGTTCAACATGACAAAGTAAGGCAACACCGCGTCCTTGTCTTTGATACTCAGGATGAATGGCAATCAAATAGAGATTCCATGTCCCCTCAGTCATTCGTTCCGGCGCAAGATACGCTACACCTACTACTCCGTTATCGTCGTCGGTAAACCACAAATCTTGATTCTCAGTTTCGCCATTGAAGTGCTGATCCAGCATCTGGACAAGTTCTTCAGTTTGACTTGGCTCGAACAATCCAGTCGCTTCTGCCAAAACGATCAAATCAGTTACATCATCGGGCGTAGTCAATCGAATCATACTTGGTTTTAGTTCAGGTTATTCCAACAAAGAGAATTGATGATTAAAGCTATCTTACAACCTATGAACATCCACAAGTCGCACCGACAACTTTAGCAGCATAACGGTTCAATTGAACGGCAGAAATAACTTTTGCTCTCAACCAAAATATTACAACTTTGTCCGCTCCAATGATTTGTTATGCACCGATCGCTTTTCAATTCTTAACTTTTGCGATCGCTCTATAAGATCAGCGATCGCACTTAAGGAAGTACAAGGCAAGTAGTTAAGTATAATTATTTTCTTCCTGCCATCCCCAACCCCAAAATCGTCTAAACTCAAAGTGTCCGCCAACTGCCAACGTCCCATGTCTCGCTGGTTCAATATTGCAGGCCCGTGTAAAGCTGACAAACACTATACCCTCTCAGCAACAAGTCGCCTCCCTGACTTATCAGTGCTGATTGAACAAGAAAGTTATTTTGTCGTTCATGCACCGCGACAAACGGGGAAAACAACGGCAATGTTAGCCCTAGCGCAGCAACTTACCGCAACTGGAAGTTATGCAGCAGTAGTGGTATCGGCAGAGGTGGGAAGTGCATTTAATCATGACCCAGGTGCAGCAGAATTGGCGATTTTGGGAGCTTGGCAGAATACAATTGAGGATAACCTACCCCCAGAACTACAACCCCCAACGTGGGTTTATAATGCTCCAGGTCAGAGAATTGGCGAAAATTTAAGAGCTTGGTCACGAGCGATCGCGCGTCCCTTGGTATTATTTATAGATGAAATTGACTCCTTACAAGACCAAACCTTGATTTCGGTTTTACGACAGTTACGTGATGGTTATCGCAGTCGTCCAGAAAATTTTCCCATATCTGTAGGATTAATTGGTTTACGCGATGTGCGGGATTATAAGGTTGCATCGGGTGGTAGTGACAGATTAAACACATCCAGTCCTTTTAATATTAAAGTCAGTTCCATTACCCTGAGAAATTTTAATGCCGCAGAGGTGCAAGAACTATACCAACAACATACAGAAGAAACAGGACAAATTTTCACTCTAGAAGCCACAGCCACAGCCTTTGATTTAACCCAGGGACAACCTTGGTTAGTTAATGCTCTTGCTAAAGAAGTTGTGGAAAAAATGGTTAAAGATAGAAGTATTTCTATTACAAAAGAACATATTTTACAGGCAAAAGAAATATTAATTGCCCGTCAAGATACTCATCTTGATAGTTTAGCCGAACGCCTACGGGAACCAAGGATAAAAGCAATTATCGAGCCAATGTTAGCGGGTTTGGAATTGGGGGATATACCCAACGATGATATTCAATTTGTGATTGATTTGGGTTTGTGTAAAATGCACCCCCAAGGTGGATTAACCATTGCTAATCCAATTTATCGGGAAGTTTTACCCAGGGTATTAACTGTGACACCAATGGCTTCTCTACCAGTGATTGCACCAACTTGGTTAACCCCAGAAGGAGAGTTAAATATAGATGCGTTACTTGCAGCATTTCTCAAATTTTGGCGACAGCACGGGGAACCGTTATTAGGTAGTACTGGCTACCATGAAATCGCACCGCATATCGTATTAATGGCTTTCTTGCATCGTGTTGTTAATGGTGGTGGAACCCTGGAGAGGGAATATGCAATTGGTAGTGACAGAATGGATTTATGTCTGCGTTACAAAGATGTAACGTTAGGTATCGAATTAAAGGTATGGCGCGAGAAAAAGCGTGACCCCCAAAGTGAGGGTATTGAGCAATTAGAATCCTATTTAGCCCGTTTGGGGTTAGATTTTGGTTGGTTATTTGTGTTTGATAGGCGTAAAAATGCCCTACCAATGGAAGAACGTTTGTCAACTCAGGTTGTGGTGACGGAAAATCAACGTGCAATTACTGTGATTCGGGCGTGAGTATTTTGAATGATTGATTTCTTTGTTTGGATATTGAGCGATCGCGCAGCGCGCCGCAGGCATCGCTTTTCTCAAAGATGTTTAACGGTGAAATTATTGAGTTTTTACCAGAAATACATGGTAGGATCGCACAAACTGGCAAAAATGCACAGCCACCGATGAATTACAGAAACTATATCACAATCGAAGCGGATAAACGCGGTGGTAAGCCTTGTGTACGTGGCTTGCGAATTACAGTTTATGAGGTGCTTGAATACCTAGCTTCCGATATGACCGAAGCGGAAATTCTTGATGATTTTCCCGATTTAACGCGAGAAGATTTAAAAGCTTGTATTGCTTATGCGGCTGACCGTGAACGTCGGCTTATGATTTCTCCATTATCCGCATGAAATTACTGTTTGATGAAAACCTAATAAGGTGCGTTATGTTCCATTAACACACCCTATAGGATCTCTATTCCTTCGGCGTTCGCGTAGCGTTCCGAAGGAATAGAGATCGCAGCGATCGCACTACGTCACAAAAATTCCTGAAAGAGGTTATCGAAGGGTTCTGTATTTTTCCAGCGATAGGTGTTGAAGTCTCGATAATCGACCGATAAAATTTGGCCATGACCTAATTCTTCTGCCAGGATAACGAGAGAGGAATCGGCTAAATCCATCGGTAAGTCTTTATATTTTTCCATCAATTCTTCAATACGCTGGCAATGATGTTGTTTGAGATCAAAGATTTGTAGCTTTCCTGTATAAATTTTATGAATAAAGATTTTTGGAGCATCTACTCCTACTCTTTTTTGTAATAAATAGCACGTTTCTGTGACGACGCACCAGGTTGTAATAAATTGCTGATTAGCTAAATCTTGAAATCGTTTTTTGGCGGATATATGAACTGCATCTTTTTTATTGGCAAGAGCTAACCAAAAGCCTGTATCAACTATGATCATATTTTTGGTTAACTTCACGGTCTAAGTAGTTTTTATGATTTTTTGAGAGGTCTGTTTCAGCTTCTATGCAACCGATAAAATCTGACCAGTCTTGCAGGGAATTTTCTGAAGATTCGTGTTGATTCAGAAGATAGCGTTTTTTCAGAACTTCTACGAGATCCACTATGATTTGTTGTGCATCGGGAGGAAGAGACTCAATATCTTGTTGAATTGTATCTAAGTTCATAATCTCATTTTGCTGTTTCCCTGATTATAGTTTAGCGAAAAAGCGTATCGCAGAAATAATAAGCATCCAAAAGGTGCATTACATTTCATTAATGCACCCTACAAGATCGGCGATCGCGCTTTACGCCCGATAATATTTGCTGCTAAATCCTACAGATAATGGTGCGCCATCATACTGACAGGATACACCGATCTTTAACTTTCTCTTGTGATCGTAATAGGTGTGGAAGTGTGTCTGTTTACGAGCTAGTTCTAACTCGGCTGGGTTAATACTAAGTACTCCTAAAATTGCCTCAGAATTAAACGGTCGGCTCTGACTCCAAGGCGCAGTCTTTTTTAGCTCAATATCTACATAATTAATAAAATTTCCTTCTGCCTCTAACAGCATTTGAGTTTGCTCAGAGTCAACGATAATATTGCCTACTTTATTGGGTTTACCGCCGACTGCCTTTGCCGCATCCGCGATAGACATCCCCATATACTGAAAGGGGCGATGGAAGGGTGAACTAAGCACACATAATTCATAATCAATAGCTGCTCTATCTATGGCATCTCCAAGTGTCAATGTTCCAAGATAATCGCCATTTTTAGGAGTAGCAAATGCATGTGAATTAACTATTGAAACTATTTGTGCGGGTAAGATATTTATATCTTGCCCAAATCGATTTTGGATAGGAACTGGAATTGAGACTGTTTGATTCTCTTGCCAATTTTTATTAAGTGAACTGAGAAAATACTGCGGGAAAGACCAATAAAACAAACCGTTTTGACAATCAACGACAATTAAGAATGTTGGATTTAGTTGAAGCAACCAATAATTGAGGGTTGCAACTTTAATAGAAACTGTAATTGAATCACTTTCTACTTTAGGTTCTTCTTTACCTTTACACTGAATATTAAACAACTTTCCTGTTGGTTGCTCCTCCTGCATAATTTCACAGATAAAGTCGATGCCGAGATCCCTCTCTTGAGGGACAGGAATAACGTTACAAAATTCAGCAAAAACAGAACTGAGTAGATCGGCAGCACTTGTACCAATCTTTTGAGACTTAGTGCGTTTAGGTAACTTGGTCATTACGGTGCTAGAGATTTTGTCACAATCTTAACTAAGCTTCAATTTAGGAGCAAGCACTATTTGTCATTGCGACCGGAACGTAGTGTAGGGAAGCAATCCCAGAGTTTTGGCGATTACTTCGCTCCGCACTCTGCGAGAAGGCTGCGCCTACGTAATGACGTAAAATCGTAGTTAGTGCATAAGTCCTGATTTTCTGAGAATTTCAGCTTCCAACTTTAACCTTTCATTCTCCATCCTGAGCGCCAATATTTCATTTTTCTGCAACTCAATTAACGACTTTTGACTAATTACCTCACCAAAGGCTTTTTTACGGTTTTCAATACCAAACCATCTTTGATAGGTTTTTGTATGTTCATCAACAGTATGACCTAAATTATCTGCTGCGGCTTTGATGGGTATTCCCTGAAGATGCGCTCGAATCGCGCAAGCATGACGCAAATCGTAGGGTTGAAACTCAATTCCCACTTTTCTAAACCATCTGGATATATCTCTCCGCATCCAATTAATATTTTGCACAGATGCAATTTTTGTCACCTTTTTTTCTAAAATATTTAATGGTTTGGGATTTTGTAAATCAAATAATTCTATCCACTCAGGTACAAAAGGGATAACTTCTCGATATCCAGTTTTTGTATTTTTATTGACTTTCCAAGTATGGTCTGTATTTTGGGGAGACATCCACCAACTAATATCTGGCTCGACAAATAATTCCCTTGGTCTTAACCCAAACGTTGCCAACATTCCATATACCCAACGCCACATTTGCCATGTGTCAATTTCATGAGTGATATTTGTATTTTTGCGATTTAGGGCGAATTTTTCAAATAGGTCAAAAGAAGATACTATTTTATCATTGTCAGGTATTTCTCGATGGGCAGGAGTAACATTATCCCGTGTCACATCAAGTATAAATCCCAACTGAAAGGTTTTAATAAAAACAGAAGTTACCGCAATTAATTCATTTTTTTTATTTCCCTGAAATGAATTAATAATTTCCTCAAAATGATTTTTGGTTGACAAAGTTGTTAAAGGAAAGTTTCTTTTAATTACAGATATATAGTTAGCAAAAGTATTTTGACTAGTTATAGTTCTCTGACGGGTTTGATAATATTTTTCATCAAATGTATCTAATAATTCCCCAATAGTTTTTATCTCTTGCTTCTCTCTAGATTTAATTCCTAAATACTTCTCATTCCACTCGAAAGTATGACGAGCAATTAATTTACCCAACTCGTAACTTTCCTCGATCGCAGTTTTCAGTCCCTCTAAATTTGCTGGTATCCCTAGAGATAAGTCATACTGCTTTTTTGTCTTACCTAAACTGCCATCGCCTGGTTTTAACGGTAGGGTAGCCCGTAACTGAAGAGAATTCCCAGTTTGTTTAATGCTAACTCTAATTCTATCCCTCTTTAAATTAGTATTAGCTTCGATTAACTTCTGCTCAAAAACTTCCTGATAGTGTAATTCTGTTGCTTTAATTTTCGCCATTGTTCCTCTGTAACTACCGTCTGTGGTGTTCTGCGGCTCAAAATCTGCAAACATATCGGCGAACCAGTCCCTTGAGTCTGCATTTGCATTCTCATCTGTAGATGGGGGATATGTCTCCGATATTAAGTTTGGCTGATTGCAATTACCCTGATTTTGATTTTTCCCGCTCATTCCCTAAATATTCCCTTATTTATAAGCTGAAATGGTGAAAATAAAATGTTATTACCGAGCAAAATAACTCTATAAAATAAGTTACTCAGGAACATTTTTAGCATACTACTAGTTGCCACAGCAGTTATATGGTGCCTGGTGGCGTGATGTGCGCCCCAACCCTTACAGACATTACCCGCGCTTGGGCGATTCTCGAATACTTCCGCACCAATTGGTTAGAACCAGTGTGGTTAGGTTGTTCTTTAGAACGCTATGAACAAATCCAAACTTATGATGACTTCAGAGATTGGTTAGATGAAGATCGCAATCATCGAGATTCCGACTTAGGTTTTTATTGGCGGATGGGTTTAGATATCGGTTTAGATAGATATGGCGCTGGTGTTGGTAAATATGTGACTTGGGGATATTTAGCCCATGAAGATAAATACCAAAAGCCGACTATCGAAGGACGAAATGCGGCGATGATTATGAAAAGTGGAGTGTACGATAGCTTTGCAGACACTCACGTTTTAATGGATCAGTCATTTATCCGCGAGAATACAACTCACTCTTGGTATGATGAAGGGACAGAAAATATTCACCCTAGCGATCGCACCACTAAACCCACTGCAATCAATACAAAAGACTTCGATAACGCCTACTCTTGGTCGAGTGCAGTCCTTCACAAAGACTTCGGACGCTTAGAAACTGGCCCTTTAGCCCGTCAATTAGTAGCTGGTGGTAAACATGGCGAATCTTGGCAACACTACGACGGCTTTATTCTAGATGTATTCAAGGAAATGGGTGGTGCTAGTATTCATGTGCGTCAGTTAGCACGAGTTCACGAACTTGTCAAGTTATATCGGCAAGCTGAACACTGTTTGCGCGAATTCAAATTAAACGACCCCTGGTATATTAAACCCACAGAAAAAGATGGCAAGGGTTGGGGTGCAACGGAAGCAGCACGCGGTTCTTTATCTCACTGGGTAGAAGTAGAGGGCGGTAAAATTAAGAATTACCAAGTTATTGCCCCTGGTACTTGGAATATTGGCCCTCGTGACGGTGAAGGTATCCGCGGCCCCATTGAAGAAGCTTTAATTGGGACACCCATTTACGATTCTAGCGATCCGGTGGAAGTTGGTCACGTCGCGCGATCGTTTGATTCATGTTTAGTGTGTACAGTTCACGCCCATGATGCTAAGACTGGTGAAGAGTTGGCACGTTTTCGGACAGCTTAAGTCTCAAAATTCTTCCGGCTTTCTATCACCATTTCTTCAATCCATCAGTTCTTATAGCTGTTCAAGACTAATTTAGTCGTTGTTAATGGCACTGCAAAACTTGAACAGCAGTCAACTTTAGATCAGCAAATAGAAGGGAAGCGATCGCACTATCTCCTAGATACACCTTCTCCTCATAAAAACCCTCTACCCATTCCAGAACTGTCACTCGCTGTTGTAGCGGATCAACAATCCAATACTCAGCGATACCGCGTGCTGCATACTCAGATCGCTTATAGCGATAATCACGACTACTCTGATTTGGACTTACCACTTCAACCACTAATAACGGCGGTGGCATCTCTGGCATTATCGTAGATCGTTTAGCCCCCTCCATCGCCGTCGCCAACTCTTCAGAAAACACCACTAAATCAGGAACGCGCACCCGTGAGCCAGTAGTCATAATTTCCGTTTTCATCGACAGCCGATAAGCAGGAATACCCAGTTGCACAAAGCAGACAAGGATAAACATGGCAATTCGTCGATTTATCTCACTCTCAGCCGTCATCAGAAGCAATTCTCCATCTTCAAACTCATAGAGAGCATCTGTACCATCGTCATAATTAAAGAACTCCTCAAGAGTCATATTCCCAGATGCAGCTTTATCTAATGTGATTGCCATAATCACCTTACCTTCTGGTAAAAACATCATTAGCTTACTATTATCACAATATCTCTAGGACTTACGCGCTTAATTTAATTATCAGGTGCGTAAAAGTTTTCATATCACAATCTGTTGTATACCTACAAACCCTGTCTCGAATACCAGATCCTCGTCCTCTAGAAGCATCTCAATAACTTCACGCAAATTTTCCTGCAATTCATCCAAGGTTTCGCCTTGAGAATGCGCTCCAGGAAAGCCAGGGACATAGCCAACATAGAACTTAGTGTCAGGATCTCTTTCAACGATCGCAGTAAAAGTTTTCATACCACAATCATCGACAACGCTCACTTACAGCTTACTGGATCGGTCATCTAACTGAGCGTAGACATCGCTCTTGCACCACTATGACAATCAGACTAAACTTAGTTTACAGACTTAGTTTAATCTTATGGAAACTGTAAATATTCATCAAGCTAAAACGAATCTCTCAAAGCTGTTGTCGCGCGTAGAACTTGGAGAAGAAATCATTATTTCCAACCGAGGTATTCCGATCGCCAAGTTGGTTCCGTTTCGCTCCTCATCAAATCGACTCAATAGTTTAGGGCAAGATCAAGGGCGTTTCGTAGTACCAAATGATTTCAACGCGCCTTTGCCAGAAGAAATTTTTGCAGCATTTGAGGGTGGTGAAGAGTGAAACTTTTGCTAGATAGGCAGTACTGGTTATGGTGATTTGCCCAACCAGAGCTTTTGATTTCTGGTTAAGTGTTAAACCTCATCGCCACTCCAGCATTTCTTCAATCGTCAAACCAATATCACTCGCAATCTGCCGTAGCAATCTTGGTGAGATGTCACGCCCTTTGTGAAATGGGACTGTTGTTCCTCGTCCATCTTCGTGTCGAAACTGTTTGTGTGAGCCTTTCTGACGTACCTCGACAAACCCAAGCCTCTCCAATATTTTTACAACTTCTTGGGGTTTCAGAACAGGAACATTACTCATGTTCTACTGAACCACAATCTGTTGTATACCTACAAACCCTGTCTCGAATACCAGATCCTCGTCCTCTAGAAGCATCTCAATAACTTCACGCAAATTTTCCTGCAATTCATCCAATGTTTCGCCTTGAGAATGCGCTCCAGGAAACCCAGGGACATAGCCAACATAGAACTTAGTGTCAGGATCTCTTTCAACGATCGCAGTAAAAGTTTTCATATCATAATCATGGACAACGCTCACTTACAGCTTACTGGATTGATCATCTAACTGAGCGATCTATGACAATCAGACTAAACTTACTTACCCCCTAGAAGCAATACCAAAAAACAGATTTATCAACGCCTTACCAAAAAATAGCCAATCTAACCAAAATACGATGTGAAGAATTGCTATCACCCAAAATACAGCTTGATAAGAAACTTTGCTGCTTTTGTGGCGTAGCTTCTGTTGAGCAACAAATCCACCTAACCAACCACCCATAAATTCGCATAGATGTAAAGTATTTTCTTGCGTTCTCCATCGTCCTTGTTGTGCGCGAGACTTATCATCGGCATATAGCCTAAAGGTAATGAAACTCATGAGAGGATAAAGAATTAGCGGAATTGGGTTGCCAGTTGTTAGTGCAAGATGAATTGAACCTAACCCAGGTAGTAAAGATAAAAGTAATGTATTTAATGCTAATGATAAAGATTTGTCTACAGTTCTGGATATAGACTTCTTTGGTGCAGCAGAAGATGAAGACTTTGATGTAACTCCTTTGATTGAAGCATTACAAGCGCGTACTTTGCCATCTTTACTAGCTGTCAGTTGATAACAAATAAAATCACCAACTTGGGGACGACGGTTAATGTCTTTCAATGCTGTAATGTGTAGAAAGACTTCTTGGCTACTATCATCTGGTTGTATAAAACCAAATCCGCGATCGTCCTTCCATGTGATTAATTGCCCTTTATGTAAAGCAGGTTTCATGAACAAATTATATGTTTATACCTGCTTTACAGTATGCCCTTATTTACACAAATAGATAACACCAAAAATGTGTAGGCGTAGCCCGTCGGAGACATCGCCCCACCAACTCTTTTACCCTGGTAAAAATGTCGCAATAAACTTTTCAACTCCTTTAGGGTCTTGCATCAATTGCTCATTGAGTTGCTTGGCCTGCTCACCTGGGTAAACTTCTTCTATGCCATCAACCACAGCTTGCAGTGCATCCCGAACTACTTCTTCTGGAGGTACTTTAGGATCAGGAAAAGACTTACCCATGCCAATATCGATCGCTCCTGGTAACACTGCTACCACCAGCGTTTTTTGAGCCGCTAACTCTGCCCGAACCGCCTGAGTCAATGACAAAACTGCTGCTTTAGAAGCGCCATAGCTGCCATTAAAAGGAAGATTCACCCGCGCCACCATTGAAACCATATTAGCGATCGCTCCACCTCGATTTTGTTTCAAGATGGGAGCAAAAGCACGGCACATAATCAACGTCCCAAAATAATTAACTTCCATTTCTGCCCTAGCGGAAGACAAATCAGGTGCAGCAATCAATCCCTGGTTCAAGCCCACGCCAGCATTGTTAATCAACAGGTTGACATCTTGACATTTTAGTGCAGCTTGGCGAACAGATTCTTCATCAGTAATTTCTAACTGAATCGGGATAATTCGCTGCGGATCAGTTGCAACTAGTTCAGCTAAAGCATCCAGTTTGCGAGCGCCAGCATAAATTTTGGCTACACCTTGCGCTCTCAATCCCTCTACGAAGTACTTACCTAGACCTCCATTTGCGCCAGTTACCAGGGCAGTTGCACCTAAAACTTCCATACTTTTCCTTTATACCGTCGAAATCAGAATTACTCTAATCCAAAAATATACTTATACTTACTTTTTGGGAAGTACTTACTTTTTTGTAAGTTCGCATAATATATGTCAGAAAAGCAAACTGAAGGCACATCATTTGTGCAAACAACATTAAAAGTTTTAGGTGGCAAATGGAAGATTTTGATTCTCTGGCACTTGAAGGATGAAGCCAAACGATACAGCGAATTGAAACAATTGATGCCTGAAATTACTGAAAAAATGTTGATTCAACAACTTCGTGAACTAGAAAATGATGGAATTGTTAACCGAAAAGTGTACTCAAATTTACCTTTAAAAGTGCAATATTCTTTCACAGATTATGGCAGAACTCTTATACCTGTATTAAAAGCTCTTTGCGACTGGGGACAAGAACATCTAAAGCGAGTTATTAGGGAATAGAAATTAAGAAGTGGAGCAGATATTTTCTAATGCCCTATTCCCAATGTCCTATTCCCAATGCCTGATATTCAAAACTCGTAGCGTAACACACTAAAACTTATAGAAATAGTGGGTTAGGCTTGCATTAATGCATTTGCATAAAACAGCAATTTACACGGTAAGCTTGTGTCTGATTTAGCGCTACATAATTATCTCCCTCGCGTTCCCGATGAAGCATTGCAAGAATACATAGAATGGTGTGTTTTAGAGCAAGCAAAAGCCGCAGAATTTAACTTTACTCCTGATAGAAGTAAGTTAGATAATTTGCCACCAGAAGACTATGCTCCTAAACTTGTCGAGCAGTTCATGAAAGTTAAACCAGACCCAATTAAAGCCGGTTTGGTAGCTGCGATCGCAGGTAAGGAAGCTGACAAACACGCTTTATCTGGTTTAGCGATCGCTGCTGATTTTGTATCTCTTTATGTCAAGTATCTAATTCCTAAAGAAGGAAGTACAAAAGAACAGGCTGAAGAGATATTAACTAAAGTATCACAAGATCAGTATGAGAAACTGACTGAAGTTGCTAAGAAACATGGTGTAGAGTTATAGTTTCCTGCTGATAATTTGGTTTTCAGAGGCTTTGTCTGTATTATTAGTCAGAGCCTCTGTTTTAGTCACTACTGATTACCTAAATTAGAAACTTTACTTACTAATTTTTGAATAGCGATCGCCCCACCAGAACCCTGAAAATTCCATACCCACTGTGATATTGCTAGAATATACTTACTATAATTTTGTGACTCTATGCCCGCTAGGGATTTCTACCATAATGCTGTAAAAGCAGCCCTCATCAAAGACGGTTGGATAATTACAGCTGACCCTTACATCATCAAGTATGAAAATATTAAGCTATTTGCTGATCTAGCGGCTGAGAGAACACTTGCAGCTGAACGCAACGGAAGTAAAATTATTGTTGAAATTAAATCTTATTAATAGTTGTAGATGTAGATGTAGAAAGTGAGGTAATAGTTCAATGGATAAACTAAGTCACTATAGAAATATAATTAAAAATATTCTCATAGAGTACGATCGCCTCTGCAATAGCTCACCTGATGAGGACTTAGAGAGCCTTTTAGCACTTGATGATGAACGCGATCAATATCTATGGTTTCAGATTGGTTGGCAAAAAAATCGCCGCATTAAAGGTATTACTGTACATATTCGGATTAAAAATAACAAAATTTGGATTGAAGAAGATTGGACTGAAGAGGGTATAGCCACCGAATTATTAAACGTAGGGGTTCCACAAAGTGATATTGTTTTAGCTTTCCATCCTCCAAGCGATGCCTACGGCGGTAAACTACGCGCTTTGACTGAATTTGCAACTGCTTAAACAATTAAATTTTATTCCATGCTCACTATTATCGGTTGCGGCAATCTCAATCGCAGTGACGATGCAGTAGGCGTAATCATTGCCCAACGCTTACAAGAATATCTAGCTAAAAACCCTCATCCTCATGTGCGTGTGTATGACTGTGGCACCGCAGGGATGGAAGTAATGTTTCAAGCTAGAGGTAGTAAACAATTAGTAATTATTGATGCAAGTTCAACTGGTTCTGAACCTGGTGCTGTGTTTAAAGTTCCAGGAAAAGAACTGGAAGCAATGCCCGAACCAAGTTATAACTTGCACGATTTTCGCTGGGATAATGCTTTAGCCGCCGGACGGAAAATCTTTCAAAATGACTTTCCTGAAGATGTAACAGTTTATTTAATTGAGGCGGCAAATCTTGGTTTGGGACTAGAGTTAAGTCCTATTGTCAAACATTCTGCTGATTTAGTTTTTGAAGAGGTAGCTGCACTCATTAGCCAGAATATCAACTTTTAATTAACAATCCAAAATTCAAAATCCAAAATCCAAAATCGAATCACGCCCAATCCCGATAAACAGAAAGTTCATCTACCCTCATTTCAAAAGGTACGCCTTGGCTCTCTGGCGGACAAACACGAATTTTAGCACTGCTAACAATTCCATGTAGTAATGTCCCCATTGGCACAATTTTTTGTAAAACACGCCAATTAATAATTTGATCGGGACATTCAATAACTAATGTGAGAGCATTGGCGTGGGTTGTGACATACCACCGACAATCAGACAGAAGATTTTGAATGGTGCGATCGCAAGCGTCATAAAAGTATCTACTAATAGAATACTCTAGTTGCTGCCGCAGTATAATATCTGCTGATGTCGGTTGTATAGGATGTGAATCATCACCATTTAAGTAATACGTCTTTTTAGGCATATCTCTTTAGCTTCCTACTTATCTTCCAATTACCATTCCATAAAGTACATCTTTATTTGTTTCTAATAATTCTTGGGTTTCGTCGTCATAATAAGCACCTATTCCACTACAGTTAATTCCCAAATAATTACTAGTTAAATAAAGTCTCTGTCCAAGAAAACCAGCTATTTGCATAGCAGTTTGATAGTTTAAATAATCTGACACAAAAAATAAAGTTACAGCGCTATCTCTAGCAATAGCCTGATTAATACATAAGTAACCTGTCTTTTCACTAAAATTACCTGTTTTAACCAGATACGTACCTTTATATAACCCAGGTGTCATTTTCTCTACTCGATGCACCACTGAGTAAATTTCTATTTCCTCATAATTTTCTGTCGGTATTGACTGCTGAAGTTGTTGCACTACATATAAATAATCTTCTTGAGAAATAGCCTCTTTCCGGAAACGTCTAATAGAACGTCTATCCCAAACAGTTTGATAAAATTTATCCTTGTCAAAATCAAATTGAGGATACTCTAATTTCTGCTGACGGCTCTTTTGTAGAGCAGTTGCTTGATAGGCATCTTCAATGAATTGATTGGATTCAAAATAATCAGTACCAGAAACAAAAGGAATTTTCAGCCTTAAACGCCTGATTTTCTTGTCTTGTATTTCTCCTGACACCGCACAAGCAGTGATAAACTCTTTATTCTCAAATCCCAAATCGGAATTAAGGGTAAGTTTATCAAAGTCAAAAATTAGTTGTATATCTCGGTTGTGGATAAAAGCTGAAGCCGCAACTGCACCTAAATGGTGTCCGCTATCTAAGAAGCAATACCTTATGCTTCTATTTTGATATTTCCAGCTAGACCTATAATAAACACAACTAATTAAAAAGATGAATCCGTTGATACTTTTATCCGGTATAATATAATTCTCTAACCCATCATCAATTAATTCATAGATCAGAGTTAGACAATTATTCTCAACTTCTAGATGGTATATACCATCTACCATTCCCTGAATTCCACGAACCTGTACGTAAACTTCTGTGGGGTACAGAGCGCCTGCTGATGGATTGACTCGCAGTTTATAAGGGCCATCTTTATATACTTTTTCTAGTGTTATCGCACTGGTTAACGAGATAAAAGAGTGAACAGGATTATTGAGATTTAATTTCACTCTCCGATAAAACTTTGGATAAACTTTAAATGCAGATGGCTGTGTTGAAGCATCTACATAATTTGGGTCGAGTTGTACCGATAAGTAAGAATGCTTGGTAGCGTCATGATAAGTTTTGCCCGATATCTGATTTGATGGCATTTTTAAGTATCCTTAAAACTTCTACGTTGCTAGCAAAATCTATCGCTTTATAGTCGTCTAAATTTTTCAAATACAAATTAGGCTGATGCTGTAAAAGTAACTTAACGACTTCTGTTTTTCCGGCTGATGCTGCATACATTAAAACAGTTGCACCATTATCGTTTTGGTTATCTATGTTAATTTTGCTAGCCAGCAGCAAATTAATTAAATCGTAGTGATTACCAAAACAAGCAAACCACAAAGCATTGTTGCTATCGCTATTTCTAGCATTGATATCCGCACCTGCATCAATTAGTTCTTTAACGACTGTATAAACTCCCTCTCTTGTCGCTTTCATCAAAGCTGTATCGCCATTTTCACCTAGCTGATTTAAATTGCTAGGGCTATAGCCTTTCGCTATTAACCATTGGGCTGTTGCTTCACTCAAATCTTGACTGCTTACTTGGCTCATAATTATTCTGTTCTTTCAATGCCATAAATCTAAGAAGTTTTTAAGCAATAAATTTGCTTGGAAAACTTAATGGTGGGCATTACCCACCATTATTTTAAAATGCTATAACGTTAGCTAAAGTTTAGTAGTTTACCAAAGCCAGTTTGCTAGGTATTCAAAAGTTTAGTAAAACAAAAAGTCTCTCTCTACTCCCCGCCCTCACTCGTTAACTTTAGTTTGTTGGAAACTAAGTTAACTAGCAACAATTTAGCTTAGTTATATATTATCACTGTGATAAGTTTGAATTATGAATCATTTATAAAGATCCCCAGATATATCTAATAAAAAATATTGAAATATGATTAAAATGCAGTATTTTTTACCACGCTATTTCAGAATCTAGTAGCGTATATAACTTGTTTGTAAATATTGACTAGCGCACTGTTGCAGAAGTTTGTCTAGTTTTAACAATTTGCTCAAGGCTATTGTATTGCAATACGGTTCATTTCAGGGTTATCGGTGTAGATAATTGGTATTTTAAGACGTGATAAATTGCGTCTCTACATGAGGCTTTTGTTGCTCATTCTGAACTGCATTGTATTGCTAAAATTTGATATTACGTTTCTATTAAATCTTGTATTTAATAAAACAAAAATATTACTTTAAGTTGCTTGCACTTATTAAGAAATCTCAAATATTTTCCTTTTTCAAGCAAAATTTGCTAGTTTATTTAAGTAAAAATAAGTAAAACACAGACGAAAAATGGAAATTAGCGCTCGTAATTCTCTCAAAGGTATCGTAAAAAAAGTTGTGCCTGGTACAGTTAATACTGAGATAACTTTAGAAGTAGCACCAGGAGTAGAGTTAGTGTCAATAATCACAAAATCATCAGCGGAAAAGCTGGGACTTACAGAAGGTAAACAGGCTTATGCCGTGATTAAATCATCAGATGTGATAGTTGCTGTTGATTAAAAATAAGTACACCCGTAGGGGCACGGCATGCCGTGCCCCTACACCTTGCTATAATTCAATTATCAATAATGCGAACATAAATAGCTTTAATACTGTCTATATCTAGTGCTAAAGAGGTATTTTCTATTTTAATAATGAATGATAGAAAGTTTTGTTCTAAAGTAATCGTGGTTCCTGGTGTTACCCCTATTGATATCAGTTTATTTAAGATTATTTCATTCTGACTTTTACAGAAAGTGACGATTCCTCTCTCTCCTGTTCTCAATAATTCTAATGAACAGCCAGTTACACTAAAGGGGGTAAACATTTGAATTATAAATTAATAATTTTGAAGGGAAGAATGAAGTATATTTTCATTCTTCATCCTTCATGCTTTATTTAGTTGCCAAAGACAGCAACCAAAGTAATACTTTATACGAGATAGGCTTCTTGATGTGTTTTGATTGTGCAATTAGAACGAGGATAAGTTACACAAAGTAGAGCGTATCCTTTAGAAACTTGATCGTCATCCAGGAAGTTTTGATCGTCTTGATTAACTTCACCTTCAACAACTTTACCTACACAGCTAGAGCAAGATCCTGCATGACATGAAAAGGGCAATTCAATACCATTTTCTTCTGCTGCTTCTAAGATGGTAGTCTCTTCATCAACTTCAATTGTGGCGTCGAGGTCTTCTTTTTTGTTGATTAATCTAACTTGGTAGGAAGCCATTTTCAGATTCTCCTCAAACGTTATACAGTTGGTCTAATTTCCGAATTTTTTGAGCAACCTATCCTACTTTTTGCTTCCTTTCTTCTTACCGAGATGCTAAGTTTAGTCAGCTTCTCTATAGGGATAAGGAATGCAACGCGAACTAGAAGCCACCTCGAGGGCATTGAAACTCTGCGGAGTGCGTCTATAGGAAGCCTCTAAAATTGACTTAGCGCTAACGAAATGACGTTAGCTGCAAGGTACACCAGTAGGCGTACCATCGTCTGTTTTGAAGGACTTTCCACAACCGCATGTATCAGTTGCATTGGGGTTGATGAATTTAAAACCGCTTTCCATCACTCCCTCAACGAAGTCAACGATAACTCCGTCTAATAACGGCGCACTTTTGGCATCAACGTAAACTACCACTTTGCCTTGCTGACTTACTAGATCATCTGGTTGGGGCTTGCTGGTGATATCGATCGCATATTCATAGCCACTGCAACCACCATCTTTTACCGAGATGCGGACACCTTTAGTTGCGCCATCAGCGTCGGGTGCTGAACCTTTGAGGAATGCTCGCAGATGGAATTCTGCTTTTTCTGATAAAATAACGGCCATGAAGTCTCCTGATTTGTAGCGATTAGTTGTTCTGATTTCAGGTGTAGGTTGTCATTTGTCAGTTGTCCTTTGTTATTCACCAATGACCAATGACGAATGACTAATGACTATTGACTGTGGGTTCCATCGAATTGGATTGTGCGTGTCTCCAAGGCGCACTATTGCCGCATACTGGACAAGAGCGATCGCGGTGAGAACGGCGTTTAGCAAATTCCATCCGATTTAGGTCGATTGTCAGCAATTGCGACAATAGAGGCTGACTAAACCCGGTGATCAGCTTGATAGCTTCCAATGCTGTTAGACAAGCTAGGGTTCCAGAAACAGCGCCTAGAACTGAAAAGCCGCGCTGATCCCACTCAGGCTTTTCTGGAAACAGACAGGATAAACAAGGAGTCACACCAGGAATAATCGTCGTTAGGTAAGCCTCCATTCCATTCATTGCGGCTTCCACCATTGGCTTACGCGATCGCACACAGGCTTCATTTAACAAATTGCGTTCTGTAAAGTTGTGGGCGCAATCAAGAGCCATATCAGCAGATTGCACTAACGAATCTACATTTTCCGGGGTGATGTAATCATGAACAATTTCCACTTGGACATCAGGATTAATCGCATCCAGAGTTTCTTTAGCTTTCAATACCCTTGGCTTACCTACCCAATCATCAGTCATAAGAACCTGACGATTCATATCATCTAGCCGCAAGTCACCACCCCGGACTAGGATTAGTCGCCCAACGCCCGCTACTGCTAAGTAAAGCGCCGCCGTACCGCCTAATCCCCCCACACCTGTAACCAAAACTGTCGCTGACTTCAAGCGTTTCTGTGCTGCTTCGCCAAAATTTGGAAGCATCATTTGGCGACGATAGCGTTCTAATTCGGTAGGCGTTAGGTTAACCAATTTATACCTCCTAATCAGAATTGATTTCTGTCAGTGTGACTACATTTTTCGGCTTGTCGTTAAACACTTTGAACAGCTTTTGTTCGTGAGGTGTTGATTCGATAAATACCTGATAGGCTTTTTGCAAAGCCAAAGAATATTGATTTAGTCTCTCTTCTTGACTCAAGGCAGGAGAATTATTATCAATTTCCTGCATGTATTGAGAGAACTTTTTCAGAATATGTAGACGATTGACATTCACAACTTCTACATCGTAGGACATGTTAAAGAATTGAAAAAATTCTTCTGCATCTACGAGCTTCTTGAATTCATCAATAGTTTTAGTCATTTAGCATTCTCCAATTGTTTCAGATGTTGCTTAAGTTCATCTAACTGGCGATAGATTTCATAAGTTGCGGCGGCAACATCCATTAGTTGTTTGTAATCTGTTGGCAGACCTTCAGCTAAATCATGCAGATCCATTTTCATTTGACCTGCTTTACTGTTAAGCCGTCTGATTTGTCCTTGTAGTTCCTCAATTGTCATTTGCCATTCGTCCTTTGTCATTCGTCCTTTGTCATTAGCCATTTGTCTTTTACTAATGACCAATGACCAATGACTAATGACCAATTAAATTTTGCCAACTTCAGGAAAGCGCTTCGCCAAATCAAGGCCTTTTTTGACGTAGTTTTCTCCCTCTTCTGCTAATTTCTCTAGGGAGTCAAAGCCAAAGCGTTGAGCATCTCGCAAGGTTTTTACAGCTAGCAAGAGACGACCAGAAAAAACTAGCGCCCAGCCAAATCCTTCATGGCTCAAATCAACTACAACCTGGGATATCAAACCTGTTTCTTGTTCAATCCCAGCA
Source organism: Chroococcales cyanobacterium (assembly GCA_038259325.1). Classification (GTDB taxonomy): domain Bacteria; phylum Cyanobacteriota; class Cyanobacteriia; order Cyanobacteriales; family Nostocaceae; genus Nostoc. Next base: position 9,328 of record JBBSOX010000023.1, on the reverse strand, counting down.
GCTACAGCCCGAAAAAATGCCATAATCCGGGCTTGAGTTACCGCGTCAACTTCGCCCTCAACTGATATTTCCCGTTTCTTTTGTTTGGTGACAATAAAGGGTTTGAGAATTAACTCATCCGACCAAGTACGATAAACTCCATAACTGTCTTGACCACGGATTTGTTTAATTAATACCTTCAGAAAAGGTGAGTTCAAGACTTCAGTTGTAGCGGTTCCGTTAACACTATTATTTGTGGTCATACTGTTGCTTCGTCTTCAATTTCATCAGCAAAGTTTGTGGTTTTTGGCTGCAAAGCTTTACGCAACCAAGGTGGAGGATTACCTTTGAGGGTTTTGACTAGCTTGTTTAGCACTTCGCTAATTTCTTCTTCTTCCGATCGCGCCTTCACTGGGGTGACACCTTTCTTGATTAACCGAGCGGCGGCACTACCACCAATTGCTGTTACGTAAATAATTGTACAGTCGCCTATTGCTTCAAGTTTTGGGGAGATTTTGTCTTCGTTACCATCTTCTTTGAGTTCGCCTTCAAAGGTGAGGGTTTCTACGAAGTGATATCCCTCATCGGTAATTTCGTAAACATCAATCATTTTCGCCCATCCGAAGTGGGCGTTAATATGAACTCGGTCGCTCGTCGTGAAGGCTATTTTCATTGTAATTCTCCTCTCTAAAGTTTTGAATTTTGAAGCAATACGGTTCAGTTAGTGATATTTAGCTTTGGAAGATCCCCCCTAAAAAGCTACGGTGTATACACAAGTCGGAAATAGCTGATTACTGATTAACCAAGGTTTTACCCCACCCTAACCCTCCCCTTATAAAGGGGAGGGAACTAGATTTTCCGGTTTCCCCCCTTTATAAGGGGGGATTAAGGGGGGTAATTCGACTTGTGTATACAACATGCCTTAAAAAGGGGGGCTAATTTAAGACTTGCTCTATTCCCTCCTTTTTAAGGAGGGTTAGGGAGGATCAATTCTTAACTGAACTGTTTTGAATTTCAAGTGTGAATTCAAAACTCTGCGCTCACAGTTCCGAACTCTTGGAACTGCTTAACTCTCGCTTCTTCTGCCTCTAAAAATAGGTTGCCGATGCCAAATAAAAGCTCCATTGTGCCTCGATAGCCAACTTTGGTAAATTGACCATTACCTAAGCGGTCATAAATGGGCAATCCGAGACGATAAAGAGGAATCGAGAGGTGTTTTGCGATCGCACCAACATTCGAGTTACCAATCAGCAAATCAGAACCACCCGCTAAACTCTCAAAGTCTTCTAAGTCGCCAATGGTAATGCTTTTAACTGGGAGCTTTTCTAAAAGGTGCGATCGCGTGGTTGTCACTACTGCATGAATTTGACTACCCATCGATTGCAGAAAATGCACTGTTGACCACAACAAGTCTGGTTCCAATGCTAAAGAAACTCGTTTTGCACCGAAGTAAAAATGAGTGTCCAACATCGCATCTTGCAATTGACGACGTTGGCGGCGGTATTTTTCGGGTACGCTGTTACCGCTCAGAATCGCCAATGCTTGGATAAATTCATCTACTGGTTCTAATCCTGTCAGTTCGCCAAAAACCTCATAAGGTGTGCCAAAGCGTTCTTCCAGAATCTTGGCAGATCCCCGCATACTTTCACCCAATGCCAGGGTAAAGGCAGAACTACCTACTTCTCGTAGCTGTTTTAAGGTAGTCCCACTGACTGTAACCGCACTATAATTATCCTCTAAATGTCCATCTAGAGAAGCGCCAAGGTCAGGTACAAAGATTGGCACTAATCCAAAGGACGTTACCATCTCTTTGATTTCCTGTACATCCCCAGGTGTGAAGGCAGAACCCGCCAAAATCGTGACTTGTTCAGTTCTGAGTCCACCCGCGCGAGGAATTTCTTTAACTATGCTTTCCACCGCGACAGCAAAGCCATCTTGTAACGCACCTTTAAAATCTGGAGTAGGTGCAAAAACGATCGCTAAATCATTTAATTCGGGATGGCGATCGCGGATTTCCTTCAGAAAACCCTCGATGTCATCGCCTCTAGTTTCCGTTAACCCAGTACTACATAAACCAATAATTTCCGGGTTAGCTTTTTCCACCAGAGTCAGAATTGCTTGCTCCACATTTTCTTCACCACCCAAGATAGTAGTAACTTCCGTCATCGCCGTGGTAGCTAGGGGAATCGCTTCCCGGAAATGCCGCACAAGGACAACTTTGGCGAAAGCAGTACAACCTTGAGAACCGTGGAATAAAGGCATCGTCCCTTTCAATCCCAGAAAGGCTAAGGTTGCGCCCAAAGCTTGACTTTGCTTGAGGGGATTAACTGTCAGTGATTTATCGGAAACAGTAACGATCGCCATTAAACTTCCTCCTCTTCTTCCCAAGGAGCGGGTTTGCGTATTTGTTCCCAAATCGGGCTATACAGAGCTTCGTACAGTTCCCGCGCCATCTCAATCATTCCCACATAACCTGCATAAGGATGATGGCGTTCTTGGTTAATATCAAGGAAAGGAATCCGAGCTTTCAAAGCTGTGTATTGGTTACGTCCACCAGCAATCAGCATATCTGCGCGAGTGTCTTTAACCAGTTGTAGCAATTCTTGAGCGTTGCCTTTCTCCAGCATGATGCCATCGTTGCCGATCAACTTCTTGATCTTGGCTTTATCTTCTTCAGTACTTTTCCGAGTACTGGTAGCAACAACTTCAATGCCTAAGTCTCTAGCAGCCGAGATAATCGACCAACTCTTAACACCACCTGTATACAACACAACCCGCTTACCTTTGAGTCGAGCGCGATAAGGAGCCAGTGCCAAATCTAAAGCAGCCGTTTCTTCTGCAATTAGCTTTTCTGTCCGCTCTTGTAAATCGGGATCGCCTAATTTAGCAGCGATGTTTCGCAGACAGCGATTCATATCATCGATGCCGTAGAAAGACTCTTCAATGTAAGGGATGTTGTAACGCTCCTCCATCTTTCTCGCCATATTCAACAACGCTCGTGAGCAGATCATGACGTTGAGCTTGGCGCGGTGGGCGTAGCGAATTTCATTGTAGCGAGCATCGCCCGTAATTTTAGACAAAATACGGATGCCTAATTTTTCTAGCAGTGGTGTTACTCCCCACATTTCCCCGGCGATGTTGTATTCACCGATTAAGTTAATATCATAGGGCGTTGTATGTTCCGGTTCTGCTGTTCCGACAACATATTCTAATAAAGCTTCACCACCAAAACGGTTGCCCAGATTTTTACTGCCAATGAATCCTGGGGCAATGACGGGAACAACAGGAGTACCAATTTTCTCAGCCGCCGCTTTGCAGACAGCATCGATATCATCACCAATTAAGGCTGTAACGCAAGTGGCGTAAACAAATACTGCTGCGGGTTGGTAGCGCTCGTGAAGTTCCAAAATTGCTTTGTAAAGCTTCTTCTCGCCACCAAAGATGACATCATTTTCACCCAAGTCAGTCGTAAAGCCCATTTTGTAGAGTTGCGGGCCAGACGACAGACTACCACGACTGCCCCAGGAATTACCAGCACAGGCGATCGGCCCGTGGACTAGATGCGCTGCATCTGCGATCGGCACTAAAGCAATCATTGCACCATCAAAGGCACAGCCCCCTTGAGCCGCGCCAGGTTGTGCCTGTTGAGCGCATGATTTGTTTTTCTTTTCTGCTTGTTTGTGCTGATTATGCTCGCATCCTGTCTCAGTCAGCAGCTCGTTGATTTTGCCTTGGGTGCTTTTCATCTCTCTTCTCTTAATTGTTAATTGTCATTTGTCATTTGTCCTTTGTCCTTTGAATAACTAACAACTAATGACTAATGACTAATGACCAATGACCAATGACTAACAAATGTATTTTGTGACATCCTCTCCACATACATCAGCAAGGTAAGATAGGGCGCGAAAACGCAATCCTACAAATTCGTCATATAAGGGATTGAGTTTACATAGTGGTGGGATATCAATAGTCTTCCCAAATAATTTAATTTGTCGCTCAAAGGGACAACAACAAGGAATTGTTTGGCAAATTAGATGAGCGATGCGATTATTTTTAACCTGAATTTCATCCACCACACGGCGTAACGGATTAAGAAGATTGTGGAACCACCCTGGTTTTTTCTGATTAGGTGGATGGTAATTAGGATGAGTGTGAGTATGTTCGTGAGTGTGATTGATGGTTTCCATTTATATATACCTTGGGTAAATGCTAAATTGGGTACTGGGTATTGGGTACTGGGTACTGGGTACTGGGTATTGGGTATTAGGTATTGGGTATTAGGTATTGGGTATTGGGAAAATTCTTTCTTTCTTAATTCCCAGTCCCCAGTCCCTAGTCCCTAGTCCCTAGTCCCCAGTCCCCAGTCCCTAGTCCCTAGTAACCTGTGTTTCTACGCAATTTCTAACGAATCAAGTCGTAGGAAATATCTGTCTTAGAAGGAATGTTGGTGTTGCGATCGATTTCTTCAAAGATTGTATTTACAATCCAGTTGAGCAAGTTGATGATACCTTGATAACCGATGGTGCTGTAGCGGTGTAAGTGGTGACGATCTATGATAGGATAGCCAATTCTCACTAAGGGAGTCTTGGTGTCGCGCCACAGGTACTTACCGTAGCTGTTACCGATGAGCAAGTCTACGGGTTCGGTGAACAACAGCGATCGCATGTGCCACAAGTCCTTACCAGGCCAAACAGTTGCATGTTGACCAAAGGGGCTAGAAGCAAGCAATTCTTTCATTTCTGCTTCAAATATTTCGTTGCTGTTGTGAACCAAGATATGCACAGGTTCAGCACCCATTTCTAGCATAAAGCCAACTACGCAGTATACTAAATCTGGTTCGCCGTAGATAGCGAAGCGCTTGCCGTGAAGCCATGAGTGGGAGTCAGTCATGGCATCAACTGCCTGACCGCGTTCGATTTCCAATTGTTTGGGAATGGGGATACCACTCAATTCGCTGAGTTTCATCAAGAACTCATCAGTACCCTTGATACCCCAAGGACGGGAAACTGAGGTTGGTTGGTTCCACTCTTTTTCGATGTATTCGCGGGTTTTGATGGTAGAGTGTGCTTGCAGAGCGATCGTAGTTTTCGCGTTGATTGAATCTGCTGCATCTTCTAGCTTTGTACCACCTGGGTACATATCAAACTCACCTGTGTTTGGTGAATCCAAGTAGTCGCTGTTGTCGGCTAGAATTGTGTAGTCAAAGCCGAACAAAGAAGCAATCCGCTTGATTTCGCGGTTGTTGCCTACGTAGGTGTCAAAACCTGGGATGAAGTTGATTTTACCATTGCTGGTTTCTTTCTTCTGACCTGCGGTCAAGTTAGAAAGAATTCCCTTCATCATGTTGTCGTAACCAGTGATGTGGGAACCGACAAAGCTAGGAGTGTGAGCGTAGGGAACTGGGAAATCTTTAGGAACTGAACCAGCTTCCTTGGCGTTGTTGATGAAAGACTGTAAGTCATCACCAATTACTTCTGCCATACAAGTTGTGCAGACAGCAATCATCTTAGGCTTGTAGAGAGTGTAAGAGTTCGCCAAGCCATCAATCATGTTTTGCAGACCACCAAACACGGCTGCATCTTCAGTCATTGAAGAAGACACAGTAGAGAATGGTTCTTTGTAGTGACGGGTTAAGTGGGCGCGGAAGTAAGCAACGCAACCTTGAGCACCTTGAACGAAAGGTAGAGTACCTTCAAAACCAACAGCAGCAAAGATTGCTCCCAATGGTTGACAAGCTTTAGCAGGGTTAACGGTTAAAGCTTCACGAGCGAAGTTCTTTTCACGATAATCCCAACCCTTTGTCCACTCTGCAACTCGTGTTACTTCTTCGGAGTCGTGACCGTCTTCAAACTGCTTTTTGTTTTCAAATAGCTGTTTGTACTCTGGTTGGTGGAATAACTCGACGTGATCTTGAATTTTTTCTGGATTCTGAGGCATTTCTGGATCTCCAAGGTTACTGAATTCTTTACTAATTGAGGTGGGAGTAGGGAGTGGGAATATGATTCAAAATTCAAAATGCAAAAATCAAAATAAATTTTTAATCTTTCAATTTTGAATTTTGTATTCCCAACTCCCCCCTGGGGCTTTAGCCCCAGGTTATCCTTGCTTATCTGACTCTCCCATTTCCCTAAACGGCAGCCTTAGCCTTAGCTTCAGCCTTCTCAGCCTGAGCTTTTTCATTCCAAGGAGCGCCAATTAATGACCAGGTTGGGCTGTTGAGTGCCAAGTCCATATCACGTGCGAAGATGGCGAAGCCGTCATAACCGTGATAAGGGCCGGAGTAATCCTTTTGATGGTTTAATTATTTTCAACTGTCTAATGTTTGCAGTAAACAGTGTCAGCAATAAGCATTGTTCGTTGATAACACATTTATTTTTAGCCTAAATATAGGCTAAAAACACAGCATAATTCGGCTCAGGACTCACGCATCATCTAAATGTTGTCCTGAGCCAAGGCGATTAAATAATCGCCCGTTTTTTTGCTCATCTCTGCAAGCACAGCAGCAAAAAGAACACATGAGAACGAAAGTACTACTGGAATTAGAGAAAGTTAATCTGCGTTTGAAGTCTGCAAAGGCAAAGGTGACAATTAGAGAATCGAATGGAAGTCTGCAATTACGAGCGACGTTACCAATTAAGCCGGGAGATAAAGATAGTAATGGTACTGGGAGAAAGCAATATAATATCAGTTTGAATATTCCCTCTAACTTGGATGGACTCAAAACGGCTGAGGAAGAAGCTTATGAGTTAGGGAAGTTAATCGCTCGTAAAACTTTTGAATGGAATGATAAATATTTAGGTAATGAGGCAATTAAAAAAGATTTTAAAACTATAGGAGAATTACTCGAACAATTTGAAAATGAGTATTTTAAAACTCACAAACGAACTACTAAAAGCGAACATACTTTCTTTTATTACTTTTCCCGTACCAAGAGATTTACCAATCCTCAAGATTTAGCTACTGCGGAAAATCTGATAAGTTCAATTGAGCAAATCGATAAAGAATGGGCTAAGTATAATGCAGCTAGAGCGATCGCAGCATTTTGTGTGACATTCAATATCGAAATTGATTTATCTAAATATTCTAAAATGCCTGAAAATAATTCCCGAAATATCCCTACAGATGCGGAAATAGCTGATGGAATTCTCAAGTTTGAAGATTATCTGCATAACAGAGGTAATCAAGTAAATCAAAATGTTCAAGATAGTTGGCAACTCTGGCGCTGGACGTATGGAATGTTAGCAGTTTATGGTTTACGTCCACGAGAACTTTTTATTAATCCTAATATCGATTGGTGGTTGAGTCAAGAAAATACAGATTTAACCTGGAAAGTTCATAAAGATTGTAAGACTGGGGAAAGAGAAACATTACCTTTACATAAACAATGGATTGATGACTTTGATTTGAGAAATCCTAAATATTTAGAGATGTTAAGGGGTGCGATCGCAAAAAAAGATAACACCAATCATGCGGAGATAACAGCGTTAACACAGCGAGTTAGTTGGTGGTTCCGCAAAATAGGATTAGATTTTAAACCTTATGATTTACGTCACGCTTGGGCAATTCGGGCGCATATTTTGGGGATACCAATTAAAGCTGCGGCAGATAATTTGGGGCATAGTGTGCAAGTTCATACGCAAACTTATCAGCGTTGGTTCTCGCTAGATATGCGGAAGTTGGCAATTAATCAGGCTTTGAGTAAGAGAAATGAAGTTGAGTTGATTAGAGAGGAGAATGCAAAGTTGAGGATGGAGAATGACAAGTTGAGATTGGAGGTTGAAAAGTTGAGAATGGAAATGGTTTATAAACAAAGTTAAATTTATTGATAAATCATAGCAAATTTAGAGAATTTGCTATGATTTATAGGTGAAAAATCACCTAAATTAACCCATTAATATATTTATGCCGGCTACTGACATTGGAACATTGATTGTTAAGTCACCTGAAACTCTAGGGGGTCGCCCTCGCATTGCTGGTACTAGAGTTTCTGTTCAACGCATCACAGCTTGGTACAAACTTGGACTGAATGCAGAAGAAATTGCAGAACGCTTTATCCGTGATTTAGACAATCAACCAGAGCGTAGAGAAGGGCTTGAGCAAGCACGCTCAGAACATATCAATCGACAGCCTCAACTAAAAATTGTTATTGGTACAGCTAATCCAAAACGTGAAGCATGGGTTCTCAATGGGTTTCTTCCGTCTAATCAAGAAGAACAAATTCTAGAACAAATCAAGGCTCGATTGAATTTCGACCCTTGCATAGAACCACACAGACTACGCTCTACCTCACATAAAGAACCCGATCGAATTAGAAATCCAAAAGTAGTAGTTGAGCAGCTAACAGGCAAAGATATGGAACGCGAACAAAAGTGTTGGGAAGATACAAGTTTGAACCTTCTACGTGAAAGAGGTGTTCATACAGGTTTAACAGCCTACATTCAAGAAATTGAGCAACACTTGACTCAAATTATTTTGTCTGAGTAAAAAATTCGCACTCCTCCCAACGCATACATCGTCACAAAGCTGATTTATTCAAAAACAACGCCGCGATAAATTTCTGCCATCGATAATGCGATCGCAACTGAATTAAAAAAAATATATATCTCTAAGCTGCTAAAATCACTAGATAGTTCGGTATTATAAGGATATTGGGTTCTGGTTCTGTCTGTGTCTGCAAAAGACATTTTTCACGAAGCCGTCAAACGAGGACTTGAAAAAGAAGGGTGGGTCATCACGCACGATCCGCTAGTAGTTAAGTTTGCCAAAGATAAAATGTCAATCGATTTAGGTGCAGAAAAAATATTAGAAGCCGAGCGAGGAACTGAAAAAATTGCTGTTGAGATCAAAAGTTTTTTAGGGGATTCAGAACTGTTTGAGTACCATGCAGCTTTGGGGCAATTTCTCAATTATCGATTGGCTTTGCGAATTAGGGAGCCTGAACGAGTTTTGTTTTTAGCAGTTCCAGTCTCAACCTATCGCTCACTGTTTAGCCGGGATTTTGCCCAAACTTCAGTACAAGAGTATCAAGTTAAGTTAATAGTTTACGATCCAAAGGTTGAGGTGATTGTGCAATGGCAAAGCTAGGCCAATATCGTGAATATATTCAGAAGTTACTAACGAAGTATGGCAGTTACAAATCTTCAGAGGAAGATGTTGAAATTCAACTGATATTCGATACTGCACGAGATCATTATCAGATTTTAGAGATTGGTTGGGATGGATATGACCGAGTTTATAATTGTGTGATACATCTTGATATCAAAGATGAAAAGATATGGATTCAACGTAATATGACAGATATCCAAATTGCTGAAGAGTTGACTGAGATGGGAGTACCTAAAGAGGATAT
>JBBSOX010000022.1:0-71164 GCA_038259325.1 Chroococcales cyanobacterium | reverse complement strand
TCCACTTAAGTGGACTTGGGCTATGAGACTCGGAATTCATTCCGAGGCGGGATAGAAACGCAGTCCGAGATTTTTTAATAAAGATATGACTGCGACAAGACTTGTGTGTACACCGTAGCCCCGCAAGCAGGGAGGGGAGTCATAACTAACGCTCTTTTATTACTCTGAAAAAATAAAATATTTGTAGGTTGGGTTGAACATTCGTGTTACCCAACAAAATCAAAGATTATTGGTGTTGGGTTTCGTTCCTCAACCCAACCTACGCCTAAATTTATAAAAACTAATTACAACACAGGTTTCTAATTTTTATCTCATGAGAGTCATAAAACAGCGCTAATTATGCGGACAGAATATTATGGGTTGAAAGTAACCGGATGCTAGAAAAACTTTGGGTATTTTGTAGATGCGGATGAATGCCTGATGGCAATAGCTGCTTTAATGACAGCAAGTGGAACACGGAGACAAAAAAGTGCAAATCACTAAGCGCAATGTTGAGTTAAGAGTAGATGGCAGCTTAATGCGTGTTTATGTAGCGGCTCCCAAAGCAGCAGGAAAATACCCTGGTATTGTCTTCTACAGTGATATTTATCAGTTAGGTGATCCAATAATTCGTCTAGCTAACTACTTAGCAGGATACGGCTATGTAGTAGCAGCCCCAGAAATTTTTCACCGAATTGAGCCAGTTGGTTCAGTTATTGAGCCAGACGATCTGGGAAGGATGCGGGGTAATGACGATGCGCGTCGAACCTCAGTAGCTGATTATGATGCCGATTGCCTTGCTGTGATTGAATTTCTGAAAACAGAGAGTGCGGTTTCTCCAAATCAAATAGGCACTCTCGGCTTTTGTATTGGTGGACATTTAGCTTTCCGCGCCGCATTTCAAAGCGAAATTCGGGCTTGTGTCTGCTGTTACCCGACTGGGATTCCTAGTGGTAAACTGGGTAAAGAGGTAGCCGATACAATCCAGAGGGTAAATGAAATTAAAGGCGAGATGCTAATGGTATTCGGTACTCTTGATCCTCATATACCAGAGTGCGATCGCCAAATCATAATCAAAGCAATTGAGAATGCTAACATCCCTCACCAAGTTTTCTTGTATGAAGTAGAACATACATTCATGCGCGACGACGGTTATCGTTATGATTCTGGTGCTACCACCGCGGCTTGGTCTGAAATAGTAACTTTCTTGGGGCGTATATTTGCAGACTGAAAACTCTTATTATTGCTTTATTCTCGTCAATTTTGAGTTGTCTGCAATACTAACAAACCAGCACCATAAGCAGGTTCATACCTCGGAAAAATCACGTTCACATTAGGAAACTTCTTAACAAGAGACGCTGCAAATCTTTCATGGATCTTGCATCTACCGCGCCAGACACTTCCCGTTGTGACTACTTCTAAAACTAAGTCAGCACTAAAAATTGCATCAAGTACTGTAGATGTAGCTTTCACTAACTCTTTTACAGCATCATCAATTATAATATTCGCTACTATATCACCTGACGCTGCTGCAAAATCTACAATTGGTGCTAAAGCTGCTATCTGTTTAACTCCCCATTCTCGCCGATATACTACTTCTATTAAATCTTCTATACTTTCCAAATCAAGATGCTGTTTGAAACCCTCTAGCAAACTCGTTGATATTTCCCGTCCATCATAAGATTTTAATGCTGCATTCATGCCTGCGATCGCAATTTTATAGGCGCTACCTTCATCACCTAATGAGGTACACCCAAATCTTGCTCACCAAAGTTAGTAGCTTTAAAAATGTACCTCACTAGGTCGAGAACCGCTATATAACTAATTATAAAACACGCCTTATACCATTTCACGAAAATAATGAAATAGATATAAACCCTGAAACCCAGACTAAGTAAGACTTTCTTAATTACGAATTACGAATTGGTATTAGTACCAGCGAATAAGCAAAACAAGTACTTATCAAGCAAGTTTTGCATTAAAAAGGCTCAAGCATTCCTGCCTGAGCCACAAATAAATTCAATTTATAGATTAGCTTTAATAGCTATATCTCTAAATCTTAATAACGATTGCCGAAGCTATTGTTTCCCCGATTACCACCAAAGGAACCTCTATCTTCTCTGGGTTTGGCCTTGTTCACTTTAAGGTCACGTCCCATCCACTCAGCACCATCAAGAGCATCAATAGCAGCTGTTTCTTCAGCATCTGTGCCCATTTCCACGAAACCAAAGCCACGCATACGACCTGTATCACGGTCGGTAGGTAACTGAACGCGCTTTACAGAACCATATTCTGCAAACACAGCATTCAAACCTTCTTGTGTAACTTCGTAAGAAAGATTGCCTACATAAACTGACATAAATTGCCTCCAAAATCATAGATGTGTAGAGTTTTAGATTTCGGAGAAAAGTCTGTGAATACCAAAAGGAAAAAGCCTGTCAATAATAAAAACAAACGCGGTCGCCGAATTAATTCTCAGTTTTTATTATGACATAGCAGCTAAATATTGAGCGTGAGTTTCTCAAACTGTTACAAAAAGTAATATAAACAATTAATCACTAAGTAAGCAGATATAATTAAACGTACCATACCAATGTTATGAACTACTCCTGGCTAACGGATACGCTGCTGAAATTCCATCTTGCTGGGAGGCTCTATCTCAAAGGAAATTGAAGTTTCCCGCACAATTGGCGCATAAATCACCAGCATTTTTAAGGCATCACTTTCATTAGCCAATCTGATTGCAGCCTTCACAGCACATCCTTTGTGGGCTAAAAATTAATCATCCAAACTCAACATACTCAATAATAGTTCCATCAGGATGCATCGCTCGCATATTAACTCCAGTGGGAACTTTGTTCGGTTCCGCCAGAATCACTGCACCCTGCTGAGTCAGTGCTTCTCTAAAATCATTGAGTGAGTCAACGAGAAATGTTGCGTGTGTACTCTTGAATGAAGAGAGTGCTTCTGCCGAACCAGCAATTAAAAGAATAGAACCCACACCTGCGAGTTCCAACTCTGCTTCGGAATATTGAAACCATAACCAACATTTTTCTGTAAAGAGATTTTCATAGAAAGCGATCGCCTCATCTAAATCTATCGGGCTAAGATAGACTCTGGTTAGTACTTTAAGAATTTGCATTGCAAATTGTCTATTAGGCAGCTAGTGTATCTTATTTTGCTTCTTCGGTAATCATAGTTAACTAAGATTGAGTAAGAAATAGCCTATCTTCAACTTGAAAAAGGTCTTCAACTCTCTATTCACCTAGCTCTTGATCTCCTTGTTCGCTGTCAATCAAAATACATTTCATTTCTACTCCTTCAGCCCCACATAAGTCATCTGTATAGCTATAACCAAGATATATACATAAATAAGTATCAGTACTTAGTACCGGTAAGGACGTTCGGCGAAGCTCAGTCGAGCCGCGGAAGTCAACCCCTTCTGGGAATTAGAGCAAGCCTTTTTAAGGGGAACTACTGCATTTATCCTTGCTCTTTGATTACTTGAGCTACTAACAACGCTAATGCAGCTGTACCAGCGATCGCACCCCACTGAAGAACCGGATTTTTTTCTAGCCAATCGGAAACACTAGGTATAACTAAGTGACCATAATCTCCGTTAACTCTGTCGTCTTCAGCAACAGGTTGATAAAAATTATTTGATGCATCTTCAGATTTCGGCTCGGAACTATGCTGTAACTTGAAACCGACGAGCAGTAACAGTGAATCTACTAATGGCGGTGAGATGCGCTGTACCAAATCTAATATTTTAGCTACATCCCCAACTAAGTAGTCACGAGTTGGATGTTCGGCTACATAGAGGATAGCATCAGCTACAAGTTTAGGCTCGTAGTAAGGTGGTATCCCAGAAGGCTTTACACCTAATTTCGTCAGCCCATTGTTCCAGAAGGGGGTATTAATCACTGCTGGCTTTACACTTGTAACACTGATAGGCCATTTTTCATGTTGCAACTCAACGCGCATGGCTTCGATAAAACCCTCAACCCCGTGCTTCGCCGCCGAGTAAGCACTTTGGTAGGGGAGCGATCGCCTACCTTCCATTGAAGAGACATGGATCAATGCTCCCCTTCCCTCACGCTTCAAATGGGGTAGGGCCGCCATTGCACCATACACCTGTCCCATGAGATCGACATCAATAACATGCTTAAACTCTTCTGGTGTTGTATTGTCGAAAGTGGCAAAGATGCCGACAGCGGGGACATGTACCCATGTATCGAGTCGCCCGTACACTTCTACAGTTTTATCTGCGATCGCTTTAACTTGCTCAAATACTTCCACATCAGCTACGCAATAAGTTGCCTCGCAGCCATTGCTGCGAATCTCCTCTACTAAAGACTTTAGCTTCGATTCACCACGAGCAGAGACTACCACTTTTGCCCCGCGTCTAGCAAACTCAAGAGCTGTGATCCGTCCGATACCACTAGAGGCTCCAACGACCGAAACAACCTGCTGATTGATTGGCTTTAATTTCATAAATGTTACTCCTTAAAAAAATAGGGATTCGGGATTAAAACAATTGTTTCCCAATCCCCTCTCACAGGTAGACAAGCAAAAAACTGGTTTAACTCATCGGCCAATAACTACTGAAGACAAATCTGCTAAGACATCTCCAAATTTACTAAGTGGCGTCCGTACTGCTGAGATAATATAAGCTTCTTCTATACTTCTCATAACTTTAGAAAATTTGGAATTGAAAAATAATGAAACAGCTTTGAATGTTAAATCAATTATTTCTAGCTTTTGTAATAAATTGCTTTTATTTGAATGATTGATTTTGCAATAGCAAAGTGTAGTTTTAGTTAAACTCAAGACAAAATTAATCTATGCAGTATTACTTTACAATAAACTTTTTAACAATATATCCTTCTTTAGAAGTAAACGAAGGTTTCTATAAAAATATAAGCTTTAATATAAATGTAAATCCAATTCAACAGGATTAAATATAATTAATTAAGCATAATAAAGTGATCGCTCAAATTCAAGCCATAGAAAAATATGGCAGTGCTTTCACCAAAATAAAGGCTTTTGATTAACTTGCTAATTCTGGCTAATAGTAGCTATAACAATTTAACTCTTTAAATATTGATTAGATAATATGGTTCAGTCTCAAGAAGATGACATTTCACTAGAAGCTAGTTCTCTTCCCCCTGTCCCCATTCAAGAAATCTCAGAAGATAGGACATTAACGGAGACGGTACTTTTTCCAACTCCGAAACTGTTTTTGAAAATTTCTAAGTTAGAAATTCGCAAAAGCCTTAAAGCCCTAACTTATGAGGGTATCTTTGCTACGATTTTTTATAGTGTCATCGGCGGCGCGTTGCTCAGTAATTTCTTGCTAGAGTTAGGTGCTGGGCCAGTAGAAATTGGTCTGCTTGCCGCTATTCCTCAGATGGTGAATCTACTTCAACCACTGGGAGCGTATTTGGTAAACCGAAGTACTAGCTTCCGCTGGTTTTTCCTGTGTATTTTCATCCCATCGCGGTTGGTGTGGTTGATTCTTCTGCCAGCAATTGTGTTGCTTACTTCATCTCATCTGGCTGGATACCAAGTAGTGCAGTTGACTTTGGCAATTCTCTTGGTAGGTAATATCATTGAAGCTTTCGGTCGTGCGCCTTGGCTTGGGTGGTCGGCTGTGTTAGTACCTCAGCGGTTGCGGGGGAGATATTTCGGCTTTCGCAATAGCATTGTCGGCTTGACTAACCTTATTGGTGTGCCATTGCTAGGTTTAGCAGTATCGGTTTGGCCTGGTGGAACACTTCAAGGCTATGGTGCAATGTTGGTTCTAGGAATTTCGCTGGGACTAATCAGCCAAATGTGTCAGTTCTGGATGACTGATGTAAACCCACAGCTTTTAAAAGCCACGGGTTCAGATACATCCCAACCGCAGTCTCAGGGGATAGATTTTAGCTTCCTCAAAGATGCTAACTTTTGCAAGTTTGTACTTTACCTGAGCATCTGGTGCTTTGCTGTTAACATCAGCGCTCCTTTCTTTAACCTCTATATGCTGGACAACCTGAATATAGATATTAGTGTGGTAACGATTTATCACGGTTTAGGAACTGGTGCGAACATGTTAATGCTGCTTTTATGGGGGAAACTAGCCGACCGAATTGGGAACCGTCCGCTACTGCTATTAGTGGGAGTCTTGGTGGCGGTAACACCTCTGCTGTGGCTGGGAGTTGGAAGCAATCAAATTTCTTTTTGGATTTGGTTACCCTTGTTGCACATACTAGCTGGCGGGACGTGGGCGGCAATTGATTTGTGTACCAACAATCTGATGATGGGAATATCACCGGTGCGTTATCAATCTACTTATTTTGCGATCGCAGGTGCAGTTGCTGGTATAACTGGAGCTATGGGCATCACTATTGGTAGCTTTCTAACGACTCTGCCTTTTATCCAAGGTTTGCTGGGGCTGTTTGTTCTCTCAGGCTTACTACGAATAATTGCACTTGTGTTTTTGGCTTTTGTTCAAGAGCAGCGCTCAGTACCAGTGAGTCAGCTAATGCGAGTCCTGTTTCCCATCAGGCAGTCACCTAATCTGGTCGAAGTAAAGGAATAAATTTTTAACTATTAATAGGGGCAGGGGTTATCTTTTTTTATCTGCCTCTAATATCAAGTTCAGACCAACATTTGAAAATATCCATCCAATGCTTATAAACCCAACCACTAGTACCGATTTGCAACTCAGTCACTCAACTGCCTCAGGAACACTATTCTCTTGTGACCATTTTTTAATATGCGATCGTTCATTTTAAAGCTAGTATTTTATGGCTGAACTCTTGAAGTTGGTATTGAATCCAATTTCCGCCTTTAGCTATACATTGATAGCATAAATCTCCATAACCTTCGCCTTGGTCATTGCATATAATTAATCTAGCTTCATTTGTCTGAAACTTTTGCTGACAAATTAAACATATTTTACTAATTTTGCTCGTGTTGCATTCTATTTGAAATTTCATGTTTTTTATCCTTATTGGATTTGTTAGAATGAAGCTAGAAATATAGATATATCTTATTTTATTTATTTTAAGGAAGCCATTGTAATCCTTTATGCTGTAATTTATGCTCGATATGCTGCATTTCCTGAATATTTTCTCCAGTAACTATCGCATAAATTTCGGTGTAGATTTTTCCGTATTTGGTCTTCTCTAAAGCCGACAAAATGATTAAATCCTTGCGATCTAATTCTGGTTTTAAGGCGACTAAAATGGAATCCAATGTTCCTTCCATGCGGTAGTCACTGGAATATTTAGCTACTCCCTTTCCCAGCCCCAGTAGGGTATTACGCTGCAAGCACAACGGAGTCGAGCCATTAACTCGGAAATTGGCATCGATCGCATAAAATTGCCCGTCTTGATCTTCCAGCACATCAAAGCCAATCACGCCGAAATAACCCTGTTTGTGAGCATACTGACCAAGGTTGGCAATCATCTCAAAGAACTTGCTCATATCAGTGTTGCGGTAGTCAATTAGTCCTCCTAAATAGTTACCTTCTGGAGTGACAAGTTGGCTGGTAGTGCCGATCAGGGTTATCTGTATTTCGGACATTGCACCCCCAATTGATCTAGCATTACTTTGCTGAGTAAGCGGTAATGAGTGTCTGGATCAACAGCGTGTTTTTCAGATTTTAGGTGATCAAAGGGAAATAGAGTTATGAGTTTATCGAAGCCATAACTGTGGCTGAGGTCATCTAGATAAGTCGAGCAATCCCTCAACTCCATATTGGAATGGCTTAAGCCGAAATGCTCTTGCCAGTAGCCAATTAGCGACTTTGGCGGTGTTATAATCACAATTCCAGGAATGCGATCGCCTAACACAGCCAGATTTTTCCAAGGTTCCTTCTGACAAATCTTGTCGAAGGAGGTTTTGGTGGCTTCACTACTGCCATCTTGAATAAAATATTTTTTCCGGTTGGGGTAAGCAGCCCAACTGGCAGTTGCAGGGTAATTTAAAATAAACCCATAAGATGTATCTGTGATATCTTCAGCAAACAGATCAGAAAGAGTACTCCCTTGAAAATAATGAAAGTCGTATTTTGACATCTACTCCTCCGAGAAACCGCATCGCTTTGTGGATGCGGTTGTTTATAGAAAACGATTCTTCTGGATTTCCAAGTAACACCAACTTGGAAAAAAAAGCTGTATATTCAAACTTGAAAACTCAGATGTAATTTGACTTCATTAATTAAGCATTACTAATTCGTAGCGGGGCGTAGCCCATTACGAATTAGTATGAGTTATTTTTTGGTAAAGATAGCCACCTTGTCTTGTCCTGCGGTCATATAAGCACAAGCCATGTGTGATGAGTTATACGCCAAGCCAACGCGTCCTTGACGGTCTATGAGGATGCACCCAGCTTCACCTTTAACCTTAGAAACTAAAGTGTCAATGCTCCATTGTCTGCGGCAAAGCGTTCTGCACCCCGCGCCACTAGCAGCCTGGATTTATCATCCATAATCTGTCGTGCTATGGAGATGGGATGACGGATACCCTGAGCTGCTGCAACTCCTCCCCAACTTAAAGAGCCTTCCATGATCGCCGCGTCTAACTCCACCTCTCCGTCGCTGTTGAGAGTTGCGCCAAGACCAGCGTTAAATGTCTGGTCAGTTTCCAGAACTCGAATAGCTGCTTCAACAGCTTCTGCGGCTGTACCTCCACTAATTAGCACTGCCCAACCAGCTTCTGCTGCTGCTGTGCAGCCTGCATTGTTGGCTGCAACTTTATCGTCTGTGATGGTTTTTGCTCCACCGTGAACAATGATGGTCGGTGTCATATAATTTCCTTCAGTTAGTATGAATTTTGTGGGACTGCAATCGCTTTAACGGGTTTGTCAATTAGTTGCAGCGATCGCATTTTGAAAGTCTCTAAACCCAAGCGCTGGGTTGCTGATATAAACACACCTTCGGGATACTCTTGTTGAACTCTAGCCAAGGTTTCGCTATCTACTTGGTCAACCTTGTTAAAAGCAATCAAAGTTTTTTCTGGAATCTCAGGCATTTCTTCGAGTATTTCCAGCACACTTGCAATATGACTTTCCCAAGCTGGATGCGACAAATCCACAACATGAATCATGGCATCTGCCTCAACGACTTCCTCCAATGTGGCGCGAAATGCATCCATCAGTGCTGGCGGGAGTTCGTGAATAAACCCTACTGTATCTGTGAGCAAAATCGACCTGCGTTGTTGTGTTTCTGGTTCTGTAATTACTACCTTGCGGGTTGTTGGGTCGAGGGTAGCAAATAGTTGGTCTGCGGTGTAAACTTCTGCATTAGTTAACACATTTAACAAGGTAGATTTACCAGCATTGGTGTAACCAACTAATGCCAGAACCGGAATTTCTTGCTGTTGCCGTTGTTGTCTAATGCGGGCGCGATGTGCTTGTAATTGATTTACTTCTTCCTGTAGTTGACCAATTCGCCGTTGAATTGTTCGCCGTTCCGTCTCTAGTTTTGTTTCACCAGGGCCTCGTGTACCAATACCCGCACCTAATCGAGACATTTCCTGACCGCGACCGCGTAGCCGAGGTAACATATATTCGAGTTGTGCTAGCTCTACTTGTAATTTACCCTCTTGAGTGCGAGCGCGTTGAGCGAAAATATCCAAAATTACTTCTGTGCGGTCTACAACTCGGATGCCAATTTCTTGTTCTAAGTTGCGGGCTTGAGATGCAGAAATATCTCGGTCAAAAACGATTAGATTAGCTCTTAGTTTTTGAGCCAAAAGAGTGATTTCTTCAATTTTTCCCTTACCAACTACTGTTTGAGGATGGGGGCGGTCGCGCTTTTGCCGCATTGTATCGAGTACAATACCCTTAGCGCTTTCCACCAAACGCACTAGTTCTGCCAGCCCATCTTCAAACCGTTGCACAGATATATCTTCTGTCTGCACTCCTACCAGCAGCACCCTGTCTTGGTCAGAGACAATTTCTTGAGATAGGAATATTCCATCCCCAGCATCAGCAATTTCTCTCTCCCATTCGTGAACTAGCTCATCAAATTCTTGTTCGGTTAAGTCATCCAAACTTAGAGGAGGTGAAATTACCCAAGGACTTTCTCGATCGGGGAAAAGGTAAGTTAGAAAAGCTTCTTTTACTTCGCTATCAGTTGCGATTAATATTACAAGAGCATCTAAACGCTGACGCATCATTGCAATTAACGATGCTTCATCAGGTGGTTCTGATTTCAATTGAGTAGCAACACAACGGATTCCGCTCAAGCGTTCGGCACTGCGGCGGGGTAATTCTTCAGCCGGAATTTGAGTTTGATTTGGTGTTCCTACAGAAATTCGGATAATTTGCCCACGCCGATTGATATAACAACAAACCGGATGATGAATTTCTTTGCTAATTGCAGCTAAGGCTTGGGCAAATTCCGGTGTAATTAATCTATCTGCTGGTTGATTTTCTTCGTAAAGCCGTTGTAATTGTTTTATTTGACTAGCTTTTATCCCCTGAGTGTTGCCATAAATCTTTTGCATAAATTAACAGTTGATAATTTGCTTTTTAGCTATGTATCTTATATTCTGCACGCTTAAGATTTAATTAACTCTATCAAGAGAAATAAGCAAATTAGTTTATTTTTTTACTAAAATAATGTTACTAATTATTGTTCATATATAGAATTCATAAAGCAATATGCATAAAGGTGTAGATGTGTAAATATGGCTATGGTGGAGATATTTAACCTATTTTTTCTATTTGCTAGTGCGATCGCACCTTTAAAATGTTCAAACGGCGATTGTAAATAGGTTTTTTTTAAAATTACCATTAAGTAGGTGGAAAAATTTACAAGTATGTCAACTTACTTTTTGCTGTGCATCTACCGCGAGTATAATAGTGAAACCTTTTGTCTCTACCTATGTCGGTGTTGATGCCATTGCCAAGCATGAGCGAGGATTTGATAGGGTGCGGACACCAACCTAAAACTTTAATTGCTTTGTGGCTGTTACCAACTAAAATAGTTGGGTCGTTAAGTTGGCGATCGCTATTTTCAACTCAGGAGTAAAAGACACACTCATTTATGAAGCCACCTCTATCAATTCTTGTCGATGACTGGTTAATTCAAAGCTGATAGAACCCACATAATTAGAAGGCACAATTTGATTCAGAACAAGGAGTTCTGGAATCATTTCTCTAAGCTTTTGCGTAAGAGACTCAATCGTAGAAGCTTCTGTTACCAATCCTGGCACGTTTTCACTAGTTGCTACCCAAACTTCTGCATCTTTATCCCAAAATGCATCAACCTTCAATGTGTTTTGTGTCATGATCGAGCGCTACATACAAATTTACGACGATAATTCAAGTTTAAAACAATTGAATAGCTTCTTGGGTGAAGTATCGCATCATCCTAATATTGAGTTAAATGTTGTCAATTATCGAATAATTCTTTTGGAATAATTACTGGGTTCTTAGACTTTAAGATTCTCTCAGAACCTCCAATACTAAGATTTAGTTCAGTTTTTATTATTCTTAGATCAGCCATATTATGGTGATAGCGCTTGAATTTATCTTTAATTGAAATATCTATAAAAATAGTTTGGAATTGAGCATCCTGAGACATAGAAAGCATTTCAGGCTTAATCTCAATTTCATTAGCAGCAAGAAACGTATTTACAATAACTTGGAATGTTAAAGGCTTTTTGTGGTCGAGATGGCTTTCATAGATAGCAACCTTTTCCCCTGTAATGTCACATTTAACTTTGCCAGTCTCATCAGCAGATTTCTCAAAAAACTGTTCTTTAGTCTTCTTGAGGTCGTCCTGAACTGCATTACGACAAGCCTCAAAGAATTCTTGATATAGTGACTTTCCTCTTACGGCTATAGCTGTTAGGTAGGAGAAGTCAGTCTTACTACCATCTTCACGCTCTATCCAGAAACAACTTGTAGGCATATCGGTTCTATCCTTATAAAAGCGCTTTACACCACATCCAATCTTTTTGTCAGCTTCAGGATGACGCTCAATGAGGGCGAGAAGCATTTTATGATCATCAGTATCAACAGTCTGACCATTACGATACTTTTCAAGCATTTGTTTAAAGTATTCTTTGGCGTTCTTCTGAAATTTGAACTCTTTGCCATTCAGAACAATAGGCTGTCTTACCATTAGCTTTTTTTTATAGATGTTACCTGATACGTAACTGATAATTACGCTTATATTCAAGTAATTATGTTGTATATGTAATTACATAATTTTTAGAATATATCCTGATAATACCCGCAATGTTTCAGAATGACATCTTGAGTCAGCTACTTACAGTAAACTTCTGAATATCAGTCTTTACAACTTAACAATAAAACTATCCCGCAGATGAAAGTCAGCCTCTGCGCCTCGATGAGTTAACGCCCAGTAAGTTATCTCACCATCTTTATATTTGATGACAGTCGTAATGGCAACTTCAATAACTTGCTCCACAGAGATGATTTTATCCAAATCTACATCCAACACAAGTATTAAACCATCTGCTTGATTCTGAACATTAAACGATAGGTTTTCAAACGCTGTTTCCTCTTGCATTCCTTGACGATATCCATCAAAGCGATAGACATTCCAATGTCCGGCGGGGGAGAGGTTAAATTCCCAATACCGTTGAGAATCTTTGACACCAAGAAAGAACTCGAAGCAGGTGTCTTCCCAAAGTTCATGCTTGCGTGATGGAGTATTTAATGGCGGGGTGAGTGCAATTTCTTTTAAATCGCCCTCAAGCATATAGCGGATGGCAAGTTTATTACCATTTCTGGCAATATTACCTGCAATTTTCAAATTAGGCAGGGATCTTGTAGAAGGAAAGGGTTGCAAGGAAATGGTCTGGTCGTTCATTTCATATCTTTAATAATGTTGCAAATCTGCGTTTCTTGCGATTCAATACTTTCGGTAAGCTTAAACTGGACGATCGCTCTTGCCAAGTTATGTTCTGGATGCTTGACTTTGAAGTAGACATTCCCTGCTAAATAATCAGCAAAAAATCTCAATCCTAGTTCAAAAGCGATGAGACGAATTGCATCGTATATATATGCATAGTCATTCTCAGTCAGAAATGCTTTTGCTACCGAAAGATAACCTTGTAAGATTCCCTGGCACAGGTCGGTATCGAAATAAACACTGTCCCAATTCTCAGTTTCTTCTCCAGCTGGATTGCAGCCCGATCGCAGGCAATCACCAATATCGTAATGTACCAAACCGGGTTTAACAGTGTCGAGGTCGATGACGCTGACGGCTTGCTGGGTAGCAGTGTCAAACATGACATTATTGATTTTTGGATCGCCGTGCATCAAACGCAAGGGTAGCTTGCCTTCAACTTTGGCATCTTCTAGGATATGTGCAAAGGTTTGGCGATCGCTAACAAACTGCAAGCAATAACTAACCTCTGAAGATTGACTAGCACTAGTTTTCGCCAACACTTCTTCGTAATGCTGGAGATAAAGCGGTGTAATATGGAACCCTTGAAGCGTATCGGCGAGTTTTTCTGGTGGCAAATCGCTAATTAGATTGTGGAACATCCCCAAGGCATAACCGATTTCTTTGGCGTGTGAGCGATCGCGCATAGTATCAAAAGATTGGGAGCCTTCAATAAAGCTGATTGCCCGCCAAAAGGAGCCGTCTGCATCCCTCCAATGGTCTTGAGCATCCTTAGTCAACAGTACGCGTGGCACTTCCCAGCGACGATTCAGGGGTGTATGCTGTAACCGGTTGCGAACATGCTCAGTGAAGGTACGCATATTCTGCATAATCAGTTGTGGCTGCCGAAATACCTGCGTGTTGATGCGTTGCAGGACAAAATGTTGTTCTTCTGAAGAATCTATATCTACTAAGAAGGTGTCATTGATATTACCACTTCCAAAAGCTTTAACGCCTGCAACCTTTCCCAGCCTAGCGAATTGATCTGCGATCGTCACCAGATTCTCTGCACGCTGTGTATTAAATTCTTCTGTCATGTTTTTAACCTGTACTACTCTTCATATACATTGCATAAAGGCAATAGGGGATATCGTAGCGCAAGTATTAAAATAATTTGTAATTCTTAATTAAAAAGGGTTTGTTTCCTGATGGAACAAAAACCTCTACCTAACCCACTGGTCGGTTTTAAAAGTACTATTAACACAGGGCGGGACAATAAATAGCCCATCAGAGATATTGCTCTCGCCGGCCCCGTGCTAATTCAACAGTTAGGAAATTTCGTCACTATCAACCCACTCATCATAGGATGAGTCATAACCAATGTAATGAAGAAAGTATTGCTGATTTTGGATTTGCTCAATTGTTGCAGAATACCAAGCCTCTTGCTCATCATCCCAACATTTTACCTTTTGACCCACTGCATATCCATTGTCATCTGTAGAGCGAAGATCGCGAGTCCGAATGTCATCTTCGCCTACCCACTCGTCATAAGATGAACCGTAACCAAGGTAATGAACAAAGAATTGGTCATCTTGGATTTTCTCAATTGTTCCCTGATACCAATCTTCTTCCTCACTATCCCAGACTTCTACTGTTTTGCTGAGTTCATACTGATTGTTATCTGACTTAACAGCAGGTGAAACATCTTGGATAGGCTTTTGTTCCTCTTGTTTAATTTCCTCTTTTACTAAAGTATGGGCTTGCAAAATCAAGCTGCGAGCTACAGTTTGAATTCCCGTATGTTCGTAGTAATTGGTAGTTTGATCTAGGAATGCTGCTACTAAATCTAAATTATCATCAGCAATCTGAATAAAATTACCTAAATGACTAGAAATTGATTGCGGGGTTATGCCTGTTTTGGATACTAAGTTATTCATCCAACCTTGCACAGAGTTGAAACCCTGATTGATAAAACCAACTTTATCAGAGGGGTTACTACCTGGTAGAAAGTTATTGATAGCTAAGAAAACCGGATTTTGAGTTATTGCACTAGTATCAGTACCACTAATAACTCCGTGAATTTTGTCCAGAAAGTCGGGGCCTAATGGCAGAATTCCATCTAGGCAAACTAGAGCTACCATCCTCATTAGGGATGCATTTTGATAGTTGTTAGCCAGAGAATTAGCAAACTCTTGGGGATTCGGTTGAGGAATACCATTTAGTTTGCAAAAGGCGATGATTTCGACGGCGATTTTCAATACTAAGTCAATGGATTGAGTTACATCAGCTTTGGGAGTAATTTTGCCTAAAAAAGACAGAAATCCAATTTTCTCACTCACTTTATTTGCTAAAGCCGCCGCTGCCATAGCTGTGTCTGCTTTATCAATTATTTGATAAAGTTTGATTGCAAACTGGTAGCCTTGTTGAGGATCTTCGTATAAAACAACAGCGCGATCGCGGATTTTCTGAATTACCTTAGCATCGCTAACTCCTGTAATGCTACGAATATTATTCTCAAATCCCGTCAAATTGCTCCACTCACCCGGTGCTACATAATCAAGAGCTTTTAAAACTTTGACAGTGATATTGTCAGTCGGTAATTCGTCAACCAACTGAATAATTGATTTATCCATCAGCCGATCCTCAAAACTCAAAATATTTTTACAACACAGTTCAAATAAACCCATAACAGCCTTTCTCTAGTCAACGCTGCACGAATTACTGAATCGTATTAATAGAATTCCCCGATCTGACCGAAAAATAACAACTAGCGATCGCTACAGCGTGACAGGCTAGATAAAAATGGTACCTGTACCTATTAACGCACCTTTGTATCTCACGCAAAATATTGTATGTTTGAAGCATGACAGCTTCACTGGTTCGCTTGCAGCCTGAATAACTCCTCTTTTTTAAAGGCAGATTAGAAGCTGATTTCTTCGGATTGCATTCCCAAGGGGAAATTAAGGACTGGCAAGGGTTGTGGAAAACTCTTCGGTCTACTGACTGTGCTTACCTTGAGGATAATATGCAGCTTTATGCTTCCCATCTATTACGGTCTTTGCTTATCAGAAATTATCCTCAAACATACTCCAAATGATAGATAGATGTTATACCTTTGGATATATGAATCTCTAATAAGCTAATGCATAGTATTGGGTCAGAAGGTAATTGTTTTCCAAGTGTTGTAAGTGAGGTTAGCAATTATGTTAGATCACATCATTGGATTTAAGCCACGTGTTGGATTAGAAGACTCGAATTTATTCACAGAATTGGATGACAAAATAATTGAAGGAATTACAGGAGGACAACAAGGCCCCAACGTTTTCTTCAAGTGTGCTTTAGACCGATTTGTAATTGATTACGATGGTTATTACTGGTATCGAGGAACTAGAGGATGTACTCTAGTTGGTAGGAACGAAGCACCCGAAGAAGTTAGACAAGCAGCTCAAGGATGAATGTTGCACTTGATAAATGTAGGAGTTACACACTGCACCAACGAATCATAATGTAAATTAGAAGTTTGATAGTTTGCAGAAATGCAATACCATTCGTCACTGGTTAGAAATCAATAATTACGTAAGATGGAAGAAGCAAGTAACGCTTGCTTCTTCCATCTTTTAATGACTTCCAAAATTTAAAATCTAAAATTCGGTCAACCTGTATTGCCTATTTTTCCGTCTCCAGTTGCTCCCTTTGCTTACCATACTCCCGCAGCTGCTTTAACAGGTCTTCTTGGGATGAGTTAGGGATAGACGGACTGGGGGTTGGTTGAAGGTTGGTGTCGGTACTTTCAAAATTAGCAGTTGAGGGATTAATTACATAGACGGGTAGAGACTTATCATTAGACATCGCCTCTTGGGTTGGTGTTGGGGTAGGAATTAGATTATTGGGTTTGCTCACAACAGTTTTTACCGAATCTAGAGTAGTAGCAACTTGCACTTGTTGCTGCATCTGTTGTGTAGAAGATACTAAACCACTGAGACCATTCACCAATTGCCGCAAATTTTGGCGGAAAGTAGGATCACCTGTCAACTCATCCAAATCAGATGTAATTTTTTGGCTATTTTCAAATGTTACTCGTGCTGAATCTAAAGTTTGTTGCAGTAGCACCGCATTCTTGGGATCGTTTAAGGTTTTAGAAGCATCGCGTAAATTAGCTGAGGCTTGTGCTGCGTTTGCTGAAAGAGTTTCTAAATTGTTGAGTAATTGTCCTTGAGTTAATCGATTCACAGAGGGTGATAAGCTACCGACTGTAACACGCAGTTGGTTACTGGTTTCAGTGATATTGTTTAAAGCACCAACCAGCGCCGAACGATTTGTTGTCAACAGGTTATCCAGGTTGTTCAGCAAACGAGTTGCTTGAGTTGCAGTTGCACCGACTTGATTTGAAGTTTGAATCGCGGATGCATTAAGTTGATTTGTCGCTCGTTGCACTGAATTAGCAGTGGCTGAAAATGTATTTAGTTGTTGTCGCAAGCTTTTGGTCAAACCTTGTAAATCCTGACTTAGCTCAGTAAAACTGGATGCTGCGCTTGTGGTAGTTTCTAAAACCCTATTGACATTTGTATAAAATTTAGGGTTACTGTATACAGCAGCTACCTCAGTTGAACTGCGAATTAGTTCATCAACACTGATGCCAACCTGACCTTTTAACCGAGAGCCATTACAAATTATAAGGCTGGGATCACAATTTTTATCTAGGGGTTTAGCAATTACAACCCCAGTAGGTAATGTTGCTTTTGGTGTGATGTCGATAATACTTTCGCTAATTAGTCCGCTCTGATTAGCTTCAACCACTACATTCCGGGGGAGAATTAAGTCAGTTTTGGCAATTTCAATCTCTACATCAATGGCGTTTGGCCCTGGCCGAACTTGGGAAATAGTTCCTATCTTAACGCCTCGATAGCGAACTGTTGCTCCCTTTTGCATTCCGCCAGCGTTAGCAAATTCCACAATAACTTTGTATGAACGACCAGAAGCAGTGAATCTATTTAACCATAGAAAGAGTAATCCAAATACCCCTACTCCTAGCAGGAGTAACAACCCCACAGAGCCTTCTCTAAATGTTCGCCCAGACGCGAAGCGGCTTGTCATAAGACCTCGCATTTTTTTGCCTCCACCCAATAATTAGTTAGGAGTTATGAGTTAGGAGTGATGAGTTGGGAGTTGAATTTAACTCTTGCTCTTCATTTTTAACTTTTAATTCCTCATTCTTAACTCTTTACTTTTAACTACTAACTCATAACTTCTCATTTTTCACTTTCTAACCGACGACTTGAATCGGCCCTTGCACACTTCCACTGAGAAATTGTCTGATCAAGGGATGTTCTGTGTTGTATGTTTCACTAACTGTACCCTGCCACTGCACTCTACCTTCATAGAGAAATATAAGTCTATCAGCTGTACGGCGCATAGTGCTGTCTTGGTGGGTAACAACAGCATAGGTACTACAAACTCCATTTAAACATTGCAAATGGCGGATTAAATCTTCGATTACTGTTGAGGCAATGGGATCAAGTCCCGCTGTCGGTTCATCGTATAGTAGAACTTCTGGGCTTTCAGAAGGATTATCGGGGTTAGACATAATCGCACGGGCAAAACTTACCCGTTTTCGCATTCCCCCGGAAAGTTCGGCTGGGTAGAGGTGGCCTATTGCTGGTAAACCTACCATCTCCAATTTTTCTTTTACCAATTCTCCAATGCGCGATCGCGGTAGCTTTGAATTTTGATAAAGTAAAAATCCCACATTTTCCTCCACCGTCAGCGAATCAAATAATGCCGCCTGCTGAAACACCATACCAATGCCAATTTGCTGGGCACCATCCTCAATCAAACCGTCTCGCCGCACTCCTTGCACATAAATTTCTCCTTCATCAGGACTCAGTAACCCTGCCATTATCCGTAAAATTGTTGATTTACCAGTCCCTGAAGGACCAATAATCCCCAGTGCTTCTCCCCGGTGAACGGTCAAGTCTACATTATCTAGAACCTTATGGCTACCAAAGGACTTAGAAACACCTTTCAGTTCAATCAATGGTTCAGTCATTAGTTATTAGTCATTAGTGAGCCAGTGCCTTAGGCGGGTTTCCCAATTTGTACCCCTAAAAGGATGTTGCTACCCGCAACATCTCCCGTTCTCCCATTCGTGAGAGGCTAGCGCCTGCCGTAGGATGCCCATACCCCTATGGTGAAGCAAGCTACGCGTAGCGTCTCCTTTAGGAGAAGGGCTGTAGGGAGAAGCAAGTGGCGTTGGCGACGTACCTCTACGGAGAAGCAGAGCTACGTGTAGCGGACGCACCAGAAAGAGCATCACCCGGAGAGTCATTAGTCAGTAGAAAATAAACAAATGACTACTCACAAATAATAAAGGACAAATACGCCCAATAGTGATGTCATAATTATTGGTCGGACATTGTATGGTACATTATAAGTATATGATTAGCATTTTTATTGGCAAAATTTATTTTTTTAGTATAATACTTAGTTCTTTGCAATATTTAACGTCTCGGAATCTCCTCAACGCAAGGCTGGCGAAGACACCATAATAACTTAACGTCTCAGAAACGGAAAACTAAAACTCCAGTTTTTTGGGGACATCAATAAGCAAACTCATACAATAGTATAAATACTTAGCACAAGTATACTGATTGTTGTTATAAATATTTAGATAAAAATTAATTAACAGGTTAATGCAAAATATAGCAATTTTATTGAATTTGTGAAAATCAAAAGTTCCAGATTTCTGACTTCTTAGGAAAGTCGGAGATTTTGTTATTCACGAATGATTAAGTAGAGCTATATAAATATTAAATATTTATTTTACTACCATCCCCAGTTCTTGTCATTAGCCGAGTTATTAAATAATTTGGAGTATTAATAGCATCTCCCATGAAATTTAGCATTTGGCAACTCCAAAATTATTCATTAATATTGTAACAATTACTGATAAAAAATAAAGTCGAGATTATGATTAGTCACTTAGAGCAGTTTGCAAGTGATAATTCCTCTGGGATTTGTCCAGAAGCGCTAGAATATATGATTAGGGCAAATCAAGGTAGTGTTCCAGCCTATGGAAATGATGAATGGACTCAAAAAGCCACAGATTATTTTCGCAAACTCTTTGAGATTGATTGTGAAGTATTTTTTACTTTTAATGGTACAGCCGCAAATTCTTTATCTTTAGCTGCACTTTGTCAGTCATACCACAGCGTCATTTGTCATGAAACATCTCACATAGAAACAGATGAATGTGGCGCACCTGAATTTGCATCTAATGGCTCTAAGCTGTTGCTTGCTCAAGGCAAAAATGGCAAGTTAACATCAGAGTCTATAGAGGCAATTGTCACTAAACGCACTGATATTCATTATCCCAAGCCTAAAGTTATTAGCATTACACAATCAACTGAATTAGGAACTTTATATTCCATTGAAGAACTTCTAAAAATTAAGGAAGTTGCGAAAAAGTATAACTTAAAAATCCACATGGATGGCGCTCGTTTTGCAAATGCAGTTGCCGCTATGAATAAAAGCCCTGCTGAAATTACTTGGAAAAGTGGAGTGGATGTGTTGTGCTTTTGTGGTACAAAGAATGGAATGGCATTAGGTGAAGCCATTCTTTTCTTTAACAAAGAGCTAGCAGAGGATTTTGATTATCGATGCAAACAAGCAGGACAGCTAGCCTCAAAAATGCGGTTTATCTCTGCTCCTTGGCTGGGTTTATTGGAAACTGGTGCTTGGCTAAAAAATGCCAGACATGCCAATCAATGTGCTGATTACTTAGAGAATCAACTATTAAATATAGAAGGTGTTGACTTGATGTTTCCTAGAGAAGCCAACGCCGTGTTTGTTAAACTACCAGAAAAAGTCATTCACGCTTTAAAAGCTAAGAATTGGCAGTTTTATACATTTATTGGTGTGGGAGGAGTACGTTTTATGTGTTCTTGGAATACGACTCAATCAAGGATTGATGAATTGATTAGTGATATAAAAAAAGCAACTATTGATAGAAATTAAATATGAAATAAGTTTATAAAAAGGCGTTAGGAAAACCCACTCTTTTTAAAGATGGCATGAGAGACGCCCCGACGCCTGCGTGAGATTATTTTCCCAAATTTCTGTTCACAACCTAAGTAGGATAATTGTAGCATAAGAAGTGCTTGATATCAATCAAAAGCTCCGTAGAGAAACTGTAAGTATAAGTACTTAGAGAATCAAAGTTTAGATTTTGCTGAGAAATCCATAAGAACTTTCTCAAGGAAATATCAGCTTTTTAGAGATTAATCCTTAGATATTTATCATCTTTAGACTTATTATTTAAGCAATAATTAGTTTATTGATTGATGTATTGAGGAATTTAAATCATGAGAATTAGATATTTATTAATACTAAGTTTGTTTTCTATTGTCATGATTAGCTGTGCCCGAAAAATATCAAGTAATGAGTTGAATAAAAGTCAAATCGCTGTGAATACATCTGTTCCTGCATCTTCAACTCCAGCTAAGTCTTTAGCCCTCTCAGCACAATCTCAGGAGTCAACTGCTATCAAGTCAGGTACTTTTGTTTCTGGAGAACATACAACTCAAGGAATAGTCAGTATTACCACAAAAAACGGCAAATCATTTTTAGAGCTTGAGCAGTCGTTTAAAACCTCTGAATTAGGGCCGGATTTAGTAGTAGTTTTGCATCGTTCAAATAACGTAATTGCTTCAACTAAGCCACCATCTTATCCTTTAAAAAATGGAGATTATATCATTATTGCTCCTTTAAAAAAATATAGCGGCGCTCAAACATATTCTATTCCTAACAATATCAATTTAGCAGATTACAAATCTGCCGCTATCTGGTGTCGCAAATTCAATGCTACTTTTGGTGCTGCCAATTTGAGTAGTTAAAATCTAACCAAATAATCAATATAAGTAAGTCGGCGAGAAAAAAACAAACTACATTAAGTAATGTAAAATTTAATTGAATTAGCTTTTAGTAAGGGCTTTAGCCCTTAAGAGAGGACTAAAGCCCCCACTACAAACCTTGAATTATTCACGCCGTTCTACTTAATTCATAATTACAATCAGTGTGAACTTCTGTATTCTCCACTACTTAATCGACCACTAACTTTTTGTTTTAGTGTTACCTTTGTGCCCATTCTTTAATGTAACTACAAGCGATCGCTAACTATGTGAATCAACAAAATTAAATAAATTTGTAACTCAAATTATGACTATAAAGCTCGAAAATTCAAGAAAGTTAACATTTTGATTAGACAGTTTCGAGGTGAAAACGATTGAATGCTCTAGCTGCTTCAGGAATTAGCTCAATGTACCAATACCCATTGATTTTATCTGGAAACCAACTAATTATTGCAAGTGCTGGCTGCCCAAATTCATCATCTTTTACTCCAAAGAATTTGCAAAACTTTTCACCTAACTTACCAATTTGACCAGAAGAATCGCCATCATATCCCGCAGCTTCAGATAATTCCCAAGTACGTAATCTGCGATTGTCTTTCATAAAGTAACAATGCTGATACAACTTATTCAAAATGGCTTTGTGTCCCGGAGTCAATTCCTCATAAATTGAGTGGAATACCTCCAAATATTTGTCCTCTGAAGGAATACGACGTTGCACATCTTTCAACACTTGATTCTCTCCTTTTGATTTGCCAAAATGCAAAAATTCGGTAGCCATAAGTGAATATTATTCTTTGCTCACGTTACGGAGAGGATAAAGTTGCATATATAACCTTTTATATCTAACGAGAATTTAATCTACCTAATTAATAAATGTCTTAAAGACTTGTTTAGAGACATTTTAACTTCTACTTACAGAAATACCTTCCCAAAGATACTAGTATTTAATATTGCTTAATGCATTAAATTTTAGCCCTGATTAGCAGTTAAGATTTTAGTTGGGATTAACCGAAAATTGCTCTCTTATGTGTATTGAATTTGGGCGGGAAACCTGCGGCAATCTTGACATTGCAGAGTCACGGGAATGGTTAGTTACTAACGGTATTGGTGGTTATGCCTCTGGGACTGTGGCTGGTTTATTGACTCGGCGCTATCACGGACTACTGGTAGCAGCATTAAAACCACCTCTGGGTCGTACCTTACTGCTGGCAAAACTAGATGAAACTGTCCTGTATGACACTGGCTCTTATTCTCTACACACCAATCGTTGGGCAGATGGTATCGTCAGTCCCCACGGCTATCAACACATAGAACGCTTTTCCTTGGAAGGTACAATTCCTGTATGGCGTTTTGCTATTGCTGATGCTTTGTTAGAAAAACGGGTGTGGATGCAACAAGGCGCGAATACAACTTATGTCCAATATACTCTGCGTCGTGCCACCCAACCTCTGAAGTTGACGCTCAAAGCATTGGTCAACTACCGCGATTATCACGGCGACACTCAAAGCAATGGTTGGCAGATGTCTGTTGAACAGGTGGAACAGGGGATTTGTGTAACTGCTTATCCAGATGCTCTACCACTGTATCTGTTGAGTGATTCACCTTTAGACGATAGCTGCGCTGTTGCCCACAATTGGTATCATAATTTTGACTTGGCAGTTGAACGCGATCGCGGATTGAATGACAAAGAAGACCATCTCCACGCTGCCACTTTTGAGGTTACACTGAATCCTGGGGAAGCAATAGCTTTTGTAGCCAGCACAGAAAAACAACCAGATTTACATGGCGAAGCCGCACTTAAGTTACGTCGCGCTCAAGAGCAGAAGCTAACAGGAATTTGGAATAGTAACCGACCCCTCAAAACTAAGGAATCACCTGCTTGGATCAAACACCTAATACTAGCTGCTGACCAGTTTATTGTTGACCGCCCAGTGCCAGAAAACCCCTACAGTAAAACTATCATCGCTGGTTATCACTGGTTTGGCGACTGGGGACGCGACACAATGATTAGTCTACCGGGTTTGACAATTTCAACTGGTCGCCCAGAAGTAGCACGCTCGATTCTTCGCACTTTTGCCAGATATGTAGACCAAGGAATGTTGCCCAATCGCTTTCCCGATGCGGGTGAGCAACCAGAATATAATACTGTCGATGCCACTCTCTGGTACTTTGAAGCAGTTCGTGCCTACTACAGCGCTACGGATGATGATAATTTGCTTGGTGAACTTTTTCCAGTACTTGCAGACATCATTGATTGGCACTGTCGCGGTACACGTTACAACATCCATCTCGATGCAGCCGATGGCTTACTTTATGCAGGTGTTGCAGGTGTACAACTGACCTGGATGGATGCCAAAGTTGATGATTGGGTAGTTACGCCCCGTATTGGCAAACCGATTGAAGTTAATGCCCTCTGGTATAATGCCCTACGCACAATGGCAAAGTTTGCCCGTCAACTTGGTAAACCACACCAAGAGTATGAGGCAATGGCAGACCGTGCTAAGTATAGATTTTCTCGCTTTTGGAATGAGGAGACAGGTTATTGCTATGACGTTGTAGACAGTCCAGATGGTGATGATTCAGCGTTGCGTCCTAACCAAATATTTGCTGTTTCATTACCAGAAAGTCCGCTCACACCTGCCCAGCAAAGGAGTGTGGTGGAAGCTTGCGGACGAATGTTGCTGACTTCTCATGGGTTGCGATCGCTTACTCCTAACCATCCTCTATATCAAGGTAAATACGGTGGCAATCAGTATCAACGTGATGGAGCTTACCACCAGGGAACAGTTTGGGGTTGGTTGTTGGGGCCGTTCGTCTTAGCACACTTGCGCGTCTACAAAAATCCTGAGCAGGCTCGTCAATTTTTGGAACCAATGGCTAATCATCTCATTGCACACGGTCTTGGTAGTCTCAGCGAAATTTTTGATGGTGATGCTCCTATGGCTCCACGGGGATGTATTGCCCAAGCGTGGACAGTGGCAGAGGTTTTGCGTGCTTGGTTGGCAACCGAGAGTTGATGCGGGGAATAACTTATCGACTTGTTACTTGTCACTCTACCCAAAGTTGAGCAAAACGTTTAACGAACCGCTATATTTTATAAAATATACTATCTATATCAGTCAGCAAAAGCTTCTTTGAGCCTTTGAATTCAGGTAAAGCAGACAGGAGTAGAATTTTAAGGTAATTCTCAGCAGACATTAATTTAATTACTAGTAAATGCTTTTAGATTATTGTTAAACAATGATTTGGAAAGTTGAGAAGATAGTGAATAAAAATATTTAGCAATTTTTTTGTAAATGCTGCACTTTTCACTGTCAGAACGCAACAGAGATTAGCTAAAAACAGCTATAACTAAAGATATAGCGGTTGAGAGTAACTTTACATTTAACAGTCCGATTTTATTGATAAAACCTTATTAAACACCTTAAGCACAACCAGAATAGTGAAGCAAATCAGAGAAATTTGGATAAATATAGACCCACTTTCCTTACAATCACGCCTCACAGTTGGTATTGCAGGATTTTCAGCTTTGGTATTAGGTAGCCTAGCTACATGGACTAGCTGGAAAATGCAGCAAATTTTAGTTGATAGTCATAAATATAATATAGAACAAATAGCCAAGCGTTTGCCGCAAGATGTGCAAATTTATAGTGAAATGATGCAACCTGAAACTGGGTTGCAAAAGGCTATTAATAATTTGGCAAATACTAACATATTATTATGGTTAAAAAGTCCTGATGATAAAATTTTAGTAAAATCCGCGACTTTAGACTTATTATCTGATACTACGGTAGCTGAGTTAATGTCGCTAACTAAAATGCCGATTAAACCACAAGTTTATAAAGTGAACCAAAGCTACTTTGTTTTATGTGGTAGTTCTGTGCAAGTGCAAGGTAAATTGCTGGGTGAGTTATTTGTAGTAAAGGATATTACCCGCGAACAAAAAATGTTTGAAATAATGGTGCAGAGCTTAGGTATTACTAGTATTTGGGCAATTATTGTATTATCTGCTGTGATCGCATTTTATATCAAGCGTTCTCTGCAACCTCTGCGTCAGCTAAATCAAATGGCTTCCGTGATTTCCGCTGAAGATTTAGGACAAGCGCAGCTATATCTTGATAATGCACCCAGTGAAGTTAAAGAATTAGCTCAAACCTTAACTATGTTGTTATTGCGCCTCTCCCAATCATGGGAGCAAGAGCGAGAATTTGTAAGTAACGTTTCTCACGAATTACGCACACCCTTGACAATTGTACATGGTTATTTACAAAGCGTCTTGCGAAGACAGAATAACTTAACCCAAACCCAACAAGAAGCTTTAGAAACTGCTGCATCGGAGGCTGAACGCACTATCCGTCTACTACAAGATTTACTTGATTTAGCACGAGCAGATAGCGGTTATTTATACTTTCAAATGAAATCTTATGTGCTAAATAGCTTAGTTGAAGAAGTTGTGATGATGGCAAAGAAATATAGCGATCGCACAATTACAATCGAGTCAAAGATTTATCGCATTGAGATAAAAGTAGACTATAGTCGCTTTAAACAAGTGTTATTAAATTTAATTGATAATGCCATTAAATATTCTGATGCTGACACACCCATAGTTTTTAAGTTAAATCAGCTTCAAGACAAAGCTATTATTCAAGTTTGTGACAAAGGCTATGGCATTCCTTTGCAACAGCAAGCACGGATATTTGAGAGATTTTACCGTGTAGATGAATCCCGCTCTCATACTACTGGAGGTTGTGGTTTAGGTTTATCAATTGTCAAGACGCTTGTAGAAGGTATGGGGGGTAGTGTAAGTGTACAATCAAAGTTAGGAGAAGGGAGTATATTTATAGTCAGTTTACCTACATATAGCAATCCTAAATGAGATTGTGAAATTAGTCGGGGAGGCAGGCAATAGGCAATAAGTAATAGATTTTTCCACGAATGATTTAGGATTCCATATAGTAGTTATATCTGATTTTTGAAACCTAAAAAACTTAGATTCCTGACTTATTAGATAAATCAGGAATATTATCGTTCATGAATAATTTACAATTGCGCCATAAACTAATATGCCTAAATAATTGGGGTCTTTTAAGACGCGATTTATCGCGTCTCTACATCAGGGTTTTGTTGCTCTATCTGAACTGTATTGAATTCTAACCTTTATCATGAAGATCGATTCTGGCTGTCCCAATTGGAATTTCTCCCATCAACCCGACTCTTTGTCCACTCACTTTATAGAGCAATATATTCCCGCCTGAACTTTTTCTTTGCACACCTGTTAGCTCTACCTCTAAAGAACTACCAGGAGCTACGGGTTGGTCAAAAGTGATTGACAAACGTTCTTTACTAATCTCTATTTTACTTGCAATTTCTTTACCCGATTGGTCTGTAATCCGAACTCCATTAAAGCGTTCCATCTGATTTGGTAAATAAATCATTAAGTCTTGCAGAGACATTCCCTTTATAGCCAATTTGATAAAGTGAGTATCATTTCTAACGCCAGAGTTAGTAATATGAGGAACGTTAATATTTAAGGCTACTTGGGATAGCGTATGTATATCTAAATTTGATTGGTGATACTTTATAGGTATAGCTAGAGCCGTAGCAGACGTAGTAAGTATTAAAGCAGATAAACTACCAAAAATTAAACCTTTCATGATGAAATCCCCGCTTTTGGTGAATTAATGGCTTGATGTGGATCAAAAACCTGTAATTAATAGATTCGTACATAACTATGAGAACAAGCTGACTGGTAAGTTAAAGTTTTCTGAGATTTCAAAACTAAGATTCTTATAAAACTTTTGCTATGAAGATAACAAAATAAGTACTCATATATTGTCCGTATAATTAATGATCATTTCTTTTAGGAGCAAAATATGACAGCACATATCCTTTTGGTGGAAGATGAAATAAAACTGGCGCGATTTGTCGAATTAGAACTTAGTAGTGAAGGATACTGCGTAAGTGTAGCCCATGATGGCATTGCTGGTCTAACCCTAGCGCGAGACTCATCGCCAGATTTAGCAATCCTGGATTGGATGCTACCAGGTTTGACAGGTTTGGAAATTTGTCGCCGTTTACGAGCCACAGGCAGTACAGTACCAGTAATTTTGTTGACAGCAAAAGATGAAGTGAGCGATCGCGTCGCAGGTTTAGATGCGGGAGCCGATGATTATGTAGTTAAGCCCTTCAGCATTGAGGAACTACTAGCTAGAATTCGCGCCCATCTGCGGCGCACGCAAGAAATAGACGAGGATGTATTACAATTTGAAGATTTAAGCTTAAATCGCCGTACTCGTGAAGTTTTTCGGGGAAAACGAAGCATTGAGTTAACAGCAAAAGAGTTTGACTTATTAGAATATCTCCTCTCACATCCGCGTCAGGTGTTTACTAGAAACCAAATTCTAGAGAAAGTTTGGGGTTACGACTTTATGGGTGATTCTAATATTATTGAGGTATATATTCGTTATCTACGACTCAAATTGGAAGACAATAAGGAAAAGCGATTGATTCATACAGTCCGTGGTGTTGGTTATGCACTGCGGGAGTAACCCTAATGACTTGGTGATTTCGGCAAAAAGGAACATATTAAAGACAAAAGAGGATTATGAATAAAAAATGGGCTGTTAAACGAATGACAGTAAATCTCACAACCGAAGAAATGAAGAAACTTCAATCCTACTGTGCTTCGACAGGAAGGCCAGCAACAGATGTAATTCGAGAATTGCTCCGAACTCTTGAGGTTGACAATGCTGAAAGCTCTGAGATGGAAACAGCAGACTCAACAAGAACAGTTGCCAGTTCGTCAAAATCACAGTAACTATTCACTCGAATATCCTGCCAAATCTTAGAAATCTGCTACCCTGATTTTCCGACAGATAGCACTAAGGGATGATCATCTTTTGGTATAGTTTTTGCTGTTCCATCTAGATATCAGCAAAAGTACTGCCACCAAATGTTCTGGTTTGGCGGTGACTTTTAATTGCCAGACAAAAAAGGGGGTTAAATCCCCCCTCTGGTCATATTCATTTAAAGACTTAGGGACTTTGAAATAAACAAGACCCCACAAGATTGAATAATTTATTTGTTGGAAATTCTCTAGAGGTTAGGTTATTCCTGAGGAAAAAAATACCTATGTTGACGAGTTTCGACTCCGCTCAACTCTCTATTACTCAGTTGGTTGAGCGTTCGCATAGCGTCTCGCAGAGAAGTCAAAACCAACAGCTATGGTAATTTTATTACTAGAATTCACCTTATTAAAATAGCGATCGCTTAAGACCAGAATTTTATCTTGAATTAGGGTGCTTCTTAACCAAGAACCCATAAAATTGAACTAGGTCTATCACAAGAATGTGAGCAGTTCTGCTATGAAAACCCTGGCTAAATGGTCTGTAGACGACTATCATCGCATGGTTGAGGCTGGCATTCTGCGTGGTCGTCATGTGGAACTGCTAGCAGGCGAAATTGTTGAGATGAGTCCAGAAACCCCAATTCATTACACCACAGCAAAACGAGGTGCAAAATATTTAGAAGAATTGCTCTCAGGTAAAGCTGATGTTCGTTTCAATGGGCCCATTACACTATCCGACTCGGAACCCGAACCTGATATTGCAATTGTTCGACTGCCAGAATCATCCTACAACGATCGCCATCCTGCTCCTCAAGATATCTTCTGGATTGTAGAAGTTGCCAAGACAAGCTTAAACAAGGACTTGGAGATCAAGGCTGTGATTTATGCGACGGCTGAGATTCAAGAATATTGGGTTTTAAGTTTATCAGCTAAACAGATGATTGTGTTCAGAAACCCTCAAAATGGTAAGTATGTTGAAGAATATACTATTGAGCAAGGAACAGTTACACCGTTAGCATTTGCAGATGTTTCAATATCCGTTCAAAGACTTTTGCCATAGGGTGGCGTTGCTGAATCGAGTGATGAATATATTTATAGGTACAGTTCTTCCGGCGTTGCTGAATTAAAGTATGAATCTGGATGTAGAGACGTAGCAGTGCTACGTCTCTACAAGGATTTTGGTATTATGCAAAATCATTTTCATACATGGAATCAGCAACGCCGTTCTTCCGATATGCAACGCCAATTTTTTTACTATTTGAGAATCTTAGCTGTAGCTTACAGTGTTCTCCTAGCCCTCTCGGTTGACTTCTGACTTTTTTTAACTCCTGCCCAAACAGTAAGTGGTTGTCCGACCTTTTTATACAGTAAGCTTTCTAAAATCACGCCATTATTATTGGCGGTGAGAGTTTTATTTGGCTGATGCAGGGACTCATAGAAACCGTTGTACCAGCCATCTTTTGATTTGAGGTTGTCTTGGACGAAATTAAATAACTGGCTGGTGTAAGTAGTATTATAAAGCACATGCCAGCCGATCGCAGCTTTGGCACTAAGGAATCGCAAATCGTTGTGCTGTTGTCGGGTATCTGCAATGGTTGCCCAAGGTTTTCCGTTGACAAACAAGCTGCTGTAAACAAAATATGGAGGGCGATCTAAGTTGTCTTCAGTAACGGCGGTTAATTGGTTTGTCGCTTCATAACGCGCTGCTTGAGCAGCTAAAATCCGATCAGCGTATGCTTTAGGTAAAGCTTGAAACCCAGTTTCGATACCATCTAAAATATAGGGTTCGCTAAGAACGTAGTTATTAGCCCCAGAGTTTTTAAAGTCACGGCGATCGTAAGGAACTCCTTGTCCGTAAAGATCAACAAAGTCAGCATTGGACTGATAATCTAAGGCTTTCTTAACATCCAAGCCCCAAAGCTTCAGACCATAAGCAGCATAATTCTCATAGCCCAAGCGACCTTCTTGGTTGTACTGCTCTCTACCTTTGATAACGGCAGTACCGTACATTTGTCCCCTTCTGGTAAGACGCTTGACTTGCCAATGCTTCCAAACTGCTTCTGTTTCTAGTTGCATCTCTGGATACTTTGCCCCGACAATCTTCAGCCAGATTGCCATCCGCCCTAAATCAATGGCTGACCAACCAATTTCTTCGCGTTTTTCTAATTGACCATAATTAACGGGTACGAGGGTTTTTGCATTGTAGACTTTGTTAGGTAGTTCTCCTTTATACAAAGGCATAGATGCCAGTGTTTTCAACATTTTACTCATTTTGGCTTCAAATTCAGCCGCAGGCACAATATTGAGTTCTCTAGCACTGACTAAAGCTGCGATCGCAGCTGTCTGATCCCACATACTTACAGAGGCAAAGCCATCAACGGAATTGACTAAGCCAGTTTCATCGTTCCAGTTGCGCTGGAAATATGACCAAGCCTGACGGGCAGTTGTCGTTTCCTCTGGGGTCAGTTTTCCAACTCCAGGAGCAACATAAGGAATTATCGCTACTGTTAGTTGGTTCTTGGGAATGGCTTGACCTGGTAAAACAACAGATTTCGCATCAAGGCTGGCAATTCTTTCAGCTTCTTTAGCAAGAGAAACAGGGTTTTGGGGTTTCTGTGGTTCTACCAGCTGGCGTGAAGCAGTTTGGGATGTTGATATTTCAGGTTTTTCTATAGAAGTCTTGGAAATTTGCTTAGACCAAACATTTAAAATTGCGATCGCTATTACAGCGGTAACGACTCCTCCTACAGAAGCTAGGATGGACAAGCTCTTAGGTGGTGGTTGAAAATCAGAACTCATATTTATTAAAGCCTTATTTTGTAAGTCAGTGTTTTTTGCGTAGTTTCACCAAATACATTCTTCCCAACTTTAAAATCTAACTAACACCCAGAAGTCCACCTGACTACTACAATAAAATAGTCACGCACCCAATCTCTGGAGTTCTAGCAGTGGGCTTATTTGATGATTTGAGTCGGTTTTTAGAAAACCGTTTAGAAGAATTCTTACGTAACAATCCCCATTTGGAGTTAGAGGCGCTGCTAGAACAGCTGCGTGAGCAAGAGGAAGGCACATTAAAGCTGATTGCAGATTTACAAGTACAAGAGAAGCGATCGCAAGAAGAAATTCTGTCCACCGCTCAAGAAATTCAGCGTTGGCATATCCGCATTCAAAAAGCCAAAAACGCTGGTAGAGAGGATTTGGCAGCTGCGGCGGGTGAGCGAGAAGCAGCCCTGTTGCGCGAAGGAAATCAGCGCTGGGGACACATGCAAGGACTGAAAGAACGCATTAACCAATCTCAGGAACTATTGCGAAAAATTCAGCAGCGGCGACAGGAAGTGCAAGCCAAAGCAGCCGAAGCACAGACAGCCCGCGCTCAAGCGCAAACTCAGCAGCGTTTTGAAACCAGCGGCTGGTCGAATCAAACTAGCAGTTATTCTGGTGGGTTTGATGACTTAGAAGAGAAGTTCCGTAGCTGGGAAACTCAGGATGAGTTAGAACAAATGAAGCGGAATTTAGGAAAATAGCCGTAAATATACAGTCAAACTAATTCGTAATTGATATAGCGGTTCTCGTTTATGTGAGGTACACCCGTAGGGGCACGGCACTGCCCATACGTGTCAACTTAATAATTCTTACTATATTTTGTTTGTCTAAATTGGCACAATTACGCCTAAATATGTATGGTGTTATTGACCTGACTCATTTTTAAAGAAAAAATGAATTACGATATTTCGCACAAACGAAACCTTTACCGATTTGATCCTGTTGCGTATCTAGTAATTGAAAAATTTCGTCTTTCTCCTCTAACTTTTGGACTGTTGGCAGCAGTTACCGCTACTGTAGTTTATCTGTTTACTGCATGGATAACTGATACGCTGTGGTTTGAGCAAGAGCAGAGGGGGTTGCTTCAAGACGGGATTCCCTGGTTACTAGGACTTTTCATTAATCCAGTAACATTGGGATATTACTTATGGAGTTTTCAAGCAATTGATAAAGTAATTCAAGAGCTTGAAACATCTGACGTATTAGAAACTGACACATCAGAGATTGATCAATTTGTTATTAACCTCTATTCCAAAAGATGGCGCAAGTTTTCTGCACTTGCCAGCGCTATCTTTTTCAGCACTATTGTTTTTATAACTCGACCAAGATTAGAAAATAGTTGGACTAGCTCTAGTCTTCTAGCAACTTTGACCATTACGATTGCTACATTTGCAGTCGTATATATGGGTAGTATGCTTGTTCTCAATCTTATTACAAATATTGTGATTTTCTACCGGATCTTCGGAAAGAAGAATCTCGATATTAATCCTCTTCATCCCGATCGCTGTGGTGGTCTTCAATGTTTGAGTAATTATTCACTTCAAACTGCTTATCTAGTTGCTGTATTAGGTATCTTAATTGGCGTGATTGAGTATCAGGTGATTACACAAGGTATCGAAAAAGAATTGTGGTTTGTTCATCTGGTAATTCCATTGTATATTTTTTTATCAATGGGATGTTTTTTTGGGCCATTGCTGGCAGCACATAGCGGGATGAAAAGAGCTAAAGAAGAGTCTTTACATAAAATTGCTCGACAGTTCCGAGCAGAGTATTCAGGAATTTATACTAGTCTGGCTGAAGACACAGAAGCATTCAAGACAAAATCTGAAAAAATTCAGCAGCTACGCACTTTATACACTATGACTGATGAGTTGCCAGTTTGGCCTTTTGATGTCAAAACTTTCCGCCGATATCTCCTAACTGTTCCTACTCCTCTTATTGGCATCCTAAGTGGCATATTTAAAAACTTGTTGATAAATATACTCAAGCAACAGGGTATCAAACTTGGGTAGTTAAAGGCGTTATCAGATAAAACTCACCTTTATCTATGGACTTCCAAAGATTGATAGGCAGGAGGCAGTAACAAGATTAGTGATGCTATGACGACTAATTTAAACTTGGCTGAACTTATCAGAGTAAAGTTCATCAGACACTTCTTTGAGTTTTGGTTCAACTACTGCCAAGTGTTGCTCCAAAATAGCCAAATTGCGAATATTAGACTTATAGAAAGCATCAAATAAATCACCCACTAAAGGCACAGTACCGACGACTGTTTCTAAACCAACATTAAAAATCATTTTGGTTAAATCTTGACGTGGAATTCCAAAACGGGTAGCTAAAAATATGATGTAAGCTGAAAATGCTGTACTGATTAAATCACCAGCACCTGGAACCAAACCGATAATTGGATCTATTCCAATGCGAAAACCTGTTAGAGGGATGCGTATAGATGTATCCATCAGACGGCTGAGTTTGCGGATGCGATTGAGAGTAGCAAGGCGTTTAGCAGCGTCCATAATTTCTGATAATTACACTACTCTTAATTTGCATCATTTTTAATTATTTGTCCTGTACCGTCAGAAAGAAAAGGTAGTGGACTACCCACACTGAAGCTATGAGATTGCTCCCAAACAATTTGCTCAAGCTCCAAGTCTGACCAAACTTGATTTTGTGTAGCTTCATTAATAATTGGTATTAGTACAATTATCAAGCAAGTAAATTCTGGAAATTGTATTTAATTTACTAATCGGGATTTATTTTTCTGATAATGTTTAGTAAAGCCAAGTTTTACATCTTCTTTGTATTACTACTAGCACATCGTAAGAATACTTAAGTTTTTGATTAGCCACCAAGGAGGAAAAAATATCAAGAATCTTATAGTGTTCAAAGATGATGTGTAATTAAATACACTTCTTTATTACTATTTTGTGTTGTTGCCACAGTATTTCCCAAATGCTTTCTATGAGAACTGAGGCAGAGAGAATAATATGTTTTTAGACATTTTAGCTAGCCTACAACGGTTATTTGTGGGTTATATTCCAGCCGCTGTATTGGGTAGCTTTGTCGGATATTTAATAGGTATGAATAGCATGGTTTATCAGTTATTTAGGCTGATATTCCAGATACCACATAGTATCCCTCCTATAGCTTTGCTACCTATTGCCCTAATAGTGTTTCAAGAGAGCGAAACTGCTGCTATTACAATAGTTTTTATCGGAACTCTCTGGACAATGATTATTAATACGGCAATCGGTATGCGGCATTTCCATAGACAAAATAATAACTTTCGAGTAGCTATATTTCATATATTTCATGCCTTGAAAGTTAGCATTTGGGTAGCCTGGTTTATAGTTATTGCTACAGAAATGTTAACAGGCCCAAAAGGACTTGGCTTTACCCTCTGGGAAGCTTATAAAGCTGGCAATGCCGATTACATTATTCAGGTGATCCTCTACATCGGTATTATTGGCTTTTTGCTAGATCAATTACTAGATTTTGCAGCTTATATTCTCTCGCAAATGGTTTCAGATGGGAAAAAATCATCCTAAATTTTGTCAAGAAGAATTCAGAACTCAGGTGGTCGCCGAGCGCAGTCGAGATGAGTCAGAATTCAGCATGATAGCGCAGCGGTAGCGCAATACAGTTCAGATAGAACCAAAACACTTGTAGAGACGGCGATTTATCGCGTCTCGAAAACCTGACTCCTTTTTATCTAGGCTTGCGGATTGCACCCTGCCAACTAATAGTTTGCTTCGCAGAACGTTTTCCCAAAGAACGAGTTGCTACGACTTCAATATCAACGTTAGTACCAGGGCGTAAAGCTTCGTTAGAAATTTTCAGCTTGCCCAAAGCTAGAGTAAAACGGTTGTAGTCACGAGTCACAAGTTCGTTGGGAATATCACCTTCATATTCAGTGTTGTAGCCAGGGAAACCGTGCAAGCCAT
This sequence comes from Chroococcales cyanobacterium, assembly GCA_038259325.1. Lineage (GTDB taxonomy): Bacteria > Cyanobacteriota > Cyanobacteriia > Cyanobacteriales > Nostocaceae > Nostoc. Next base: position 35,809 of record JBBSOX010000022.1, on the reverse strand, counting down.
CCTGTGCGCGGAATTTTACGCGAAACTGAGTATTAATAGCATCAGACTTTGCTGCCAAATCGACTATTTTTAAGTTGAGGTTTTGTCCGACATCGGCAAACTCTGCCACAGCTAACCGGGTGACATCTTTTTTGGGAATGGCAGGTTAACGGTAAATGTTGTTAAGTTAGCCTCACTTTTGGTATTACCCTCAACCCATAATTCTTCAGGAAAAGTAATTTCTATTTGTTTGTTATCAGTTAAATTCAGTGTTACAGCTTGATTGCCAAAGCTGTTGATGGGTTGTCTTTCTTGCCAAACTATTTGAAAAGCTTCTTCTAGACGCTGTTCAAACTCAGGGTAATCATCAGCGATCGCAGAACCAGGCGCAAGTAGAGAAGCTGCCCCTTTGCGTTGATTCCATTTATTCTTCGAGAGGTTGAACTGTTTGTTTATCAGTTCCGAAATTGCTAGCTGCACAGTTGGAGTATCAGCTACCAAACGTTCCTTGCTATTTACAATACTCAAAGTTCCTAAGCGCCCTTGGCTGCCATCCCTGCCATCGTTGCCATCTCGCCCAGCGTTACCGTCGCTACATCGATAAACTTTGTCAGTACATTTATAATCAGGGCTACCAGGAGTTCCCTTGCAGGTTTTCACTTTCCAACTCCGTCTTTGACAGTTGCAACCCTCAGTACCGTTGCCACCTCTACCGCCGCGTCCGCTTTTTCCACCAGTTGCTCGAACGGAAACGTTCCTTAAGTCTGCCAAATTGCTGTAATACACTGTGAGGGAACCACCATTTCCCCCATCTCCTCCTTTGCCACCGTTACCGCCACTGCCACCATTTGGTGCATTTATGTCGTGGCTGACGCGATTGCGTTGATAACCACAGTCTGGTTGATCGCCATGTTGCCCATCTTCCCCGTCTTCACCATCTTTACCAGACAAGTCAAGATTAACGGGTGAACCATTGACAAAAATATTTTGGTTTTCACCGCTACCACCATCTCTACCCGATCGCCCATCGCTTCCTGTACGTCCATCTCTGCCATAATTTCTGGCTACTTTATAGTATTCTTCAGAGGCAACGGCTGGGCATAAAACTGAACCAGAGGCAGGCAAAAAGCTAGTAAATAAGCAAAATGTCAGCAGTAGCGGCAGCTTACTCCTAAAACCATTGTGCATCTAATTACACCTAAAACTTTAGTTTAACGTGCGCCTCCGTTGGAGACTTACAAGAATTTAGATACAGCATTTCAGGACAATATTTCGGAGAATTTTTGGTTTGTTTAAAGCGATCGCTAAGTGCAATACAGACCATTCGTAGGGGCACAGCATTGCTGTGCCCTTATTGCTTACAGTCAGTACCCATTGAACCCATGCCTCTGCCTTTGGGGCGTTGTCACTTATCAGAGATAGCGATCGCATCTATATCGTTAAATTGATCGACGGTTTTTGGCTATACATAATACTAGGGTTATTACATGTAAGGCAATGTGTTACATTGATTTTGCTAGATGTCCTGGATTTGCGATCTTGGTATTCTAGAGATGTGATGTTGCTCAATGCGATTGCATAAAGTATTGCTAAATGATTGTAATAATATTTAACATGAGTCTAGGTTGTGTAATTTAGATTAACTATTGCAGAGAAATTCTCTCAGACTTAGTAGAATGACAAATACAAGGAGGCAACTATTTTATGGATTAGTTACTCTAGAACTGTAGACTATGTTTTCAGTCCTGAGTTATTTCCGTATTTTGCCTCTGAGGCATACCAATCAAGACCACACCAAATCCTTCATTAAGAGCTCCCACAAATCATAATGCCTGTGATTGAGAAGAAAAGAACTCGCGATCTGCCCCAAATTAACGAACGAATTCGCTTCCCGAAAATTCGGGTCATTGATACTGACGGTGCTCAACTGGGAATTATGCTCCCACAGGAAGCACTACAAGTAGCAGAAGAAAAAGAGTTAGATTTGGTGCTAATAAGTGACAAAGCTGACCCGCCAGTTTGTCGGATTATGGACTACGGGAAATACAAGTTTGAGCAGGAGAAAAAGGCGCGGGAAGCCCGGAAAAAACAGCACACGGCTGATGTCAAAGAAGTTAAGATGCGCTACAAAATAGAAGAACACGACTACAATGTGCGTGTCAAGCAAGCAGAGCGCTTTTTGAAAGATGGTGATAAAGTCAAAGCGACTGTGATGTTCCGGGGTCGAGAAATCCAACACAGCGATCTAGCAGAAGATTTACTCAAACGAATGGCAACGGATTTGGAGCCATTTGGTGAGCTTCAACAAGCGCCTAAAAAAGAAGGGCGAAACATGATGATGCTCATCTCGCCCAAAAAATAATTCTCTCACTGTATTAATAGACTAAGTTTGAAAATCCCCTGGCTAAAAGCTAGGGGATTTTTTGATGTTTCGTTTCCATGCAACATGCGCCCAAAGCTCTAAGGTTATTTAAATTTATCCAAAATCGATAGTCTTGAAGGCTAAGTGGGAAACATAATACTCAGTTGCTCAGATGTTCAGGGCTTTTGCTATTTCCAAGAAATGAGGGGCAAGGGGGATAAGGGAGACAAGGAGGGCAAGGAAGTATTTCTTCCCCTGCCCCCTGCCCCCTGCCCCCTGCTCCCTGCTCCCTGCCCCCCGCTCCCAATTACGCGGTGATACTACCAGAAACTAAAACTGCATGGAACTGAAAAATCACTGGTTGGCTGCAAATAAAGTTGCTTTACCACGACTACTACAGTGGGTGAATCTCCGACCAGAGGAGAGCGAACGTACTCAGATAATGTTTGTTTTTTACACAACTGTATCTGTAGGATTGCGGTGGGCAGAGGACAGTACGGTGGCGCTGTTTTTGGATGAATATGGCACTAACCTACTGCCTTGGATGTATATTGCCAGTGCCGTAATGAGTGCAGGGCTAGTTTTTTTATACTCTTGGCTGCAAAAAATTTTTCCCTTACGCCGGGTGATTGTAGCGATCGCACCTTGCATGTTGATGCCATTAGTTCTATTAGTTTTATTACGTTGGGGAGCGCATTTTTCCTACCTGGCAGTGATTTCGGTATTTATGCTGCGGCTATGGGTAGATGCACTTTATGTAGTCAATGACCTCAACACTTCCATCGTCGCTAACCAAATATTTAACATTCGGGAGATTAAGCGGACTTACCCACTGGTGAGTAGTGGCCTTTTAGTAGCAGATGTAATTAGTGGCTTTAGTTTGCCTTGGCTATTGGAATACGCCACGCTGAATAAAATCATCCTCATCGCCTGTGTAGTGATTTTATTAGGATCAGGGATTTTATTCTATTTAACTCATCACTATCGAGCAGCTTTTCCTGAAACCCCACAAAGACTAATTCCTGAAGAACAAGCTTCACGACAACGTTTCATTAAAAGTCCTCTGAAGCGCTATGTTTGGCAATTGTTTGCCTTTGTAGGTCTATTGCAAGTTATTGGGTTGTTAATAGATTTCCAATATCTACGCGAACTCAAATCCAATTTGAGTGACCGAGAACTCGCCAGTTTCTTAGGTCTTTTTGGTGGAATGTTGGGACTGTGTGAGTTGTTATTGCAGTGGTTTATTTCCAGCCGACTCATCGAACGGATGGGGGTATTCTTCACAGCCACACTTTTACCAATCACCGTCGGCTTTTCATTACCAGGTGTGCTGGTATTTTTGCATTTAATTCCAGCCATACAATCGCAAAGCTTTTTCTGGGGTCTGATAATTGTCAAATTTTGCGATGAACTTCTGCGCTACACCTTTGTCATGAGTAGCGGCCCCATTCTTTACCAACCGATTCCAGAGGCAATTCGCAGCCGGATGCAGACTTTATCTGGTGGAACAGCCGAGGCGATCGCTACAGGTTTGACAGGAGCGCTAATTTTTGCAACTCTATTGTTTTGTGGGCGGTTTGTACCCGTACCACTGCAAAAGTGGGTGTTAGTAGCAGAAACGATGCTGATAGCTGGCACTTGTTTAACAGTAGTTTGGGAATTGCGATCGCGCTATGTGGAACTGTTAGTCTTGAGTGTGGCACGGGGTCACTTGAGCGCTACCAATGTGGGCTTAAAATTCTTTAAGCAAGGGGTAGTCAAAGCTTTAGCAGAAAAAGGCAGCGAGGCTGATAAACGTTCTTGTATTGAACTTTTGGCTCAAATTGACCCCCAAGGATCTGCGGAAGTTTTAGCACCTCTATTACTCAAGTTAAGCCCAGATTTGCAGCGCCAAAGTTTGGAGGTAATGCTGATGGCAGGTGCAAATCCCGCTTATCTATCTGCCATCAGTCCTTTGTTAGAACAACCCCAAGATACTAACCCTGAAGTTTTCGCCCTTGCACTGCGCTACGTTTGGCTGGCTGAACCAAATCCCAATTTAAGCATCCTAGAAGAATACCTGAACCCCCGCCAAAACTCACTCATCCGCGCTACCGCCGCCGCTTTAGTCTTACGCCAGGGAACGCCCATGCAAAAGGTAGCTGCTACCAAAACCATGCGCCGGATGTTGACTCATAAGCAAGAACGGGAACGGGTGAATGGAGTTAGAGCGCTCAGAGAAGCAGTTTATTTGCAGGCGTTGCGGATTCACATCCCGAATTTGTTACAAGATGAGTCGTTACGGGTGCGCTGTGCCGTATTGGAAATGATTGCAGCAACCCATTTAGAGGAGTATTATTCGGCACTGATTGCAGCACTTTATTACAAATCAACGCGCTGTACAGCAATGTCATCTCTAGTGCGACTGGAAAATGAAGCTATAGAAATGCTGTTGCGCTTGGCTACCAATACTTACAAGCCAGAAGTAGTGCGGATGTACGCTTGGCGTACCATTGCTCAAATTGGTACTCAAGAGGCATTGGAGACTTTATGGGAAAACTTGGAAACATCTTGGGGTATAACTAGGGATCATATTCTTCGCAGCTTACTAAAAATACATAAACAACCGGGAATTACAGGTTTAGTGGATCGGTTTTATGAGAGTCGGGTAGAAAATTTAATTAAGCAGGAATTAAAGTTTTTAGGCGAGATTTACGCCGCATATATTGACTTCCAAACACTTTACGAAAAAGAGCAACATCAATCCAGTGAGAGGATGGTGATTGTCTCTGAATTACTGCAACGCGCCCTTTTAGAATTGGAATTGGATGTAAAAGAGCGTCTGCTACTGCTATTGAAACTGCTTTATTCGCCAGAAAAGATGCAGGCAGCAGCATTTAATCTGCGATCGCTCTCAGTGGTAAACTTAGCGCGGGGGTTAGAAATCCTAGAGCATACTGTAACCTTATCTTCAAAGTCTTTATTACTAAATATTTTAGATAACCGACCACAGTCAGAAAAATTGCAACATTTAGTAGAAGCCAAACTCGTAGAATATGAGAGTATGGTAGTTAGCGATCGCCTCCACAGATTGCTGATGTTGGGTAACTTCCTTTCTGACTGGTGCCTAGCTTGCTGTTTCCATTTTGCTCAAGTCACTCGCATCCGACTGACAAGTTCCGAGATTTTAGTGAGTTTGCGTCATCCAACCGGCTTTGTCAGAGAAGCTGCGATCGCATATCTAAATATGGTTTCACATCGCGTCCTTTTGCAAATTCTCCCCCAGTTACAAAAAGATTCACATCCTTTGGTAGCCGCTCAAGTTAAAGAGTTACTCGAAAAATACCAATTCAATCACTACAAATAAACTTAACTGCTTACAGGTACTAAACTGTTACGAAAATAATATTGTACATTTACCTGAAGACTGAAAGCCCGTCAACAGTCAACAGTTAACGACCATCAAGAGTGTTTATATACTTTAGACGCGCATCAGCTTATCACTTTCTGGTCATATTTGTTTGTAAAACTATAGATAAATCTGTCACACCCTCAGGCTTTGCAGATTCATCAATGCTTTTTGGGAGGCAAAATGGTTTCTGATCAACTTCAACACGCTATTGGTATATTTCACAACCGCAAAATTGCACTACAGGCGCTCGATGAACTGAGAAGTAGTGGCTTTCCGATGAATAAGATTTCTGTAATCACTAAAAAACCCAAGCTCAATGAGCAACTTGACAGTTCCGACACGAGTGAAAGTAGTATTGCTTCTGCTGAAGGTGCTAAGGCGGGTGGATTAGCAGGCGCTAGGGCGGGAGGTTTACTTACTTTGGTTGCGGGTTTGGGTATTTTGCTTATTCCTGGTTTTGGCCCAGCGCTAGCAGCAGAGTCTGTTTTAGCAACCCTTTTAGGAAGTGGAGCTAGTGCAGCTGCTGGCGGTCTTATTGGCGCACTACGGGGTTGGTTTCTTCCTGAAGAAGCTGCCCAACTCTACAATGACCGAGTATTCCAAGGCAATTATTTAGTGACGATAGAAAGTACAGAAGACGATATCCATCAAGCCGAACCTATTCTTATACGTTGGGGTATTCAGGAATGGCGAGTTATTGACATTCCCAACAGTTGAAATCATTCGTCTGCTAACTTGTAAAGTAAGTGGAAGAGAGCATAAAGAGAATTAATGTACGTACTAATTGGTGGAGCCGGCTTATTAGGCTTGAGTTTGGCGCAAAAACTGGTAGAACTAGGACATACTGTTGCCGTAATTGACATTGACCCTATCGCTTGCCGCTACGCCCGTGAACAAGTGGGAGCAATGGCTTTTGAAGGCAGTGCTGTGAGTACAGAAGTATTGTTAGAAGCTGGGATTCGCAAAGCAGGTTCCTTGGCAGCTGTCCTCAGAAGTGATGCTTTAAACTTGGCAATGGTAACTCTTGCTAGACACTACGGTGTCCCACATATTTTGAGTCGGATGCGCCACCCCGATTTTGCCGAACCCCTGCGGATAGCTGGAGCCAACCATATCATCAGTACTGTTGAACTATCAGTTTCAACAATGGTGAATGCCATTGAGTATCCCCAAGTGGAATCAATGATGCATTTTGAGCAGGGACAGATTGAGGTCTTAAAACTTGCCATCCCAAACAATTGCTATGTTGCTGGTCGTAGCGTTGCCGAAATTGCTCAGGATTCCCAATTCCCTACTGGTTCGCTAATTATTGGCTATCAACCCCATCCCCACGAAGATTTGATGATTCCTAACGGCAGTACAATACTAGAACCTCATTCAACAGTCCTGATTGTGACTAAACCCAGATGTTTGCATCAAGTAATTGATTTTATTGAACAAAGATGTTGAGCGCAGTTCCTGCCTAAAGTGTTTATTATAGCAATCTGAATCATTTGTGAAAAAGCTCTATTGCCTATTGCCTGCCTTCACAATCTCATTTAGGATTGCTATAAGTAGGATTAGCTACACATTTATAAAAATGAGTATAAATAGTTTTGATGAAGCCATATCCACATATTTATTTAGCAATTAGTATTATTATTCTTGCATCTTGTAAATCAACAAATATTCCACCCAAGTCAAAACCAAGTGCCATTCCAGCAACCCCAGTGCAGAAAACAGTAACGCTGGATAAGAATTTTCAGATAGCAAGCGGTCAAACTCTTTATGTTCCGGTCTACTCTCATATCTATCATCACAATCGCCAAGAGATTTTTGAGTTAGCAGTTACGCTTAGTATTCGGAATACAGATTTGACCAATCCGATTATTGTTACTTCTGTGCGCTACCATAACTCAGAAGGGAAACTAGTTAAGCAGTATTTAGAGCGCCCTATTCAACTGGATGCACTAGCTTCGACAGATTTTTTTATCAATAGAAATGACACCAGTGGAGGTTTAGGTGCAAACTTCATTGTCGAGTGGGTAGCCCAAACAGAAATATCTGAACCGATAGTGGAAGCAGTCATGATTGGTACTGACTTTCAACAAGGAATTTCTTTTATCAGTCCTAGTAAGGTAATTAAAAGTCAAAATAACTATAGCAATCCTAAATGAGTTGTGAAAATCGAGAAACTCAGAGGTTCATCAACGAAGCTCAGAGCTTCATCGACAAAGCTCAGACTATCCCCAATCCCCAATCCCTAATCCCCAATCCCCCATATTTAATCATCTTCTAATTTCAGTAATTGTTCATCAAGAGTTTGTATCCGCCCGCGCACAATTTCTTCTGAGAGAATTCGCTTCCGCATTGCCTCATTGAGCGCTCCTTTTTCTGCCAAAAGTAAACGTCGGCGAATGGCTTCAAGTTTACTGCTCTTGCCACTTCCACCTTCCACCTCATCAGGGCGACGATTATAAAGTTCTCGCAGTGTCTTTTCTGCACCAGCAATTCGTACCTGATAAGCTGAACGCATCTCTTCATAAACGGCTTTTGGTAATACACCTGATTTCAACAGACTATCTAATTCATCTTGTGCTGCTTTACCCGTTATCAGCTGGGCTTGCAACTCTTCAACCTGTTGTTGAACTTCTGAAAATTGAGATAATTTTAAGCGTTTTACAACCCAAGGCAAACTTAAACCCTGTCCCACTAACGACACCAGCACGCAGCCGAAGACAATAGCAATGAAGACTTCTCGCCCTGGTAATGTAGTAGGTAAGCTCAACGCCAAAGCCATTGAGAGTGAACCTTTGATGTTGCCTAAAAACAGTAAATGTTTCCAGCGCAGGGGAATTGGGCGGTCAATCCAACGAACGCCTGCTAATAACGGATAGACTGAAAGAACTCGCCCGACTTGATAAGCCAAAACTGCAAATAGAATTGCAGGTAAAGTTCTCCAGAGCGTTACCAGGTCTATTTCTACACCAATCAGCAAAAAAATAAAGGTGTTGACAGTAAAGCTGGCATATTCCCAGAAACTCAACAAGGTGATGCGGCTAGAAGCAGAAGTATTGCGATAAAGCCCTAAATTCCCGAAAATTAATGCCGCAACAACTACAGCCACAGCACCCGATACACCGAGAAATTGCCCTACCTGAAAAGTTCCTAATGCAACTGCAACTGTCAGTAACAGGCTGCTAAGGGGATCATCTAAACGGGCGAATACAGGGATACTCAAGTAGCCCAAGACTAACCCTACTAGGCAGCCTCCTAGAGAGATAAATAGTAGTTGTTGGATTGCCTCTAGAAATGTGAGTGAGCCTGTTGAATATACTTGTAAAATCAAGTTGAAGGAAACTAGGGCTGCTGCATCATTAAATAGAGTTTCTCCTTCAACGATGGTGGAAAGCCGGGAGGGCACTGGTATATCCTTAAATACAGCAATCATGGAAACCGTATCAGTGTTTGCCAGAATTACTCCGATAAATAACGCAGGTATCCAACTCAATCCCAGCCCAAATTTCAACAGGACGGCAATAATACCACTGGAAAGCACAGCCCCTGGCCCAGCTAGCAGGGCAATTGGTTTAAAGGTACTACGTAGGCGGCTAACGTCTGTATTAATACCAGCTTCAAAGATAAGAATTGGCAGGAAAAGATTCAAAACAAGGGTTGGATTTAAACCAATCGGACGAGATAATAGCTCAGTGATTGGCAAACCTGCTAATACTAAACCCGTAACATAAGGGATTCGCAACCGTCGGGACAGCAGAGCTACACCTGTAGCAAGCAGCAAGAGAATAATTGAAACTTTGATTAATTCAGTAACATCCACTATTACGTTTTAAGAAGCTAGTTTGACTTGACTGATAGATTCTCTCCTCATTCATCCCAAATTAGCAAGTTCAGGGTGTGGTTTCAGAACTTCTAATTTCCTCCACTTGACCAACTTCAAAAATTAGAGTGAATGTTTGCCCCATCTCTCGCTTGACAAATTCTTCTAATAACTCTACTTGCCGGGGTGTGACAGGTTCTCTTGCCCGGACGCTCAAACGCACTTCTGGCGGATTTGCCAACCAGTTGGTATTGCTATTGAGTAACTGCAATCGCCCAAAGGTGACAGTTCGGTTTAATAATGCCCGTCGTAGGCTGGTTTCTAGTTGTGCTTGTCGTACAAGTCGGGCAAAGCTGACTCCCAAGGGAATTAGCAAGATAGCTGTCAAAGCCATAGTCCAAATTAGGGGCCTATGTGCCTGCGCCATAGAAGTGTATCCTGCTACTAAGAATGTCACCATACAGGAGAGGGCAATACCTAATAAGTTGGTGAGATAAAGTAGGGTTGCCCCGAAACTGAGTGACCAGTTTCCTTGTGCCAAGCCTAAGCCAATCACACAAATGGGGGGCATAAGGGCAACAGCGATCGCAGTTCCCGCTAAACTAGTAGAGATTTTCGTCTCAACTTTCGCGTAGCCACTGATCCCACCAGCCGCTACCGCAATTCCCAAATCTAATAATGTTGGCCTTGAACGAGCCAGCACCTCACTACCGTAGCTGGGCAATCCCACTAGCCAACCCAGAGTAAAGGCGATCGCCACAGCTAATACTGTACCCAGTGCTACAGCAATTGCTCCCTTGCGGAATAAAGTAATATCTGCCTGCAAAGCACCAAAAGCTAACCCGCGAATTGGTAACATCAGAGGTGCAATGATCATCGCGCCGATAATCACAGCCGCACTGTTGGACAATAAACCTAAAGTAGCGATCGCACAGGAGCTAAAAATTAAAATTATGTAAGCTGAGTCTAGGGTTGATTCTGCCAGCAAGTCTGTATGTAGTTCTTGGAGTTGTTCCGGGTGCGAACCCCGGCGGCGGAAATTTTTAAAGCGATCTCGAATGTTATTACCCAAGACTTTCCTCCTAAATACTCGGTTAACTGTAAAATATTCAATCTCTGTTAATTAAAGCCTTACATTAAGCTGGTGTCATCTGAAAATAATCAGATGATGATAAATGCAAAGTTATATCAGGAATTTCCCTATGGTGCTTGAATCCGCGATCGCTGAAGAAGTTATTACCGACAATCTCAAGCAGTTTCTATTGGTACTTTCGGTATCTTTAGGTGTGGCGACACTACCACAGATATTTAGCTGGTTTCGCAATATCCCTTACACCTTACTACTAGTGATTGTCGGGTTAGGTTTGGCGTTGGTTGATGTCCGTTTAGTAACCCTTTCCCCTGAATTAATTTTGTTCATTTTTTTACCACCGCTGTTATTTGAAGCCGCCTGGAATTTGAAATGGTCGGAACTGAAGCGAGATTTAGTACCAATTTGCCTGTATGCAGTGTTTGGGGTGTTAATTGCGATCGCCGGGGTAGCGATCGCTCTCAACCAACTCGTTGGTATTTCCCTAACTACAGCTCTACTCATCGCCGCCAGTCTATCTGCCACTGACCCTGTTTCTGTCACCGCTTTGTTCCGCCAACTCGGCGTAGGTAGTCGTCTTACCACCTTAATGGAAGGCGAAAGCTTGTTTAATGATGGCATGGCTGTAGTTGCCTTTAGTTTTTTGGTGGGCTTATCTCTGGGAACTGTAAAATTGGAATTCCAGCCAATTTTATTGCAGTTATTTACAGTTGTTGGCATCGGTGTAGGGGTGGGAGCTTTCATTGGGTTTGGTATTTCCTACCTCACCCAGCGCTTCGATTTGCCTTTAGTGGAGCAATCCTTAACCCTAGTTTCCGCCTATGGCACTTACCTGATTATTGAAGACTTGGGCGGTTCTGGGGTAATTGGAGTTGTCACCACAGGTTTAATTTTGGGCAACTTTGGCTCTCGTATAGGGATGAATCCCCGCACCCGCATTATTGTCTCCGAATTTTGGGAATTTTTAGCATTCTTTGTTAACTCCATTGTCTTCCTGCTAATTGGCGACCAAATACGCTTTGCTAGTTTAGGCGAAAACCTGCAAATCATCATGGTGACAGTGGTAGCCATGATTTTGATGCGGGCAGTTGCTATTTTTATTCTCAGCAAATTGAGTACTAGCATCACCAAATCGGACATTTCGTTACCAGAACAAACTATCCTCTGGTGGGGTGGGTTACGTGGTTCCGTCTCCATTGCCTTGGCATTGAGTGTACCAGTAACATTACCAGAGCGAGAAAAAATCATTGCAACGGTATTTGGAGTAGTTTTATTTACTCTACTTGTCCAGGGATTAACCATCAAACCATTGCTAGAAAAACTCAATTTGCTAGGCGATGCACCCTTACGTGAGCAATATTTAGAATTCGTTGCCCGTCATGTTGCTTTAGAACGCGTTTTAGAACATCTCCAGGCAAACAAACACCCAGGTATTGACCCAGAGTTTCGCCGTTATCAAGAGACACTAATCAAAGGTGAACTTGCAGATTTACGGATAGAAATTGACAAATTACAGGGTGAGTATCCCAATCTGCAAAGCTTTACAACTGAACAATTCCGAGAAGAACTACTGGCAATTGAAGCAGATACTTATGCAGAATTTGTTAAGTCTGGTCGGTTAAATAAAGAATTAGCGTCTATGCTGGAGGATGTTTTGTAAAATAGCTGTTAAAAAGCAATATCCTTCTTTTAAGAAACATTTCTGTTTCTTAAAAGAGGGATACGCTTGGGTTAAGCAAAGCGTATTGCTTTATAGCTGACCATACTTCTCCAAATTTTCCTGAATTATATCTCGTATTCTTTTAGCTAAACTTCCACGCTTGAAAAACCAAAGAACATTGAGAGCAGTACGGCTAAAAGAATCGTTTATAGATTGATTAATCAGACGAGGAATAACAACCTGAATACGTTCCTGGATTTGTTTTTCGAGAGCTTTAAAGTTTTCTGTTCGATATTTAGGCCAAGGTGGTAAGTTAATTTCTTTTTTTGCCGAGCCAAAAAGAGGAATAATTGGCAGGAAAGTCTCTGCTTCTCCTTCTTTTTCAACCTGAAATTGGGAATTTATTTTTAGTACTTCAGACCATGAATTAAATAATGGATTAGAAGCTGGTAAAACAAAATACTTCTGGAGAAATCTTTGGCAATTGCGACGACCAAGTATATAGTCGTGATGACGAAAATCCTGAGATAGAAAACCACCAAAGGCATTTAGACTACCGCAGGCTAAAGGTTTTATACCTTGGCGTAGGCGTAGCCCGTCGTAGACATCGCTTCGTTCAGGGGCAATCAAAAAGCGGCTGTAAACATCTTCATCCAGAGCGAGAATTAACTCATCAGCTTTGAACCTATTTTGATTGATGAAACTCCTAAAGATCCGTGATACTAAGTCGAGTAAATTACTTTCTGGATTAACTGCATCCACATCATTGGGAAATGGATCTATTAACAAAGTAGCTCGATTTGCTTGCTGTGCATCCCGTGGATTGCGCTGTTGATTACCTCGCAGGGCCAAGCGAACGAGTTCTATCGGTTCGTTGCTAATTATCCCACCATCGACTGTTAAAAACTTATATGAACCTGGAGTCACTAAATCCTTGTCGGGACTGATAGACCGATACTCTAAACATGTACCCGTTGCCATTGGGTTACGAGTTGGTATTTCCCATAAACGTTTTTCGTATTCATCGATACTACTTCGCTCAAGTTGGCGAGGAGGTAATCCTATAGGAAAGGCGCTGCTGGCTAACGCTGACTCAATTAGTATTTCCCATTTACTGATATCATTTTTTTCTGGAGAAAGAGCGATCGCACCTTTAACATCACCACTATTTTCCCCGATGGCAAAATGCATGAAATCTGCATGTTTAACCATACTATGTCCTTTAACACTGGAATTGACTCCCTGAGACTTAATTACATAAGGAACGCCACGCAAGTTAGTAACACACAAGTAAACTTCAAATGGATCGTCAATGTAAGGCCGTTTTTTACCTGTAGGTTTTATATTCAGAACATCTCTCCCAAGTTCATCAAGAATAGTAGAATCTAGAAATGATAAAACTGGGGCTTTTGGGTTTTCCAAATCCTGAACCTTCAAAAGTTCCGAAATGTCTATTCTTTGTACCCAACTTTCATAAAGTTTATTCGTAATCGGCTTTAACGGATTTCTAACTACAGGGATGATGTCGCTATGTAATGAGGATGCCGTAATAGCGGCAACAATCGCACCGGCAGATGCTCCAGACATAGCCTTAATCAAAACATCGTGAGGTGGAATTTCCCATTGTGAAAAATTATCACCATACTCCTCCTGCTGCTTTGCTTTTTGCTCATACCACTGATCTAAAGCTTCAAAAAGGAAGTCAATTACGCCAGAAGTGTATGCACCAGCTGAGACAGCGCCAGCCATGACTAAACCAATCTCAAACTGTGGTAATTTGCCTTCCATATCTAAATTCCTTATTGTAATTTAGTAATGTTAATTAAGTTGATGCGCGTCTAAATTGTATAAACACTCTTTACGGTCGTTAACTGTTAACTTTTTATCAACACAATTTTAGTAACTTAATATTTCAAGTCATGTAAATGATTAGAGATGTTTGTGAAGTAATGAATTGGGATGTATTAAGTAATTTAAATCTCAAAAATAACAGACATCGCCTGATTTTGTTATCTTTATAACACAGTTATGCCAAGAAAGAAGACACTTAATCTCCCTGTGGATGCTCATCCCACAAGGTTGTCAGTTCCCGTAAACTCTGATGATTGCCATTACCCAAAATCAGATGATCTAGTACCGGAATGCCCAAAAGCTGCGCCCCTGCTAACAACTGACGCGTCAATTCTATATCTTCCTGGCTGGGTTCAAGGTTTCCAGAAGGATGGTTGTGGGCAACTATTACCCGCGTTGCGCCTTGGCGAATAACTTCCCGAAAGATTTCACGGGGAGAGGCTAGGGTTTCAGTTGCTGTGCCAATGGTAATTACTTGCGTACCCAATAAGCGATTTTTAACATCTAACAGCACCACTGCAAAACGTTCTTGTATCTGCCACATTAAATCTTGACTGAGGGTAGCAGCAGCAGCAAGTGGGCTATCAATTAATGTGCCTTCTGAAGGGCGAGATTGAAAGGCACGTTTGCCTAATTCAATTGCTGCTAAGATACTTGTCGCTTTCGCCGGGCCAACACCAGAAATTTGCATCAACTCAGTAGGGGTAACTTCCCGCATAGCTGCCAAAGGATCGCGTTGGTGTTTGCCTAATTCGCTCAAAATATATTGTCCCAAACCCACAGCAGATAGTTTTCCCGGCCCTTGACCGGTGCCTAGAAGAATTGCGATTAACTCTGCTGTGGCTAAAATTTTGGCACCATGCGTCATTAATCGCTCACGCGGACGCTCATTTGTAGGAAGGTCGGCAATTCTGAGGCAATAGGTCATAGGAAACTAAGAGAATAGCCACTAAAGATAGTTACATCTTTAGTTATCCCTTGTTTGCTCTCCAAATCATCTTTATGTGAGAAAATCTTTAATTTTGACAAGTATGAATCTGGATGTAGAGACGTAGCACTGCTACGTCTCTACAAGGATTTTGGTATTATGCAAAATCATTTTCATACATGGAATCAGCAACGCCATAATTGGAAACTATAAATTAACTCATGAGCCTTCTTTCGCAAGTTGAGCTTTTGCCTGTTGCCACAAGTTTTCTAACTCATCCAAACTGTAATCAGAAAGGGGACGGTCAACAACTGCCTCCATTTTTTCTAATCGCTGGACAAATCGCTGATTTGTGCCTTGCAAACCGGCGCTGGGGTCAAGATCATGCCAACGGGCTAGCTGAATAACTGCAAATAGTAAATCACCTAATTCTGCTTGTTGTCTTTCTGGTGTTTCCTCGGCTAAAGCCTGTTGAAACTCCGCCAACTCCTCATGAAACTTATCCCAGACGCCCTGAATATTTTCCCATTCAAACCCAATAGCCGCAGCCTTTTGAGAAATCTTCATCGCCGCTGTCAGTGGGGGAAGAGTACGCCCATAACGACCAAGTTTAGCACTGAGTTTTTGCGCGTCTGGAGATACTTCGCCTTTTTCCGCAGCTTTGATTTGTTCCCAATTTTGCCGCACCTCATCCACACTTGTTACCGACAGATCACCAAATACATGGGGATGACGGCGAATCAACTTTTGGGAAATCCCCTGAGTTATTTCTTTGAGGGAAAATTGCCCAGATTCGCTAGCGATTTGGGCTTGCAGTACGACTTGTAATAATAAATCGCCTAACTCCTCTACGATCGCACTTTTATCCCCACTCTTAATTGCATCTACTACCTCATAAGCTTCTTCAATCACATAAGGCGTGAGCGTTTCGGGAGTTTGAGCCAAATCCCAAGGACAACCACCATCAGGCGATCGCAATTTCGCCACCACCTCAATTAATTCCTGCAACGCCGCCAAAGTATCAACTTTGTCATTTGTCATTTGTCGTTCTTCTGTTGCTCTTTCTGCTAACTGTAGCTCGACGACTACCGCGACTTGTAACTTTACGCTTCTTAATTTTGCCACTAGGAAGCAACCCCCGAACGCCCTGTTTTTGAAAGCGCTTGTATGCCGAACCTCCCCAATCGCTAAGAGAATGGCTCATCGCACCCAGTTCCAATCCCAAAAAGAGGGCGATATATTCAGTATTGTATTGCAGGAGCGATCGCCCCACAGTTTGTCCCAAATCCTGCCAAGTAAAGCTTAGATTCCACAACCTTTCGGCAATTGCCAAAACGAAAATTGCCAAGATAGCTAGCAAACAGCCGAGATAAAGTATCCGCAAAATCGTGCCAATAATCGGCCCGTGGGATAAAAAAGAACGATGCCGCAGACTTTTTTGATAAGGTAGCCAAATCCAGCGCAAGAAACCCCAGCGTTGAAATTGCACAGAGTAAATATCCAAATCCGGGCCAAACATCAGCCCGCCAAATAGAAACCCGCCTGCAACCAACAAAGTCGCATTGCTACTGCGAGTTTGCCAGAAAGTAACGCCCGCCACGAATGGCAGAGCATACATAGTAATGCGATCGTGTGTTCGACCAGAGGGCATCCTAAATCCTGTTAGCGATAGCGGGGCGTTGAGCCAGTGCCCAGTAACTGAATCACCGAACTTCTGAGCAACAGCTTTTGCCGATCAGAGTTCTCACTGAGTCAGTATAAGAGAAAAAAAGAATTTCTTAAAAGTACTAGCGCAATGCGAAATGTTTTGCTATATTAGTTAAGGATTAGTCAAACGGGCGGTTAGCTCAGTTGGTAGAGCGCCTGCCTTACAAGCAGGATGTCATCAGTTCGAGTCTGGTACTGCCCATTAAAAAAATCAAGGCTAGAAACAGCTTAAATGCAGTTTCTAGCCTTTTTTAACATAGGTGCGCCAGATAATACCCGTTATCGACTCAACCGAAAATCCGGGCGATGCTAAAGATAGCAGCACTAAGGATAGCACTCACGGGGATTGTAATTAGCCATGCGGCGGCAATGCCTTGTAGTGTTTTGAACTTAATCGACTTGATATTTTGTACTAGTCCAATACCAACTACGCCGCCGACGAGAGCGTGGGAGGTGGAGGCTGGTAAACCTAGCCGGGAAGCGATGAGAATAGTGGTAGCAGTAGCAAGTTCGGCACAAAATCCACTACTAGGTTGCAAGGCAATAATGTTTTCGCCAATAGTAGCGATGACTTTTTTACCCCAGACAGCTAAACCACCAACAATGCCAACACCACCAAGGATTAAAATCCAAAGGGGGATAGTTATCCCATCTGTAGGTACGCTACCAGTGCGATTGATATAAACGATCGCAGCTAAAGGAGCGATCGCATTTCCCACATCATTAGAACCGTGAGCAAAGGCGACAAAGCAAGCACTTAGTAGTTGGAATCGGGCGAATAATCTTTCTATGGAATTGGGGAGTGGGGAGTGGGGAGTGGGGAGTGGGGATTGAATAGACTCTTCTGTTTTCCCCAAATCTCCCAATTGTCGCCAACTAATAATTGTGAGTCCAACTGCTGCTATTGCACCCGTTAACAGTGGGATATCGTAAGGGGGAATGTTGAAACCAAGCTCAATTACAAAATTGGTTAGCGGTTGAGTTAGTGATGGTAATACAATCACGCCGAATATACCTAGCAATGCAGTACTCAACCAAGGAATCCATTCTTGTAACTGCATTACTTGATTGGGTTGGTCTAAAATCCAGTGCTTTATTTGACTGTAGAATAGAGCGGCGATCGCACCACTAATTAATGGCGTTAAAACCCAGCCAATAGTGATCAAGCCAATTGATGACCAATCAATTGCACCTACTCCTAAAGCTACCCAACTAAATCCAGCGATCGCACCAACAACCGCATGAGAAGAGGATACAGGTAAACCGCGTGATGTGGCAATTTGCAACCACACACCACAGGAAATTAGCACCGTTACCATCCCAGTTACTAATACTTGGGGTGTAGCTGCGAATAAAGCGGGATTGACAATTTTCGTTGCAAGAGTTTCCGTTACCTCATGTCCAAACAATACAGCACCGGTAAACTCTAATATCCCAGCAATTATTATCGCTTGTTTGAGGGTAACAGCTTTGGAACCTACAGAGGTTCCCATCGCGTTAGCAACATCATTTGCTCCGAGATTCCAGGCGACGTAGAAAGCTAGTAGGGCGACTGCAACTAGGGTAATAAGCATTTTGTTGGGGACAAAGGGAGAATAGGAGAGTTCGGTTAAGGCAAGAGACGCGATAAATCGCCGTCTCTACAAAGACTGATTATTGTAGAGACGGCGATTCATCGCGTCTTTGTTCTGATTACGGGTAAATTAGGATTTTGTAAGTATCCGGTGTGGGTGCGATCGCAACTTCGACAGCTGCTGATAAATCTTTTAATGGATAGCGATCGCTAATCAACGCTTTTACATCAATTCGCTGATTAAATACAATATCGGCTGATAGACTCTGAAGCCGATAAGATGAGCTATAACTTCCTATCAAATCAATTTCTCGACGGTAGAGGATATTAGGGTTGATGGGGATTTCCACCTCATCGGGGAATTCGGCGAAAAATAATATTTTCCCACCTTTGCGGGTACTATCAAGTGCTTGAAAGAAAGCTTTCTCACTAGGAACAGCCAGCAGGGTAACATCAACACCCAGTCCACCAGTTAGGGCATGGATTTTTGCTGGTAAATCGGGATCACGAGCATCAAAAGCCGCCTCTGCACCGACACTCAAGGCTTTTTCAATTCTAGAGGGCAGTAAATCGGTAGCGATCGCTTTTGCTCCGAAATACTTCACCAACATAATGAACATTAACCCAATTGGCCCGGCACCAGTAACTAAGACAATTTGTCCTGGGGCAATTTGAGCTTTTTTCACAGCTTTCAAGCAGCAGTTAGTCGGTTCTACAAAACTCGCTTCTTCAAAACTGATATTATCTGGGATGGGAATCAGCCCGCCGTTTTGGACAATATGTCCAGGAACTTTGACATAATCGGCAAAACCGCCACCACTGGCGTTAAAGCCTGCGGTTGTGGAGATGTTTTTGTAGACATCACACATAGAGAAATTATCATTTAGGCAGTAGGCGCAACGCATACAGGGGATGTGGTGCATTACCGCTACCCGTTGTCCAACTTGCCAACCTTTAACATCATTGCCTAATGCTGCGATCGTGCCGGCAGTTTCATGTCCAAAAATGCGCGGCGGTTCATAGAGTGGATAACGAATTTTTTTTATATCTGACTGACACAACCCCACAACCTGCACTTGTACCAGCACTTCATCTGGTTCCAGAGTCGGAACTGGGATATCTTCGTAAGACAGCTGATTGACGCCTCTAAATACCTGTGCTTTCACGTTGGTTTTTCCCGCTCAACGATACTAGATGTAACATTAGCAGTCAACGTTAGGCTATCAGATTTAAGATTTCTGTGTTTTAGCTTGTTCTAATTCTGTTTCTAAGCTTTGTTCAAATATTTGGAATGCCTTGATATCCTCTAATGAGAGCTTTCCTTGAATTGTCCCATTCTCAAGCCGCAGAATCTCCCCACGGTTGTCCTTCTTGGCAGTAATTGTTAAAACTCCCCGATTCTGCCAGAGTCGATAGCGCTCTCCTTCAAAGCATCTACCACCATCTGGTACTGCCTTGCCTAGCCTATACAAGGTTTTTTTAGCAGTTTGGAAAACACTCTGGCTGTATTCATGTGATAAAACCTTACTAGTGAATGTTGGTAGTTCTTTGTTGAGGAGATCAAGTAGCTCGATAAAAGTCAGAGGTGGCTTTTTTAAATCTTGAGACCATCGGTGTATTACTTGAAGTATGCAGTCTGGGTCAAGATCGTAAAGATGAGTAAGAAAGGTATCGGGGTGTTGCGCTTCTATTTCCCAACGAAACAGATCCTTGGCTTGAAAATGCTTGAGATTCGAGGTGACAATTATATCAGCTTTAGCTGTGACAGCAGCAGCCAGAACATGGCGATCGCCAGGGTGATTTGTCATAATTTCAGCTAATCCATTTGGCACTTCCACCATTGCTTCTGGAAAGGCTGCTGTAATTGTCTCCTCCAACTTCATTGCTATCTCAACTGACATCTTCCCTGTAATTACAAGGTTGCGAGTTGCACCATCAAGAATTTCCTGCGACCAATAAGGCAAATAACAACCAGCCCTAGCACAACGAAGTAGAATGTCACGCAGGTACATGGGGAACATAACACAAGAGTCTAAGAGAACAAGCTGTTCAGCCATTTTGTTGGTTGAATTACTCCTATTCGTAGAATCCTGCTTCTTGACTCATCTGAGTTAGCTCAGTTAAGAGCTGATCGCGTTTCACATCTCGCTGCTGTTTGTAATTCATTAAATCATCAAAACGAACCCGTCGATGTGAACCCACTTTGATGTGAGGAATTTCACCTTGTTCTAATAACTTGATCAGGTATGGGCGTGATACATTAAGAAACTCAGCGGCTTGTTGCGTCGTCAATTCCTGTTGTTGAGGAATTATAGATATAGCCTTACCTGATGCCATTGCGTGGACAACTTGAAGCAGCACTTGATAAATCGGCTCAGGAATGTTAATTTTTTCTCCATTAGCTCCTACCAGTTTCGCCTGAAAATCTTTAACGCTCAGTATGCGCTCCAGTTCTTTGATAGATTGAGCTTCTAGCTGTGGAGATATTACAGAATCTAAAGACATGTTCTGTTTTAACATCATATTAGTCTACTACTGTGTTGCAGGGTTTGTCATTAGCAATGCAATTTACACTGTTAATCTTATTCACCATCTTAATCATACACACTACATAAACGAAATATCCGAAAAACAAAATAAATTATCTTGTATGATCCCAAGCTATCTGGAGAAAATATGTCAAAACTCCAGTGAGGTTGAGGGATGGTTAATCAAACCTATACATCTAATGTCTTAGCTGTCGGTGGAGGAACCTGAGGAACTGCAAATCCTATCCAAGCGGTGCGATGGGGAGCCAAAACTATTCTGGTGAGATAGGATTACAACTTCCGTAACGCTGTATTATCTTTGAATATTTTCTCAAGATTTTCTCCAAGACGGTAGCAATGACTATTCGCCATGCGACTGAAACTGACTTGCCCGCAATTGTGGCAATTTATAATGCTGCAATTCCTAGTGGCATGGCAACTGCTGATTTAGAGCCAGTATCTCTTGAAAGTCGCCTTCCTTGGTTTAAGGGGCGATCGCCTTCACAACGCCCACTTTGGGTAATTGAAGTAGAGGGAGTAATTGCTGGATGGCTGAGTTTTCAATCCTTTTATGGGCGGCCCGCCTATAGTAATACTGCCGAAATTAGTATTTACATAGCCCCTAGCTTTCATCGGTGTGGTTTGGGACGACAACTATTAACACAAGCAATTAGTGAAAGTCCTAGTTTGGGTTTAAAGACGCTGGTATGCTTTATTTTTGCCCACAATCAACCCAGTTTAAAACTTTTTGAAACATTTGGTTTTCAACATTGGGGACATTTACCTAAAGTTGCCGAAATTGAGAGCGTTGAACGGGACTTAGTGATCATGGGACTCCGAATTAGTCAATCTATTGTTTAATTTGATACAGCAGAATTCTGAATTCTGAATTCTGAATTCTGACTCCTGAATTCTTCTTAACAATCCTGCAACTGCGTTAATAACACAACAATTTCATCAATTGCTTGGCGCACAACTGTTGCAGGTTGTTCCGATTGATTGACGATAATACTAAAAACTAACGGCTCATACTTAGGCGCATTTAGATATCCAGATAGAGAAACTACACCTGTTAACGTACCTGTTTTTGCTTGGACGATGCCCTCAGCAGATGTATCTTGAAAGCGTCCCTTCAAGGTTCCACTTTTACCCGCCACGGGTAAAGATGCGCGATACAGATATGCTGTTGGTGTTCTTGCTATTCCTCGCAAAGTTTGTACAAAAGCTTCTGGTGTCACTAAGTTACGACGTGATAAACCCGAACCATCCACTAAAATGTAATTTGCGGGATCAACTCCCAATTGAGTTAAACTCGCTTTGACAACTTCCAAACCTAAATCAGCACTAGTTTGATTCTTCAGTCTGAGTTTTTTCACAGCTAATGCTCTCAGAAGTGCCTCAGCATAAAGATTATTACTATTTAGATTCGTCTCTGCTAATAATTCAGATAAAGGTGGCGACTCTACAAATGCTATTTCCTCTTGGTTAACGCCACCATTTACTACTAATGTTTGCCCTAAGGCAATTTTTTCTGCTGCCAAAGCAGTGCGGAAGTGCCGTAAGAAGTAATAATTAGGATCAACTACAGGCAAATCTATTAAAGACGGTTCAGAATTGGTTGTTAGTTGTCCTTGAATTCGTAATGCTGTTCCTGATAATTCGCGGGTAACATTGACGTAGGTTGGTTGATTTTGGGCAACGGTTACTGACTGATTAATTGTTCGCCACTGTCTCGCATCGTTGATATCAGTCCACACCACTTGTAAAGGTTTACCTACAGCTTGCGGAACAAGTTTTAAGCTAAAAATATTTTGATTTAGAATAAAGCTGCTGACTGGTGCACCATAGTCTGACTGCACATCTTCCCATTGCCAGGTGGGATTAACAATATCACCTTGAATATAACTATCATCAGCTATCAATCGCTGAATTTGAGTAATACCTTTCTGTTTTAACTGCTGTGCTAATGTTTGCAGTTGAGTATTACTTAAGCTGGGATCTCCCCTACCGACAACACGTAAAACACCATTGCCATTCTGATAAATTGAGGTGCGAATCCGAAAATTAGTACCCAATTGCTGTAATGCTGCTGCTGTTGTCAGCAATTTGATGTTAGACGCAGGAGTAAAATATTTCTGAGCATCTCGACTGTAAAGAGTTGGCCCCGTTGACAGGGGTTGTACCAAAATTCCCCAGCGCACCCGACTAAATAAGGGACGATTGATTACATCATCTATAGCTGTTCCCAGTTGGGTAGAGCAAATTGATTTTGTACTGATTGTTGGTGCAACTGGGGTTTGTGCTTTCGCAATAGAACTAAATCCTATCTGGCTAGTCAAAAATATTAACAAAACACCCAGTGGTTGATTTAAAGTCTTAAGTCTCACCAATTTTCCTTATTTTAAAGATAGATATTTTTGGCTTGCCAACAACTTCTTTCCGGAGAGAGGAGGATTGGCTCAGTAAAGTTACTTAACTAGTATAGGGAAGATGTTCACATGCTTCATAGGTGGGCGATGTCTACGACGGTCACTGAGCGAAGTCGAAGTGCGGGCTGCGCCTACGCACAAACATAATTTATGGGACTACAAAATAGAAACATAAGTCAACCTGCATATACAGAAATACGAAATCGAGGCAATGGTGTGAGTACATTTTTATCTGGTGTAGCTGTATTACTCTCTACTTTGGCTTTGGGATGTAGTGGCTATGTAGCTTATGAAGTTTTCACGTTACGGCAGACACTGAATGCTAGCAATACAGTCAGCAACACCATTCCCACTCAAGTGCCAAGTCCTATAGCTATAACTTCTCCACAAGCAACAATCTCACCATCCCCAGCTACAACTTTAGCAATTAGCCCTGGTCAATTTGTGCAGCCTGCTTTTGGCAAAAAGGCAGAAGTTGAGTTACTATCAGCAAAGCGAATTAAAGATCCAGAAACTGGAAACCGTGATGTGGTAAATCTGCAAATGCGTATTCGTCGCCTTGCCACAGACGGAGTTGTTGGTAGCGATATTATATCGGTGGCTAGTACAACAGCCCGCAATCCTGACACTAGCGTAACCTACAAAGGAGTTGCTCTTGATCGCTCAACAGGAAGCGTTTCTTTGTTTCAAGTACGCCCACAAGCCTCCGCAGATGCTTATATCTGGCTAAGAGTTCCTGATGGTGTTAATAACTTGGACATTTTTATGCCAGATACAGCCGCATTTAAAAATGTACCAATTTCTAATTAGTGGTCTATCGGACAATACGGTTCAGAAGACGCGATAAATCGCGTCTCTACAATCAGGGTTTTGTTGCTCATTCTGAACTGTATTGCTCTATCGGATTAATTTTGATAATCTGCAAGATTCCCAACTTCATAAAGAAGTCGGGAATCTGAACAAATTAACTCAAACAAAATTATTTTTTACTCTAAATTAGCAACCCCAAATTAACGATGGTAGTTGGTTGAGGCTGCAATTGAAAAAGGATTACTCCTCTTCCTCTTCTTCTTCTTCTTCCTCTCCGAATACTCCATCAATAAGTTCTTGTGCGCGTTCGTCTGAAATTTTTAAAGCTTCCTGAAGCTCAGAGATATAATCTTGTTCAGCTTCGGGTACTTCTTCGTCAATTCCTACTACTAAGATAGCGGTGATGTATGCAGCTTCACGATAACCTCTATTCGGTAAGGATTCGATGGACTGGGCAATTAAATCTTCTGGTTCTTCTTCTTCAATCAAGCTGACGACTTTTTCGGTTAATTCTTCAAAGTCTGCTTCAGAATAATCTTCAAATAAGCTAACCTGACCGAGAAATTCACTTAAAGCGTATTCTTCTACTGAAGAAATACCTTCACCGTCAGCCGCAGCAGAAAATAGTCCAAGGATAGCGATCGCAACTTCTGGTTCTAGAGCAACTGAACTAACACTACAGCCTTTGGGCAACTTGCGTTTAGACATAATTATCCTCTAAAAGTTACGTGATATTTCAGGAAGTAATATTTTGCGGTTTATCATGCTTCCTCGATTTATGATTCCCAAAATAATGCGGAAATATACATTGGGATGAATCTTTTTTTTCGTAAAAAATACGCAGAAAATATATTCGTCTGCGTATAAAAACGGTTAAGTTGCTTTTAGCGATTGAGGTTTTTATTACTTGTGTACGCTGCGTAGCCTAAAAGGATACGGTGTACACACAAGTCTGAAATAGCTGATTAACCAGGGTTTTACCCCACCCTAACCCTCCCCAATACATACGGGGAGGGAACTGGATCTATTTTTCTCCCCTTTACAAGGGGGGTAATTCGACTTGTGTATACGATTAAATTTCTTTTTTCCCCTTTCTAATGTTAATTTGGCGATCGCATTTATGGAAAAAGAAATAAAAAATCTAGTTCAAAAAGTTGCTCCAGTTGTAGCGATTACTTAGGAAATATCTCTTTAACTCAACCCAATCAGGAAGATTAAGCGACACCTACGCAAAAGGAAAGGGAGCAGAAGTAGGGAAATTCCTGAATCTTTCTCCCCTTCTCCTTCCTCCCGTACCTCTCTGGTCTAAATTATCAAAAAGTGTTACAGCTTCGTCCCACACTCAGCGCAGAAGTTGTGGGTAGGAGCATTTTTTGCATTGCAGTGACTACAATACACTGGCTCGGCTGCTGCTTTGGGCGATCGCTTCTGCAAGCCGACCATTTGAGCATTGCTCTTGCCAGGGACTACCATTGGATAGCAGTTTTCGTCTCTGGTGACGCGGACATTCACAATCACCGGGCCTTTGTGTGCTAGCATTTCGGCGATCGCATCTTTTAATTGACTGCGATCGCTAATTACCATACCCTTAATCCCATAAGCTTTTGCCAATAACTCTACGTCTGGCATCCCTACTTCCATATCTGAGGATGAGTAACGCTCACCATAGAAGGCTTGCTGCCACTGGCGCACCATCCCTAACCAACCGTTATTGATTATTAGTGTCTTGACATTTATTCCATACTGTGCAAGCGTCCCCAATTCCTGCAAACACATTTGGAAACTAGCATCACCGCTAATACAGATGACTTCTTCATCAGGAAACGCTACTTTCGCACCCATTGCGGCAGGTAAGCCAAAACCCATCGTTCCCAAACCAGCGCTAGAAATCCAGCGTCTTGGGCCGTTCTTCAGGAATTGTGCTGCCCACATTTGATGCTGTCCGACATCTGTAGTGTAGTAAGCCTGGGGTGCTTGGCGACTGACTTCTACAATCACTTCTTGGGGCGAAATGCTGTCGGGATGCTGCGGCACTATTAGAGGATACTCATCGCGCCAACGGTTAACTAAATTTAACCACTCTTGGTTTTGATTAGGTGTAGCCTTAATCCCTGTTTCTTTGCAGCGACGCAACAAGTCTACTAACACGTTCCGCACATCGCCAACGATGGGCACTTCAGGAATGCGGTTTTTGCCGACTTCTGCCGGATCGATGTCGATGTGAATGACTTTGGCGCGGGAGGCGAATTCGTCTAACTTGCCTGTAACGCGATCGTCAAATCTAGCGCCAACGCAAATCAGCAAGTCACAATCACTAACAGCAAAGTTAGCGTAAGCTGTGCCGTGCATTCCCAACATTCCCAAAGCTAGGGGATGATGTTCGTCAAATGCACCGATCCCCATTAAGGTTGTGGTGACAGGGATATTGAATAATTCAGCTAATTGTTTAATTTCTTCATGGGCACCAGCTGCGATCGCACCACCACCGACATACAGTAGAGGACGGCGACTTTCGGTAATCAACTGGATTGCGGCATGAATTTGCCGGGGATTTCCCTTTACTGTGGGACGATAACCGCGCAATTTTACTGAACCTGGTTTTACAGGTACGTAGTCAAATTCTTCTAAAGCTACATCTTTGGGGACATCAATCAAAACTGGCCCTGGACGCCCAGTACTAGCGATGTGGAAAGCTTCGGCGACGATTCGCGCCATATCTTTAGGATCACGCACTACATAAGAGTGCTTGACGATCGGTAGTGTAATTCCGTAAATATCGGTTTCCTGAAACGCATCTGTACCAATCGACGGCCGTGCTACCTGTCCTGTAACCACAATCATCGGGATTGAATCCATGTAGGCGGTGGCGATCCCTGTCACCA
Organism: Chroococcales cyanobacterium; assembly: GCA_038259325.1. Lineage (GTDB taxonomy): Bacteria > Cyanobacteriota > Cyanobacteriia > Cyanobacteriales > Nostocaceae > Nostoc. The sequence goes on along the minus strand of JBBSOX010000022.1, from coordinate 8,802 downwards.
AGTTAGTTGCTCCTGGGCCAGAAGTGCCAAAGCATACTCCTACTTTCCCCGTTGCACGGGCGTAACCATCAGCGGCGTGGGCTGCACCTTGTTCATGCCTCACGAGAATGTGCTTCATAGCACCAGTTTGTTCCACCTTATACAAATCGTCGTAAATCGGTAGAATTGCCCCACCAGGATAACCAAAAATAAAATCAACGCCGTGGCGATGAAGGCTGTCAAGCAGAGCAAAACCACCAGATGCACGCTTGGGCACTGCTGGCGGGCTAGAAGTACGAGACTGTTTGTGATTTTCAGTTTGTGGGAGACTAATTTGGGAAAGCGATTCTCTTGCGGAGACACTTTGTGAACGCACGGCCAAACCTCAGACTATAGCTACAATTAACGCTGAATTCTGTAGTTAAGATTTCATTTTAATTGAAAACTTCAATCAAAATCTTATTATTTTTTATATTAAATATAAACCTAGACTATTAGCCTACATTAATTAAATTACGTCTTGCAAGACTTTGCGGGTATTTTGCCAAGCCCAAACGCCAACAACCACGACAATAATACTCATTGCTACAAGCACAGTTCGCAAGCCGAGAACATCAGTTAATGGCCCAGTAATAGCCAGAGGTAAGGCCAGAGCGATGTTAACGGCATGATTTTGAAAGCCAAATACTTTACCGTGCATGGTAGATGGTGTTTGTTGTTGAATTAAAGTTTGCATGGGCACACCGATGAAGGCAGCACCTACACCCAAAAATGCACACAATCCCAGCGCCACCAACAAGTTGTGCGTAAAAGTGAACACCCCTAAAACTAGTGCCATCATCAAAAATCCAATTAGAGGTAAGGGCTTATGATGCAATTTATCACCCCAGTGACCTAAAATCGCCGCTCCAAATACCATACCTACCCCTGCTGCTGCCAAGAAAAAGCCAAACTGTTTTTCTTTTAAACCAAACTCCTCGGCTAATTGAATTGTCAACACCGTTAAGGCTGCAAACACACAATATAAAGTTGTTAATTGCAGCATGGCATTCAATATCAAACGGTTTTTCTTGAGATAGCGTAGGCTCGCGGTGAATTCGGCCCAAGGGTGATTTGATACCCGATCTTCCCCGTGAGGTTTGTGTTCTTTAAACTTAATCGGTTGCATGATCGCAGCTGATAATAGATATAATCCAGCAACGACAACCTCTTGACCGTATTCTGCTCCCACCAAGTTTTTCGACAAGCTCAAAATCGGCTCACCGATCGCAAAGCCAACAATTAAAGCTGCCATCATTGTGCTGCTAAACAACGCATTGGCTGCCAACAAATTCTCTCGTTTTACCAACAAGGGAATCGCTGCTTGTTCAGCTGGTGCAAAAAACTGCGTCACTGAGGAAATAGCAAAAGTCAAAATTAACAGAATCAGGAACTCTCTTGGTAACAAGGGAAGACACAGTGTCATTATTCCTCGCACTACATCTGAGCCAACCATAATCAACTTTTTTGGCAATCGGTCAACAAAAATACCACCGGCAGAGCCAAACAAGATTGCTGGTATTGTAAAGGACAGCATCAAGGTTGAGTACATCGAGTTTTGTGCCAACCCAGGAAGCGGTGAGTAGTTTTCCAGCAAAGCAATCATCAAAACAAAGAAAACTTTATCTGCTAACTGGGAAACCAGTTGCCCAATCCACAGGAGCATAAAACCACGGTTTTTTAGCAGTGCGCCAAACCCGTTATTAACAGCAGCCGGTTCAGTTGGAAACATTAGATACTTTTTTTGGGTAGATGGGGCATTGGGCATGGGGCATGGAGCATTGGGCATTGGGCATTGGGCATTGGGCATTGGGCATTGGGCATTGGACATTGGGCATGGGAGAGAATAAATGCTAACTCCTAACTCCTCACTCTTAACTCCTGTTTGCTTACTCCATTGTCCGGATTAATTTGCTTCATAGTGCTTTAACAGCATAAGCAAAAACTCAGTTGCTGTCAGACGACCTGTGGGTGGAATAATCTCAATGGACGAATCTACCCAACAGCCTTGTACATTTTGGGGAGATTTCCAAATGGACAAATGATCAACTGCTGGCTCTGAATAAAAGTTATTTTGCCCACAACCTAGCAAACACGAACTCCAATGGGTGAAATAATCATGGCTCATCCGATGAATAGGGAAATTAGCCTGTAGTGGTACTCCCCATCCATCTATAGCAATAAACGCTTTGACACGACCACCTAAGAGTTGCCAGAAATGTGCTGCCCCTATTGCCCCAACTACGCCAGCACTAAAGCTTATGAATATAATTGGCGATTTTAGGCGATCGCCCAAGCAATCGCGCAAAAACTGCAAAATGTGAAATGCAGATAAAACCAAAAAATCTTTACCCGGATAAACCAGTATATTTACTGCATTTTGACCGATTGTGCTATTAGAAACTAAATCTAACAATCCGATTCTAAAACTCTCAGTTAATTCCGGTTTATGGATTCCAGGGCAAATAATTATATTCATCTGTCTCTCGTGTTACCAGCTTTCACAATTATTAATAACTTAAAGTTACTCCAGGTATTTATTAATTGTTAACCTTGACGCAAATTAGGCAACAAGAATTAGACTTTGGAAAAAACTGAGTCTAGCGCCAATAGATTTTTACTAACAATTGGGAAATTACTACCACAGTAGCAACAGGTTTTTTAAAAGAGCAAATTAGGCATCAAGCCTCTGTGGAAAAGATTTCGGACTGATTCTGAGCGCTTACAACTCATTTTTTCAGTTGTGTCGATGTTGACTGTTGTCGAAATTCGGGTTCTAATTTTTCTTTGGATTTGGGCTGAGTAACATATGCTACTGCACCAATTGCAGCCATTCCACCGCCTATGATATACATAATATTCCTATTTAGATATTGAGAGCCGAGGTATCCTAAGGTAATTGCTGTGACTGTTGTAACGATCATCTGAGGTAGTTTCATATTATTAAAGATGCAGTAGATGCAGTTCTTTGACTAATTTAAAGTAATTGGAGACACTCCAAACATCTGCCTTCGCTATGATAAATCAAGAGTTGGAGGGTATAGATTTCTGAAATTGAGTTAAAGCCAGTCTGCAAAATTGCTTTAGTCAGTTTAATTTTCATCGTTCTAGCTATTCCAAATTAGTACTATTTATTGCTTCAAATATCAGGCTTTTTACTGAATGAAGTACTACCATAAATCAGGCAATGGCAATTGGACTTTGGACAAAACTGAGTTTTTCAGCTTTTTCAGCATCTCATCTAAATACTAAATATATGTATAAGTAGGCCTGCGTAAATAATTATCGTTGGGATAAGGCAGTTCTTGCTGGGAGCAAGGAAAAAAGGGTTTGAGCCTTGTTTACTTTTCTTCACACAGTTTGCTTTTATTGTGCCGACTTACTTATGTCAAATTCCAAAGCTGATATCGTTAGGTTATAAATGTGACACATCGTATAGCTAAAGCTCAGTTTTACCAAACTGATGAAGATATAGTTACGCTAGTTCAGCAATTTGAAGCCTGTACCTTGCCTAAAAGTAACTGGAACCACACTGCTCACCTTACTATTGCTATGTGGTATGTCTCTATGTACTCTGAGGCAGAAGCAATTCTAAGTATCCGTACTGGAATTCAGCATTACAACCACTGCAATGCGATCGCAACTACTATTAGCAGTGGATATCATGAAACTTTGACTCTCTTTTGGATAACCATCGCGCGTCGCTTTCTTGCTAGTAATCCCAATACATCTGTATTAGCACTAATCAATAACTTCATACTTATTTACGGTGAGCAAAAAAGTATATTTCGTGAATATTACAGTGAGCGTTTAATTATGTCTTGGGAAGCTCGTCAAACTTGGGTAGCTCCAGACTTGAAGTCTTTTGATTAAACTGGTTCAATTTTTCCTACCCAAGCCCACAATGGGAATCAACCTCATAATACGAGTATTAATTTGTACTAAATAATTTTCGTATGTATGTCTTTTGATGTATTGTTTTGATTTTCTCACCTATCCTATCCCCCTGGATGGGATAATAAGTTACAAGTAAGGAAAGGGAAATGTGTAAGCTATTCCCTTATTTTATATTTCTCTGCACTCTGGTTATATTGAGGAAATCATTGTGGTTGCCACGCCGGAAAAAGTACAACATACCCACGAGCAATTATCAGGTAAAGACCGTGTAGCCGTACTGCTTATGGGCTACGGCGAAGTCGAAAGCTACGAAGATTTCGCCAACTATAACGAACAGGCTTTAAATCTACTGACAGCAAAATTTGCACCAGTACCAACCTGGATTTATCCCCCACTGGCAAAACTTTTGGCCCTATTTGACCGACATGAGTGGGGACACACACATCACGATTTTATCTCCCCACACAATGCCATCTTTGAACAGCAGCGGGCTGGGATTGAGAAGAATTTACAAGAAAAATGGGGTGATAAGGTTCAAGTTTTCAAGGCTTTCAACTTCTGCGCCCCTTACCTACCCAATCAAGTCTTAGCAGAAATCAAAAACCAAGGCTTCGACAAGCTGCTGATTTACCCACTACTAGTTGTTGATTCTATATTTACCAGTGGGATTGCGATCGAGCAAGTTAACAATGCTCTCGTTGAGTTGGCTGATGGTGAAGAACACTGGGTTAAAGCACAGCGCTACATTCCTTCTTTCTTCAACGAACCAGCCTACATCGATTTAATGGCTCATCTGGTTGAGGAGAAAATTGCTGAGTTAGCAGCAGCTTATCTACCTTCTCAAATCGGTATTGTCTTAATGAATCATGGCTGTCCCCATAAAGCTAAAGGATTTACTTCTGGGATTGCCGAAAGTGAAGCAATGTACGATTTAATTCGGGATAAATTGATTAACCGTTATCCCTTAATCTCCGTGGGTTGGCTCAACCATGACACGCCCCTAATTGATTGGACACAGCCAAATGCAGAGCAAGCTGCAAATAACCTGATTCAATTGGGTGCAAAAGTAGTGATATTTATGCCAATTGGCTTTGCTACAGAAAACCACGAAACTTTATTGGATGTACACCATATCATCCATGCCTTGGAAAAACAGAATCCTGGTACAAACTACGTGCAAATGGCTTGCGTAAACGATCATCCAGAATTCTTGGCAATGGTGGCCCAATGGGCTGATGCTCATATTGCAGAGTTGCTGTCAGAGCAAACTTTAGCAGTTAATCCCCAACTCGCTGGGGATCACCATCATCACCACCATCATCATTAATTGACACTCCCACACCTTAAAGGTGTGGGATTCTTCTTTCAACCAGTCAAGTTGTCTAGAGGAGTTTCCCCACCTAGATAGAGGTTGTTCTGTCCAGAAGCGTTGATTTTGGTATGCCCCACCGTAGCTTTGACCACCCTACAAACTAATTTACGCCCCGCAGCTTGCGAGTATTATCAACTAGACTCTGAGCAAATTGATCAAATCTTTGGGAGAGTTTCTCATCTAGTAGCTTGCCTTCAGGATTGAATGCACCCCAAGCTTGTCCGATCGCAATTTGTTCTGGAATCGTCCAACAATGCACCCATCGGGTGATTAACCGGAGGTCATTTAAAGCGTTACTATTAGACTGACCACCTAAGACGCTAATCAATCCTGTCACTTTATCCGACAGCTGCTCAAAGCTCATCAAATCTAAAGCATTTTTCAGGACACCACTAACGCCACCATGATACTCAGGTGTCGCTAAAATTAATCCATCGGCACTACTGACTGTATCTTGCAAGCGCTGAACATCTGGGTACTCTGGATACTCCTTTGCACCAGTGCAAAATGGTAGTTGCAACTGCCGTAAATCCAAAATTTCTACCTCTGCACCAAGGGCTTCTACCCTTTGTACTGCTACTTGTAAAGCAAGCTGGGTATAGGAGTTGGATCTTAAACTACCGCCAATACCAATAATTCTCACCATAATTAACCTACAAACTATTAACTAGCTACTATCACCACATTTCTTAAAAAACGGAATCGTTATGACTATGCTTATTTTAGCGATTTGTGTCGGAATGTGTCAAATTAATATCTACAGTTAGAAGTTAGGAGTCAGAATAATTATCCAGATGCTCAACTTTATCTAATAGCCGGAAGAAACTTGGGAATGCTTTTATGTGGAAGTTAGACTAGATAAGAAAAGTGTAATTTCCAGTTATTACAATTTTTGCTAGAAGAATAGGCATAAAACCATAGCTCAAACTTGTGCCAGCAGACAAAGGGTAATTATTATGACAAATTTGGAAAAAAAAGCATTGATCAAAAGGCAGTCATCAAAGCGTGGTGCTTGGGTTGGTGCGTTGAGAAAGCCCGCCTTCGGCATCGCAGCTAGTTTGATTATGTTGCCAGGACTTTTTGGGAATACTCCCGTATTAGCACAAAAAACAGAAAGCACACCTCTCAATTATGGTCAGTTGATCAAGAAAGTGAAGGCGGGAGAAGTTGAAAGAGTAGAGCTTGACGAAACCGAACAGCTAGCAAAGGTTTATCTAAAGGGACAAAAGGAGAATACACCACCTCAACAGGTGAGACTTTTGGCACAAAACACAGAGTTAATTGACATTCTCAAAAACGGGAATGTTGATTTTGGCGAGGTTTCTTCTGCTAACAGTCGAGCTGCTGTTGGGCTGTTGATCAATCTCATGTGGATTTTGCCGCTAGTGGCTTTAATGCTATTGTTCCTCCGACGCTCTACTAATGCTTCTAGCCAAGCGATGAATTTCGGCAAATCCAAAGCTCGCTTCCAAATGGAGGCAAAAACTGGAGTGAAATTTGAAGATGTAGCCGGGGTTGAAGAAGCTAAAGAAGACCTCGAAGAAGTTGTGACTTTCCTGAAACAGCCAGAAAGATTTACTGCTGTAGGCGCACGTATTCCCAAAGGAGTGCTGTTAATTGGCCCTCCGGGTACTGGTAAAACCTTACTAGCAAAAGCGATCGCAGGTGAAGCAGGTGTACCATTCTTCAGTATTTCCGGTTCAGAATTCGTAGAAATGTTCGTCGGTGTGGGTGCATCTCGCGTGCGCGACCTCTTCAAGAAAGCCAAAGAGAATGCCCCATGTCTAATATTTATCGATGAAATTGACGCAGTAGGTAGACAACGGGGTGCTGGTATCGGTGGCGGTAACGACGAGCGCGAACAAACCCTGAACCAACTCCTCACCGAAATGGATGGTTTTGAAGGTAACACAGGCATTATTATTATTGCTGCCACTAACCGCCCAGATGTTCTAGATGCAGCGCTGCTCAGACCAGGACGCTTTGACAGACAAGTGATGGTGGATGCACCGGATTTGAAAGGGCGACTGGAAATTTTGAAAGTCCACGCGCGGAATAAAAAAATTGATCCTAGCGTATCATTAGAAGCGATCGCTCGTCGCACTCCTGGGTTTACTGGCGCAGACTTAGCTAACTTACTCAACGAAGCCGCCATTCTCACTGCTAGGAGACGTAAAGAAGCTGTCACCCTTTTAGAAATTGATGCTGCTGTGGATAGAGTCGTTGCAGGTATGGAAGGTACGGCTTTAGTAGACAGCAAGAGCAAGCGCTTGATTGCTTATCATGAAGTTGGACACGCTTTAGTAGGCACATTAATCAAAGACCATGACCCTGTGCAGAAAGTTACACTTATTCCACGGGGACAAGCACTCGGATTAACTTGGTTTACTCCCAACGAAGAACAGGGGTTAATTTCCCGTTCCCAACTTAAAGCCCGGATTACTGGCACTTTGGGCGGTCGCGCCGCCGAGGAAATCGTTTTTGGTAAGCCAGAAGTTACCACAGGTGCAGGGAATGACTTGCAACAAGTTACAGGAATGGCGCGGCAGATGGTGACACGCTTTGGGATGTCGGAATTAGGCCCATTGTCACTAGAAAATCAGAGTGGAGAGGTATTTTTGGGACGTGACTGGATGAATAAATCAGACTATTCTGAGGAAATTGCCGCCAAAATTGATTCACAGGTGCGCGAAATTGTGAACAATTCCTACATCAGAGCCAAAGAACTGTTGGAAGAAAACCGCATAGTTTTGGAGCGTTTAGTAGATTTGTTAGTAGAACAGGAAACAATTGAAGGTGATGCATTCCGCAAAATTGTTGCTGATAATACCCAGGTAGCCGATGTACAAGTGGCTGTACCTCATTAGGGAATAGTTGGCACTCCCTAGTAAGATGTGGCGGAAGTTTGCCTAGCTTTAATAAGAGGATTTGCCCTGTGCTGTACTAATCCAAATATTCATATTCCCGACTTTTTGAAAAAGTCGGGAATTTTCTTGAGCAAAAGTCACAAGTGCGATCGCAAACAGTCTCCATGAGAATAGCTTGGCGCTGACAAGAGATCAATTCTCCCTAATTACTGCTGCAAACCTGGTAGAGAAATAGGAAGTGCGATCGCCTTAGAAAAAAATTAGTGATTTCGCTGCACAAACTCAATAGTTGAGTTGCTTAACTTGCATGACAAAGCTAGATTCTTAATGTCTTAGTTTATTAAAAAACCACGCTAAATCGCCATATTGACACTCAAAAATATGCATATTTCTTTGCAAACAGGCTAGCATGGGTTGTGAAAGCCGTGATATCACGTAAATCGTCGTAGAGAAATGGTTGTATTCTGAACGTAATGTATGGGAAGACTAGCGCTAATCTAAGTATGTATTATATAGAACCCATTTGACATCTTTCCCTGTGGTACTTGGCTTTGAAGTAAGCCGTCGTTCAGTGATCAACGATAGAGCCTGTTCAGCAAAACCGTTTTCTGCCAGAAAATGGGAAAATCCAGCTAGTTGCAATGCTTC